>NZ_CP045997.1:7987895-8298851 GCF_010233585.1 Spirosoma endbachense
CCGAGGTGACATTGAGGGTGGCGACAGGATTGATGGTGACCGTGGCGGTAGCTACATCACTACACCCCCCTGTCGTCGTACCCGTCACCGAGTAGGTGCCGGCCACATTGACGGAGATGGACGAGCCCGTGGCGCCATTGCTCCACAGGTAGGTAGATGCTCCGGATGCGGTGAGCGTACCGGTTTGGCCTTCGCAGATGCTGATGGAGGAGACGTTGACGGTGGGGGGTGGGCTAACCGTGAGGGTGGCTGAGCCAACCCCGGTACAACCTGAGCCACTGTTGCCCGTCACCGAGTAGGTGCCGGCCACATTGACCGAGATGGAAGCCGTAGTGGCCCCGTTACTCCACAGGTAGGTGGTCGCTCCCGATGCGGTAAGGGTACCCGTCTGGCCTTCGCAGACGGTAGCCGAGGTGACATTGAGGGTGGCCACGGGATTGATAGTGACCGTGGCGGTGGCCACATCCGAACAACCTGTCGTCGTACCCGTCACCGAGTAGGTGCCGGCCACATTGACGGAGATGGATGAGCCCGTGGCGCCATTGCTCCACAGGTAGGTAGATGCTCCTGAAGCGGTGAGCGTGCCCGTCTGTCCGGCGCAGATGCTGATGGAGGAGACGTTGACGGTGGGGGGAGGGCTGACCGAGAGGATGCCCGATCCAACCCCGGTACAACCCGAGCCACTGTTGCCCGTCACCGAGTAGGTGCCGGCTACATTGACATTGATGGAAGCCGTAGTGGCCCCGTTACTCCACAGGTAGGTGGTCGCTCCCGATGCGGTAAGGGTGCCCGTCTGGCCTTCGCAGACGGTGGCGGATGTGACATTGAGGGTAGCGACGGGGTTGATGGTGACCGTGGCGGTGGCCACATCCGAACAACCCGCTGATGTGGTACCCGTCACCGAGTAGGTGCCGGCCACATTGACGGAGATGGACGAGCCGGTAGCGCCATTGCTCCACAGGTAGGTAGTGGCCCCCGAAGCGGTAAGCGTGCCGGTTTGGCCTTCGCAGATGCTGGTCGAAGTGGCATTGACTGTTATATTACACGGTAAGGCACAAGCCGCTACCGTCAAGTTGGAAACTGAAGCTGAACAAGTAGCCTTGCTGGCGAATTTGGCTGAAAGCGTATGGTTGCCGGTTCCTCCTGTTACATAAAAGCTTGTCGGCTGAGGAGAACCCAAACCTCCCGAAACCAGAATGGTATCTACGGGTACGCCATCCCAGGTCACAATGATGTTCTCTCCCTGGGGACCGTTGCTCCACGAAACCGTTGCATTTACCTGTCGTTTGGTGCCTGTGCAGGCTCCGAACAGCACATTAGTCAGGCCAATTGAGCAAACCGCTGGCGCACAGGGTTGAGGAGATAGTATGGAACTGTTGTCCTGGCAGGCCACCGTAGCGAAGCCAGCCGTGATAGCATGATTAGCTCCGTCAGCTGCAATGGTGAAGCTGACCAGAACTGGAGAGGTAGCTGCGCCGGTTACATCGATAGTTTGAGCAGTAGCTCCTGCCAAGCTCACTGTGATGTCCTGTCCTGCTGGTGCATTGGCCCAGGTCACAAATACGTTGACGGTGGCCCGGCTCACTCCACCCGAGTAATTACAATCACTAACAGTAACATTAGTAATCTGCACATTGCAGGCAGTGCTGGGGAAGATGCCCAAATCCCAGGTTAGGTCGGTTTCCCCGGCATCCAGATGAGTGACCGCAGCAATGGTTCCTTCGGAGTCTACACTAGGGTTGCTACCGGCCAGGCTAGGTGAAATAGCATAGCCAGAAGGTGGATAAAAAATAGCATAATAATCGCCGGCTTGTAAACCGGAGAAGAGGTAACGACCTTTGGCATCAGTGACCGTAAATCCGACATAGGTATCGGTGTTTTTATCTGATATACCATCTCCGTTGTCTTTGTAAAGTTCAACGCGCACGCCTGATATACCTGGTTCTCCAGTATCCTGAACACCATCCTTGTCGGTATCGAGCCAAACAAAGTCACCATAGACAGCGGGTATCAGTGGGTTAACCTGAATACCCACCTTGATGGGCTCGGCGGCCAGAAGCTGAACATTATTATCGTTACGGGCAGCAATATAGCCAAAAGAGTTCCAGGCAATCTCGCCACTGGTGGGTGCGTCAGTTGGTGCGCGCATTGGCCAGGCCAGGAAGAGTGAATCGCCGGGCTGGATAACGATACTACCAAAATCGAACTTGAGAGACTGAACCGTGGTGATATCCGTAGGAGGTACAGTCGACCAGTTGGCATTCGTACAGCCAGCAGGGCTGAAGTTAAGTTCGGGCCGACATGGGTTGGGTTGGGTCGAATAATAAACGCTCACACCAGCGGGTGGCGTTACAGGACCAGCCAAGTTGGGCCGCCACTGTGTGAGTCGGTCTTGCGTATCCAATACGCCTTTATCGCCAATGAAGGGTAAGACGTCAATAATGACAATATTCTTCATCGGGACATTTCCGTCGTTGGAAACGCGGAGCCGGTAATCGGCCAGGCCACCCGGAACGGTTTGCCCATAAGCAGGGTACTTGGAATAAGCAGCATCTAACTGCCCCTTTACCAACTTCTCAGATTTCAACAGGGCTAATGAACGAACCAACAACTCTGAATAACCAATGCAGACGGTTTCTTCAAAATCCCCATCCTGATCCAAATCCCAGGAGTCAGCTCCTACAGTTGGGGCCGAACATGAATAAACATTCGATCCGTTTACGAGAACACTATTCGGTAGGAAACCTCCATTGCCAGGACGTATGATTAATTTGTAGGACAACTGCATTTGAGCACCTACAGGAAGCTCACCGGTTAGGGTCCAATTCAGATACGTATTACCATTTGCCTGAGTCGTTGTAAACGTAGGGGGCGAACCTGGACCGGTGTAGGTCCAGGAGTTGGGTACGTATTCATAATTGTTGGTTATGAATCCATCATGCACTCTGCCGTTCTGCAAGCCTTGAGTTGCCGACTCCAAATTGGTGATGGTCACTGTATGCGTAATGGTATCTCCTGGTGTAGTATTGGAAGGATTGCCGTTGGTCTTAATGATATGAGTAATGGCTCCGTTAACAGGCGTTTTAACTGTGAATGAGGCACAGGCTTGACGGACTGTTGTACCGTCCTGGTTAAGCGTCGAGCAATTTTGATAATCGCCCAACGGAGCATCAGCCGCTACCGCGACGACAATAGTAGGTTCCTTAAGGACACTAAAGCCTGGTAGTGCCGTTCCATTAAAACACCACTTTACGGCTGTAATGTATTCATTAGCGGCTAATGTCGGTGTTACTGAAGACGATACGCTGGTTGAAAAGGGCGAACCAGATAGGTCTTGGTAACTGGTGTTAAGATTCGTTTTATAAGAAACCGTAACCGTTTCGGGTACGGCATCCCCCCAGTAATTATTGTATTCCCCTGTTTGAATGGATGTAACCCGCAGTTTATCGGGTATAGGTAGCGTCGAATCTGCTAAACAGAAATTGCTGAATGAGGTATTGCCAGAATTACTAAAGTCAAATAAATAATAGCCTTCAGAACCCTGTGAGAATACATTGCTACCAGCCGAATTGGTGCTACCAGTCAATTTCCTTAGAATAGTAGCTTGCTGGGTATTAACGGTCGTGGATACACTATTACTAACAATGGGTGTTCCGCCTGAAGTAACAGTAGCACTGTTGGGTAATACAGTACCACCGGGTATACTTCCGTCGACCTGAAGTCTAATTTCTACTTGTCCAGTTGTCCCGGCAGGTAGGTCTCCCAAAGTAAAGGTTGCAATCCCGGTTGTCGCATTATACGAGGTCGTACCTATCTGCGAAAAGAGCCTAACCTCCGTTGCACCCTGAGGTAACTTATCGGTAATCACCACATCCTGACAGGGATCAGTAATACTGGTACAGCTATACTTAAGAGTGTAGGTGAAATCCGATTGTGGATTGATGGTACTTTTTGATACACTTTTTTGGATCTCTACCCCCTGGCCGTAAATGGCTGAAGGAAAGATACTTATTAAGTAACTGATAAGGATAAACCCAAGTGATTGCTTTATCGTAGACCAGGCGGGTATCGAGACGCTTTTGGCCCCTGCTGGCTGGGAGTCGCCTGTTGTGGCAGCCGATACAGGGCTGCTGGCCAACTTGCCAGCTTGAGTCTGGTGAATGAATAGAGTAAAGTTTGACATAGAAAACGGGGACATAGTGCCGTTGATTGACTTTTATTTTTAGGCTAGCTCATCGATTCTAGTACTCCTGGTGACCAGTGATTGCCAGTCCTGGGGATGGCGTTGAGTAGTCAGTGGAATGATAGGGTGACTAGCTAAAGATCAGATTGAAACGATGAAAGAGATCCCTTCCTAACTGGTTATCGCACGCGATGAAATGGTTGGTTAGGGAAACTCTTTCAGGGTAAAAACAACCTATTTGGAGAAAGCAGTAAGGCCGCTAAATGGCCTAAGGCTTTAGGGTTAGGGTACTAATAAGTGATTGCTGGCCTATCTATGTTATATCCCGAATCGTTATCAACCCGAACCGTATAGGACTGATCAGTCCCTGAATCCGCCAGCGAAGAGACAATTACCGCGTTGGGCGGAATCGCCTGAGCCGGGAGCGAAGCGTCAGCGTTAAAAGAAGCTCCTGACGACTGCTGACTGGAATGGTTTAGCATCAAGGGCCCATTGATTGGCGGAGTACTTCCCTGCCAGCCTGAGGCCCGCGCTACCGTTTGGAAGCCGGGTAGGATATTGAGTAAAGGGGATGTCGTACTGAGAATCCAACGGAATAAGGGTTGGTTCCAGTGGGTTTTCGTTTCCTGAATCTGAAGGAAAATGAACTGAACGTGATAGAGGAACTTCATAGTTACAGTGGGTAAAATACTTGCATGGTAAATGTTGATGTGCCAGATCGTAGTGTTATGAGGCTAGTGCCGTTCGGGAATTCAGTTCTCCTGGATGTAGCTGGCTACTATCGTTAGAGGCCGGAATGGGCAACTGAGCAGGCATAGATCGGAATCCAGGCACTCCTTAATCGCACTTTATCGATAAGCAGTAATGAAAGGTGGTGCCGTGATTAGCAGTAGTCATACATTTTATTTGAATTCTGTCCACTAGGGTATTGATCAAGATGTATGCCTTGGCGATGAAAAAAAAGGTACTAAGCTTTTTAGGCTTCTATAAACTGAAGAAAATAATATGAAAATGCTTTTTAGCAGTATGAAACCATCGCCCGTCTCATGCGAAAGCTGACCTGGAAAAGCTAAGAAGTTACAATTGGATAGCAATTTGCTTATGTCAGACCCCGTCAAGTATTGCGTAGTCTAAAGGCAATGCCAGAGCCATTCCCTTCTATCAGGCTATTGATAAATCGGGTAATTGTCTCATTAACAGTAGTATAAGCTTAGTGTAGACCGGTAAATTCTGATCGAAGAAACGAGCGAGCACTTCTTTTAAGCACTCTTCAACTGGATTAAGATCTGGAGAGATGGTGATCAATGAGTAAGTCTATTCTTAAACGTTTGATGAACACGAGCCCGGTCTACTTCTGGGCCAGCAAGCTTAAAACTGGGAGTTAACGCAGATTGACGATGAGCTAAAACGGTGGTTTGATCGGTTTCCATGTAGCTGGCGGAGATCGTCTGGGCTTATGGTCGAACCTGAACGGACCTTTTCATTTACCCAGCCAAAACCGTACCTTGCAAATCCGGGGCCGATAGTAAACGGAAGCCGGATGTGCGCATGAACAATCAAAATAACACGGCGTCTGTTGAGTTAATCATGGCAGAAAATAGTACTCTGCCGGTTATTCCACAGCGCATTCATGTTTCGTCGGAAATTGGTACACTGAAGCGTTTGCTTATTCACAGTCCTGATCGGGGACTAGGTAAAGTTATACCCTCAAAAGCACAGGACTGGCTCTTTGAAGATATTGTACACCTCGACATGATGCGTCGGGATGAGTACGATTATTACGTTAAGATTCTGTTATATTTCCTTGATCCTGATAAAGTACGGGGCAAAGTGGCCAGCCTCGGACCCGACTCTGACAGGTCGTTCTTTAAACCTGACCACGACGACTATTTTAAGTCGGATAAGGTGATCGATATTCAGCGCCTGCTGGCCGATATTCTGGAGGACGAATCCATTCGCATACGGCTGATTGCCGCTATTTGTGGCATCGAACGCACATCGTTCCGCACTCAGCAGCAGCTAAACCAGTACGATCCGGCCGAACTGGCCAAAATAATGATTTCGGGGTCGTTGCCTGACCTGACAATGCTCTTTGCCCCGTTGCCGAACTTCATCTTCACGCGCGACATTGGCATCGTTATCAACGATCATATCCTGCTGAACAAACCCGCTAAACTGGCGCGAACCCGTGAAGCTTTACTGACTCAGTATATTTTCTTTAATCACCCGTTGTTTGCCAACTATCAGGATAAAATCATTGAGATTCCTGATAACGAACACGCCTTTTTGCTGCCGGATGCCGACGTAAATCGCGATGTAACCCGCTCCACACTGGAAGGGGGAGATGTGATGATGATTGCGCAACGCCACCTGATGATTGGCGTAAGTGAACGCACAACGTTATACGCTGCACAGCAGGTGATGCGCTTAGTGTTTGATAAGAATTTGGTAGACACCGTCACGATTCTTAAAATTCCGAAGAAGCGCGACTACATGCATATCGACACGATCTTTACGCAGGTGAAACGGAATGTATGGGTGCTGCTGGGTTCGCTTGCCCGTACGGGCGACGAGGCAAAAAAGCGGGATGTCATTCATTTTTTCGCGCCGAAAGATGTATCTGAAGATCTGAAAATACTCCAGTTTATTAAAGGGCTCGAGCATAAGCCCATCGAAATCGAAAATCTTGAGGACCTGCTGGCCGATATTAGCAAAAACGATCTGGGGGCCACTGACCCTGTGCAGTTCATCTATTCGGGTAACAATGAATTTCCGTTCGGAGCGCGGGAACAATGGACCGATTCCTGTAACCTGCTGGCCCTGAAAGACGGTGTTGTTATCGGATACGATCGCAATGAAAAAACCGCTGAGGCATTTCGGGGCGCGGGTTTCGAAGTCGTTGCCGCTGCTAAATTGCTGGAGCGTTTTGAGCGGGGGGAGTCATCTCCGGAAACAATTGAAAATACCTTTATCATGCTTCCATCGGCCGAACTGTCGAGGGCCAGAGGGGGATCGCACTGTATGAGCCTGCCTTTGTTAAGAGAAGAAGTTTGAGTTCGTAAGTTGATGTAGTGCTGACGTTTTGGTCGAAGAAGTTCAATAGAATTTGCCTGGTTTTCTGACATTGACCGATCACCTAAATGAGGTTCGTACAATGAGTTATCTTGCTTTTTGGCCAGGATATAGTCAGGAAGGCCAGCGTATTTAATTCGTATTTATGACCGAAGAACCAGCAAAGATGAGTTACGCTTTTGTGCAATCGTTGAACAATTAATTCATCAGTGCTAATTTGCTGACTGATTCAGTGGTACTGACTAACTGACTAACCGACTCATAGACTACTATGCAATCACAAGCTACTTCCCGTATTTTAATGATTCGCCCCGTTCACTTTGGGTTTAACCCCGAAACTGCCGAGTCAAATGCGTTTCAGGATGTTAAACTGGCTGCGCAGACGAAGGATGTAGCCCAGGAGGATGCCCGGCGCGAATTCGACGAAATGGTGCGCCAGCTTCAGGCTATTGGGGTAGATGTGATGGTATATGACGATACTGTTGATCCTTATACACCGGATTCTATTTTCCCCAATAACTGGGTATCATTCCATGCCAGCGGAACAGTTGTGCTCTATCCGATGCAGGCAGAAAATCGTCGACTCGAACGCCGACCCGATATCATTAACGACCTTGCCGAGCGGTTTCACGTGGCTAAAGTCATTGACCTGACCTATTTTGAGAAGGAAGGAAAATATCTGGAAGGTACAGGGAGTATGGTTCTGGATCGAATGAACCGGGTAGCTTTTGCCAGTCTGTCGCCCCGGACCCATCCTGATGTCTTGGCCGAATTTGCCAATCAGACGGGTTATCGGACGGTGTCGTTCCGGGCGGCTGATGCGAATGGTAAAGCTGTCTATCACACGAATGTACTGATGTGTATCGGCGATACGTTCGCAGTGGTTTGCCTGTCGGCCATCAGCGATCCGGATGAGCGGCTTATGGTACGCCAGGAACTTGAGCGGCTCAATAAACGCGTGATCGATATTACGCTGGAACAAATGGCCAGTTTTGCCGGAAACATGCTGATGATTCAGACTCAGAAAGGCCAGAAACTGCTCGTGATGTCTACCCGCGCCTTCGAATCACTGACGCCCAAACAGATTGATCAGATCGATGACTATGCTACGCTACTGCATTTTGATTTATCGATGATTGAAGGCAATGGCGGAGGTTCTGCGCGTTGCATGATGGCCGAAGTGCATTTGCCAAGGAAATAACGAACACCTCCGTATAAAACCAGGACGGTATTTTACGCAAAAGTCTAAGCGTGAAAAAAACGGTCAGGAAGTGAGTTTACGGGGCTCAGCACAGGACGAGGATACTACTAATAAAGGTCGTGCTGGTTCAGTGCCTGATAAGCCATTGACATTCAGACTACAGATTTTGCTGTTTTGGCTACATTTCGACTGCTCGTGTTTTGGAATTTTGCAGTGTAAAAACTGACCAAAACAAGCACTTGTATGGAAAATGGAATTGACGGTAAGGTTGTGGCAATCACGGGTGCAAGTAGCGGCATTGGCGAGGCTACTGCGCTCCTGCTTGCTAAGCGAGGTGCGAAAGTCGTGCTTGGCGCACGTCGGTCAGATCGCCTTGCGGCACTTAGCGACCGGATTAAGGCAATGGGCGGAGAGGCAGCCTATATACTTACAGACGTTAAACGAAAGAGTGATTTATTGGGCCTTGTCGAATTGGCCTGTGCGCGTTACGGCAAACTTGACGTTATTATTAACAATGCTGGAATGAGCCAGCTATCCCGTATCGACGACATAGATGTTGATGGCTGGGAAGAGATGATCGACGTGAATCTTAAAGGTGTGCTCTACGGTATTGCCGCTGCACTACCCGTTTTTCGTCAACAGGGCTCGGGGCATATTATCAACATTATGTCAACATCCGGGATTAAGATCGTACCCATGCAGGGCGTATATGCCGGCACAAAGAATGCTGTTCGTACGGTTAGCGAAGCGTTGCGCCAGGAGTCCAGAGGGCAGTGGCGTGTAACTGGCATATCACCGGGGTTTGTACAGACCGAACTGGCTGACCATATGAAAGACCCCCACATAAAGGCCGCCATCGCTAAAAATATGGAAACGCTCGCTATTTCACCGGATGCGATTGCCCGCGCCGTTGCGTTCGCCATTGAACAACCCGCAAGCGTAGAAGTTGGCGATATAGTTATTCGCCCTACTGCACAGGATTAACGTGTTCGTCATCAAGAGGTAGGATTGAGCCAAATCAACTTACCCTACCTCTAACAATGTTCCCTGAAAATGAAAGCCCTGGCTCCCAAACTACATGTCATTAACAGCATCTCGGAGTTGATGAGACGTCTGGGATTACCTAAACCGCTACATCCGCTCATTGCGTTAGTCAACTACGAAAAGTCGGCGGTAAGCCTGGCCGATGCGGGGTCATCATTCAGCATCGATTTCTACAAAATATCCTTTAAGCTAAATTTTAGAGGCCAGGTAAAATACGGGCAGGGCTACTATGACTTTGAGGAAGGTGGTCTGGCTTTTCTGGCGCCTAATCAGGTCGTTACGATGTCGGGCGAAGAAAGCAGTTATGACGGCTATACGCTTTATTTTCATCGGGATTTCGTCCGGAATTATCCACTTGGCAAAGCAATAAACAGATACGGTTTTTTTTCGTACGGTGTTTCTGAAGCCCTGTTTTTAGCGGACAAAGAAAAAAAGATTATCAGTGCGCTCTTCGATACGATAGCCAATGAACTGGCTGGCAGTATTGATCAGTTCAGTCAGGATGTACTGGTCTCACAAATTGAGTTGTTGCTTAACTACAGCAATCGCTTTTACAATCGGCAATTCATTACCCGTAAAGTTGTGTACACGGATTTGATCGCTAAAATGGATGCCTATCTGGCCGCTCGGCTGGATACCGAACAGGCATCGCTCACTGGATTACCGTCGGTTAAGGAGTTGTCGGACTATCTGTCGGTTTCGCCCCGGTATCTGACCGACATGTTAAAGTCGCTTACGGGCCAAAGTACTCAACAATATATCCATAACCGACTCATTGAAAAGGCTAAAGATAGTTTAAGTACCAGTAGCCTGACCGTTGCCGAAATTGCTTACAGGCTGGGGTTTGAGCATCCCCAATCATTCAACAAACTGTTTAAGCAAAAGACAAAAGTCTCTCCGGTAGAATTCCGGCAGTCTTTTGTCTAAACGGATCTAGCCAACTTTCGGGGAGCATGAGAACCGATTACGATTCGGCTGACTGATAAATGCGCTCGATGATTTCCTGTAAAATAGCGCCCTGTTCGCCGGTGCAAACAGTTGACGGTTTTCCCTGACAGGCATCCAGAAAAGCGGCTGTGTTTTTCAATTGAATATCGGTTTCTTCCAGATACGGGAACTGAACATCCGCCAGTTCACCCGCCAATTCGGTATGAAGCGTAAACGGAAATAACTTCACACCACCCTTACTACCAAAAATTTCCAGATTCCGGTCTTTGTCAGCTTGTGTATTCAGGGCAAACGAAGCCGATAACATAATCGATGCTTTATTCGGAAATGTAATATAAGCGGTACTCGCATCTTCGACCTCGAACGTTGTCGGATTCCAGGTCCCCATTAGCCCTTTTCCGCCCGCTTTCCCGATAAAATCATAGGTGTTGCCCAAAACCTGATCGGGTGTGGAGTAGTCCAAAGCACACAAGGCCAGGTCGAGCACATGCACACCGAGGTCCATTAACGCACCACCGCCCTGCATGGTTTTGTTGGTAAAGTAACCCCATCCCGGAATGCCCCGCCGACGCAGAAAATGGGCTTTGATATGGTAAATAGAACCCAGTAGTCCGTCGGTTTTGCAACGCATCAGCAATGCCCATTCGCTCGTTTGCCGAAGCTGAAAATTATAAGCCAGCGTTAGTCCTTTGCTGGTTGCCAGATTGGCCATATCGCGGGCATTCTGGGCGGCCAGAGCGGGAGGTTTCTCGCAGAACACATGGCAACCCTGCTCCAGCGCTTCCATTGTTTGGGGATAATGCAGGTAATTGGGGGTACAAATAACCACTAGATCGGGCGCGCATTGGCGATAGAGTTCGGCTGTGTCGGCAAAGGCGTGTGCAATAGCATGTTTATCGGCCAGAGCGCGGGCTTTGTTTAGATCGCGGCTGCAAACGGCTACAATCTCTACCTGTTCTGCTAGTTGTTTGAGGGCGGGAATGTGGTTACTGTCGGCAATGTTGCCTCCACCAATAATGGCTGCTTTGAGTTGGGTCATGCCGTAAAGAAACAAAAGAGAACGGATTTATTGAAGCATCCGGTACTGAATAGGGTGGGTTTTAGACGTGTAGTCGAATCAAATTTTACATTTTTTTACATTTTTGTTTGCACATACAAATATCATCTACTACCTTTGTTTCACCAATCTGAAAGAAAGCTATGAATGCAATGAGCGAAGTAGTGCAGGACCAGAAAGCCGAAACCCGGTTTAGTGCTTGCCTGCTGTTTTCTGCCAATGCGCTGGCTCGGGCCATTACAGCCATTGGTGACGAGGAATTTGGGAAGTTTGGCATGTGCTACTCGCACGCCTATTTACTGTGTGAAGTTGTTGGTCAGCCGGGGATCACCCCATCGCAATTGAGCGAAACGCTGTATTTAACCCCATCAACTATTACACGCCTGGTTGAAAAACTGGAACTGAAGCACCTGGTTCGTCGCGAATCAGAAGGCAAGAAGACCTTGATTTATCCGACAGAAGAAGGCGAAGCGCTACAACCCGCTATTGCTCAGGCCTGGGACCGGGTAGGAGAACGTTATTCGAAAGCGCTCGGTGAAACCGACGTATGCCGGCTTACACAACAGGTATTTAAGGCTACCCAGGCACTGGGCGAAAGCCTGTAAAGTTTTTGTGAAATTTATTGTATGTGCAAACAATATAACTACTGACCGCTATGAAAACTGACAACGAAACCATCGGATTGATGATTGGCAAAGGCGATGCCACCACAAAAGATATTTGCCGGTCATTAGCTAAAGAAGGCATTTCGGCAATCGTAAAGCAAAAAGAGACGCACGTCTTCGAAGCCGACGATACGACTAAGCATTGGTCTGGACAACCTGGAAAAGATCTCTTTTTTAACGGCTGGAAGCTGCTTTTTTAAGGTATATTCCAGGAGACAGGGTACCGTAACGCACTACATCCTGGCTTCTGGCTTATACCCGACCTACCCATTCATTACGAAAGAAGAGTCCTGTATGGGGCTCTTTTTTTATGTATGGCAGTAGAGCAGACACTTTGTATTCTGAGCCGATTGGTAAACCAGATTAACAAATTCTTTCGACGTAGGCTTTTCGCTGGGAGCCGTGGTTATCAGGAGCAATATCAGTAACCCTGGCACGGCTCCCAGCGAAAAGCTGAAAAGGATCATATTCCGAAATTTAGAGACAACATTTACCCAAATAATTGCATCTTTCGGGTGATAAACAATTAATTCTTTTCACGTATGAAAACCCTTATCGCTGGCTTTTTTGTCGCTGTGACAATCCTTTTTAATCAAACCGTCAATGCGCAGGATGGTATTGTTGGCAATGGACAGATTGTGAAACAACAACGAACGATCGGCAGTTTTACAAAGCTGTCCGTACGTGTGGGTATGCGGGTGCGCATAACGGCTGGCAGTGCCGGGCAGGCTGAGCTTGAAGGCGAAAGCAATGTGCTTGAACACGTTGTGACTACCGTAAAAAATGGCGAACTGACCGTGATGCTCAACGAAAATACGCGCTTCAAAAATACCAAGGGCGTAACGGTCACGATTCATGTTCCGAAACTGAATCAGGTTTTGGTCAGCACTGGCTGTTCAGTTACGTCCGATCTGCCCATTCAGGCTGATAACCTGACAGCAACCGTAGAAACGGGTAGTAATCTGACGGCTCCTATCACAGCAAAGAGCCTGAAACTGACTGTTCAGCAAGGATCGAAGGCAACGATTCAGGGAACGGCAACCAGCGCTACAATACGGTTAAGTGGCGCAGGTAAATTAGATGCTACCAAGCTCACAATTGCCCGCGCAACAATTGAACTGGATGGCGCTAGTCAGGCAAACATTCATGTAACTGAAACACTGTCGGCATCGGCAAATGGAGTTAGTTCGATCACCTATTCGGGAAACCCGACCGTAACGTCGCAGGAAGCAACTGGCATGTCGAAAATCCGCAGGCAAGGCTAAACAAAATGGCTGAATTACAGCTTAAAAGTAGAGGTGCTTTGTGAAACAATACCATCAGGCATCCCGTACGTTATCTGTAATTCATCTCTATGGGAATCAAAACAGCTCTCATAACGGGAGCCAACGCTGGAATTGGACTGGCTACTGCAAAAGCGCTGGCGCAACGTTCGTTCGATCTTATTCTACTTTGCCGCAATGAACAAAAAGGGCTTGATGCACAGGCCCAAGTGCGGAAAGCTAACCCGGCAGTCCGGGTCGATTTGCTGACGGTCGATTTGGCTGATGGTAACTCAGTACGCCGGGCAGCCGAGAAAATCAGGAGCGATTATACGCGGCTCAATGTGCTGATCAATAATGCCGGATATACACCGGCTACTATCGAATTTACTGCCGACGGGATTGAAAAGTCGTTTTATGCCAACCATATCGGGCATTTTATATTGACCTATCACTTGCTGGATCTGCTCAAAAAAACGGCGGCCCAAACGGGCGACGCGCGTATTATCAGTTTATCATCCGGAGCCCATGCCATGGGCCGTAAGGCTCGTTTTTTTCGGCACATCGATACACTCTCGTCATGGGCTGCGTATGGCGACGATAAGTTGGCAAATCTATTGTTTGCGAAAGCTGCGGCCCGTCAATTGGCCGGAACGGGCATTACATCGTATTCGGTGCATCCGGGAGCCGTACGAACCAACTTTGGGAGCGACACTCCCGGTTTGGTAGGGCAGCTCTTTCGGTTAGCCGGGCCGTTTATGCGAACGCCCGAAGTCGGCGCGCAAACGTCTGTATTTCTGGCATCAGCTCCACTCAAATCCATTGGTGAACGTAACAACGGAGCCTATTTTGCCGATAGTCGCCCAAAGTCACCATCCAATCGGGATGCAACCGACGAGAATGCCGACTGGCTATGGGAGCGCACCTTAGCCTATGTGGCGAAGGAAAGCGTAAGCTAATCAGAAGCCTTTCGCCAAACCCAATACCCCGTGCCACGGTTCGAACCGTGGCACGGGGTATTGGGTTTGGCGAAAGGCCATTTGTGTCTCGTTAAGGAACAACAAAAATGGCGGTGACCAGAAGTCACCGCCATTCCAAAAACCCACTCTATGAGATAATAAAGAAGTTTGATCAGCGCCCACCCAGCGGAAATACATAGCCGAGCGTGCCTTCTGCAATAATCGTTTTTGAATCAGTGACAATACCATCCGTACTATTGCCGAGATTATATAAACCCCTGGCTTCGATGGTTACGTGGCCAGGCCCTGCTTTTAACATGGCACCAACACCCACCGCTGCACCAAACGAAAAGCGGCCCACGTTACTGGGAACCTCACGCTTAAGGCCGTTGATACTGGTGCTGGCCAGGTAGGCACCATATGGACCGACATTAACAAAAAAGCGGTTTCCTTCAAACGTGCCAGTCGAAATCTTGAATAGTAGCGGCACAACAACCTGATCGACAGCGTATTTTGATTCTACAGCTCCAAAACCACTACTTGACAGCTTTTGTGTAATCCGGCTATAATTGATCTCGGGTTGAAAAGAGAATTTGCCGCGACCAAACTGCATGACGAGACCGCCAACAAAACTGATGGCTGGGTCAGATCCTGCAACTTTTTCCAGATAAACAGGATAAGTAACGCCACCTCGTATGCCAATTCGGAAATTTGCATTTGTGTTAGCTACCTGTGTTTCCTCCGGAGCGCTGGTCATGGCTGGAGTTGGTTCCGGTGCCTCCGCCTTAGGAGCCGGTTCGCTGGCTACAACTACCGGAGTCACTGGTGCTGGTGGAGGTGGTGTTGGCTTTTTCGTTATGCCGTGATATTGATCGTATAATTCCTGCTTTCGGTTGGGTTTCGAACCTGTCGATGTCGACGGGGTAGTGGCGTCTGGACTGGCAGCGCGGGTCGCGGGGGGACGAACAGACGGGCGACTAGTGGCATTAAGGGTTGTCGATTGGGATGTCGTTGTTGCGGGTTGGGTCGCTGGGCTGACTTGGGCCTCTGCTAAGACAGGCAATAGCAGTCCAAGACTTAGCAGAATGTTCAGCGGTTTCATTGGGTAGTGAGCCATTTAAATAATTCTGTAAGATTAGTCGATAAGGTAATAAATCTGGTAACAACAATGAGGAAACGGTAGCCGGGTTGAGCATACGGTTATTTTTCTGTAAACATTTTGCAGCTTGCCCGAGTAACAGAGTGTATAGTCAGTGTTGAAAACATTTCCGAATTATACAGTCTTTTGACCATATAATAAAGATCTGTTTTTGCACTTACTACTCCATCACTAACCCGATTATGAAAACAGAACATCAGCGTACGGCTCTGATCACCGGAGCTAATAAAGGCATTGGAAAAGAAGTTGCCCGACAATTAGCCCAACGTGGCTTTGCCGTTTTTATTGGTGCCCGTGATCTGGCAAAAGGCCGCGAAGCATCCGAAGAGTTGTGCCGGGCAGGCTATGAGGCCACATTTATACAACTCGATGTGACCGATCCAGTCAGTATCAGAAATGCCTGCGGTACCTTTTCGCAGAAAGCGGATCATCTCGATATATTGGTCAATAATGCCGGTATTCTGGAAGACCACGGCGAAACTATCGTGAAACTGAACCCTGAATTACTCGACCGCACATTCAAATCGAATGTTAGCGGGCCAATCATGGTCATACAGGATTTTCTGGCTTATCTGGCAAAAAGCCCTTCTGGTGGCCGTATCATTAATGTATCGAGTGGAGCAGGAGCCCTGAATGATATGGATACCTATGCCCCGGCGTACAGTATTTCGAAAACGGCCCTGAATGCGGTAACAAAGCAGTTTGCCGGAGCGCTCAGAAACCAGAAAATTGCTGTAAACTGCGTTGATCCAGGCTGGGTCCGTACCGATATGGGAGGTACTAATGCCAGTCGCCCTGTTGAGAAAGGGGCCGAAACCATCGTTTGGCTCGCTACGGATGCTCCCCAGCATGAAACCGGTAAATTCTGGCACGACAAACGAGAAATAGACTGGTAATCAGTGTGGTTTTGCCGGGCCACCGGGCTGTTCAGGCGTACTGGCCAAGGCCAGCTTCACCGCTTCGTATGCATTCAATAGCCCCCCTGTTCTGCTTAGACTGGTAAATGGAACCTGCTGGGTCGATCGGCCAGGCTTGCGCACAACAATACCGGGTTTATAACTGCTTTTCAGGAGAATGTCTTTTACCTGAACGGCAGTCAGGCTTGGAAAGTAAGACCGAAGCAACGCTGCTACCCCTGCCGTATGGGGGGCAGCCATGCTTGTGCCCGAAAAAACGGCATACTGATTAGTAGGAATGGTCGATAGAATATCGGTACCGGGAGCAAACAGATCGACCGTTTGTAGGCCATAGTTCGATGACCGGGCGGCTAATCCTCCATCAAGGCGCCAGGTGTTATTGCCCACAACCAGGACGTTTTGGGCTATCTGGCCATTCTCGTAGCGGGCCGATGGGTAAGCCGGAATTGAGTCGAAGTTTTCACCGTTGTTTCCGGCGGCATGAACAATCAGCACATCGTGCTCTTCGGCGTACCGAATAGCTGCATCGACCTGCTCTTTAAAGGGAGATAAACGCTTGCCAAAACTCATGTTGATGACTTTGGCGCCGTTTTCAACGGCATATCGAATACCATTGGCTACATCTTTATCGCGCTCATCGCCGTTGGCTGGAACAACGGCAACCATCATAATGCGGGCATTGTCGGCAATACCATCGATGCCAATGCCATTACCGCGTTTGGCCGCGATGATACCCGCCACATGGCTACCATGAACGGCCAGTTGCTGCGATTGGCCAATGACCAAAGTAGGGCTACCGTAATAGCGTTCAGTAGGATCAGCCGGATTATCGCCAATCGCCAGACGGGGATTATACGCTGGATTGTAGGCAATGTCGGCATCACTGGCGGTTACTAATCTAAATCGCGCCCAGTTCAGCCGGACCAATTTGGTATAGGCCAGGAATGATCCAAAGGCTGGATTGTAAGCACTAGCCAGCAAATCACGGACAGCTAGCGCTACTGAATCGTTTCCAGCATCAACAGTCCGAATCGCTTTTTGCGTTAGTACACTGTCTGGCAAAAGCGTACCAATCCGGGCAGCTACTTTCCAGAATTGGGCCGTGTCTGCGAAGGCCAGCCGTTTAGAACGCACTCCCTGATAGCGTTGCAGAAAGAGCTTTTTGGCCGCCTGATAGGTGTCATATTGCCGTTTTTCAGTTGGAGACAGGTTCGCGCGGTTTGCCTGATCGTATTTGTCTTTCAGGAGGGTATACGTCTGAGTGATTTCGGGCTGGTCGTATTCATAGGTCGTGCCGTCTTTGGCACCCATGAAGTTCCAGCCGTTCAGATCGTCGGTATAGCCATTTTTATCATCGTCAGTATTGTTGCCAGCGATTTCGTTAGGATTTGACCAGATGACATCCCGCAAATCTTCGTGCGTAAGATCCACCCCCGAATCGATGACACCTACCACAACCGGAACAGAGGTTCGGCCTTTCAGTAACTCATAGGCCTTATACAAGCTAATACCGGCTACCGAATCGGCGGTAGGGTCAAGATAAGGCCAGTTTCGGGGAGGCTGACCTGATACGCCTTGAGCCTGCATGCCAATCGAATGCAATAACAGGCTAAAGCAGATGATATACCTAATTTTTATGACAGGCGCAGGGCGGAAGTTCTTCATAAAGAAAATTGTTGCTCCTCTAAAATACGAAATAGTTTGTCTATTCGATGAGTAGTGAAGGCAGATCGGGCATAAAAAAAAGAGGTTATCCCGTTTGAGATAACCTCTTACAAACCGGTAATTCTCTTGAGTTAATTATCAGTAGCTAACGAATTCAGGGCCAGTTCAGACGATGATATCGGCCAGATATAGTTTGGTTCCGATGGTGCTTTCGCGGGTACTGTTCCTTTTGCCGGAATTGTCTGTAACAGACGCATCAGGTCATTGTTCCGTAAGCCTTCGCCTAAAAATTCGATCCGCCGTTCCAGCAGGATAGCATTGATCAGGTCGGTAGATGTGGCAAAGCTGGCAGCTGTATAGGTTTTTGTGGCATCCGAACGATTACGAACGGCATTCAGCAGCGCTACAGCCTGTACATCTATGGCGTTGGTGCTTCGAACTTTGGCTTCAGCCAGGTTCAGCAACACTTCGGAATAGCGCATAACAGGTACGTAATCGGTAAACGGGCTACCGGCTTTATACTTGGTCAGCCAGTATTTTGCGGTTGTTGTACCTGTTTGCTTCACAAATGAACGCCGTTTGTCGGCGGCCCGCCAGGTTGTATCCGCAATAATTCCTTTTGCGTTCAGCGAATACTCCGAATTACCTACACCACCGTTTGCCGAGCTTGGCGAATAATAATAAGCCAGCTGGTTCTGCGTACCCGGAAAATCGCCCGTTGTCGATGTCATAGGCATAGACAGGATCGATTCTGGAGTCGTGTAGTTGGTAAATATCGCAGTAATATCAGGCTGTAAGGTGTTGGCTACACCCGTCGAGGCCTTGAAGGGGGCCGTTGCACTAACGATTTTATTCGCTTCCGTAATAACACTGGCGTAATTCTGCATGGTCAGATAAACCCGTGTCTTTAATGCAATTGCGGTATTCTTATGAGCACGGGTTGTGTTATCTGAGCCTGTGGCATAGGTAGCGGGTAATGCTGCTTCAGCTTCGTTCAAATCTTTCAGAACCTGCGCGTAAACATCGGCAACGCTACTTCTGGCTAAATTTGACTGCCCAACGCTGCTAATACCTGTCAACCGAAGTGGAAGGCCGGGTTTGCTGCCATTGCCATCTACGTAAGGACGGGCATAGTATTGAAGCAGGCTATAATAACTTAAAGCCCGAACAAATTTAGCTTCGGCAATGTATTTAGCCGCTGCTTCGGTGCCAACAACGGTAGAACCTCCAGCCGCCATACCATCCAGAAACAGATTACACTTGTTAATGGTCAGGTAACCAAAGTACCATAAGTTGACAACAGCCGTGGCGCTGTTCGTTGCATTCAGGCCCCATACATCCGAACCAGTAACCAGGTTAGAGGTCTCATTAATGAAATCCTCACCCCGAATGTCGCCGTAAATCACGTATCGACCCCCGTAGAAATTCCCATCTTTCAACGCTCCGTATAGCGATAGTACCTGGTTCTGCACACGGGTAGGTGTGCTCAGGGCCAAAGCGTCAAGAACGGTAGTTTGGGGAATGGGATTAAGCAGAGTCCTGTCGCAGGAGCTGAGTCCCAACAGTGACAGAGTCAGACAAACTAGTATTGACTTATTTATTTTCTTTTTCATGATATCTCTTCCTGTCAAAATTAGAAGCCAGCCCGGAGGCCAATGGTGATGGTGCGGGCATTGCCGACCGTATTTCTGTCAACGCCCTGGCTGCTGTTACCACCAACCCCCGAGCCATTCGACGATACTTCAGGATCAGGACCTGGGTATTTGGTAAGTACGCCCAGGTTCTGGCCGCTCACATAAAAGCGAAGATTCGTGATTTTCGCCTTCGACAGCAGGGCCGCTGGAAGCGTATAACCCAGAGTCAGGGACCGTACTTTCAGGAAGTCGCCTTTGAACACGTTGATATCCATCGGGAACGCCGATCCGTTAGACGTGTTATCGTTAAATACGGGCTTTGCATATTTTTTGCCGGTATCTCCTTCTTTTTGCCAGGCATCGGTCAGTACATCGGTAGCGTTGTTCCAGAAACGCTGATCGTGCAGACCCGCATTGGTACCGTAGTAGACATAAAAACCTAACTGATAGGTAAGCAGTACGCCCAGGTCGAAATTCTTATACTTGAAATTATTGTCCCAGCCGCCATATACTTTGGGGTTAACGTTGGCGTACATCACGCCATCAGCCGCCTGCGTGATCGATGAACCACCCGTTGGGCTTACATAACGGGTTTTTCCATCTGGCGTGGTCGAGTAGTTGAACTGACCGGTTGGGGCATAATACTGATAATAAACGTTCTGACCAGCGGAGTTAATAAAGATCCGCTTACCCGTTGCCGGGTCAACACCACCCGTACGAACGACCCATAGCTGGCCAAGCGAGTAACCGGGAGCCGTCTGGTTCACTGTTTCCAGAGAGCCAGTAGAGGTTTGGATTACATTAAGCCCAGGAGCCAGTGCCGTCACTTCGTTTTTGTTGAAGGTTATGTTGAAATTCGACGACCACTGAAAAGCTTTGGTGTTGATAACCCGTGCATTCAGCGAAACCTCAAGTCCTTTGTTATACATCGCTCCAACGTTTTGCGGAGGATATACGACAGTCGTAACCGGGCCAAGTGGTCCCGGAATACCCGTAGATGGAGCCTGAGCTACGTTCAGAATCAGGTTATTAATGTCGTTTTTGTAATAGGCCAGCTCACCAGTAATCCGGTTGTTGAGCAAACCAAACGTAAAGCCGAGATCAGTTTTAGTGCTGGTTTCCCATTTCAGGTTCGTATTACCCACACTCTGGAAATACAGGGTTGGCACACCGCCATACAGACCGGACGCATAGAGCGAATACGGTGAGTAATCGTTGATGCCACCTATATTCCCAACTTTACCGTAGCTGCCCCGAATTTTAAAGTTGCTGAACACATTATCTAAGTGAGCCGACTTCCAGAACCCTTCCTGGGAGATTTCCCAGCCAGCCGAAAGGCCATAGAAGGTTCCTTTTTTCACCCCCAGCGCCGAGTATTCATCCTGACGTAAATTGCCACTCAGGAAGTATTTCTCTTTGAAGTTGTAGTTCAACCGGCCGAAAACCGATAACAGATAGTTTTCGGTATAAAGCGCGTTTGATGCGTTACTGGTTGCCCAACCGGCCTGAATCACCGTATAATTTGGGTCAGAAATGTTGATGCGGTTTAAGCCATAGCCTGTCTGGGTCGTGCGTTGCTGTTCCTGACCAAGCAGAAGGCTAAAGTTATGAGCACCACCAAACGAGCGGTCAAACTGGGCAGTATTTGTCCATAACCATGTTTTTAACTTACGGAAGTTAGCCGTGGCATTACCATTGCTGGCGTAACCGTCGCTGGTGATCGGCGACTGGTAGAGGTCATTGTCAACCAGCAGATAATCAATACCATAGGTACTTCTCAGCGTGATCCAATCCAGCGGTTTGAATTGCAGATAAGCATTAGACTGGATGTGATCATTTTCTGTGTTAGACCGGTTCAGGTCTATCATTGGGGCTGGATTGGGGTATGAAACAGAAGTTCCAGCAATGTTATTGGCAAAACCAATGGCTGATCCGTTGAGGTTATAAGTGCCATCATTGTTGTACGGAGACAGAATTGGAGGTAACACCAGACCAACACGCCCCAGACCACTGGTATTGAACGATTCGCCGTTCAACGATCCCGACGAACCCGCAGAAAGGTTTCTCTCGTTAGAATAAGCGATTTTGCCACCAATGGTAAAGAATTTACTAAGCTTGCTGTCGACATTAAACAGCACGTTCATGCGGTTGAAATCGTTCTTACGGATAATACCCTGCTGAGCTGTGTAACCCGCTGAGAAATAGTAGTTTGTGTTCTCGCTACCACCCGAAATGTTCAGGTTGTGGCTATGCGAAACCGCTTTCCGATAAATGTAATCATACCACTTCGTATCGATGGGGTTTCCATTGGCGTCGTTGGTTTGCGTAAACTTTACGGTTGATGCCGTGGGGTTATTGGCTACTGCCGCCGATTTATAATTAATATACTGGCTGGCGTTCAACATCTCAGGCAAACGATAGGTGTCTGAAAAGCCTACCCAGCCATCGTAGTTAACCTTTACTTTACCCGATTTGCCCCGTTTGGTGGTAATAAATACGACACCATTCGCAGCGCGGCTTCCGTAGATAGCAGTTGCAGCCGCATCCTTGGCTACGTCCATGCTCTCAATGTCGTTCGGATTAATACTGGCCAGCGGGTTGCTGGGAGCATTTGTAGAACCCTGATCACCGGTGAATGTAGGAACACCATCGACAACGATGAGCGGATACGAGCTAAGCGAAATGGAGTTTGTTCCGCGAATCCGGAAAACGGGAGGGTTATTAAGTACACCATTCGGAACGGTAATCTGAACCCCCGGCGTACGACCTGCCAGGCCCGATTCAAAGCTTTGGATAGGCATCTGAGCAATCGCCGACCCTTTTACCGATCCAATACTACCGGTAGCGTCCTGTCGGCTCTGGGTACCATAACCAATTACGACTACTTCACTGAGTTGCTGAGAATCGCCAGCGAGGGCGACGTTGATTGTTGATCGATTGTTGATGGGAACTTCCTGTGTCGTGTAGCCAATAAAACTAAAAACCAACTGGCCATTGGCTGGAGAAGTTAGTCTGTAATTACCCTGTGCATCGGTGTTTGTGCCACGGGTAGCACCTTTGATTTGTACGGTCACGCCTGGTAGGGGAGACCCGTCGTCTGATGAAGTGACACGTCCGCTTATGGTTACATCCTGCGCCAGAGCTGGCAAACAGAAAAGTAGCGAAAGCAGCCAACTTCCCAATAAAATTTTGCTCATAAAACAGTAGTTGTTAGAAACATTTTAAAAATCCCAAAATGGGAGTACAAAGTTAGTATGTAGAATAACAATATTGGTACTGTGATTTAGGAAATTTTTGTAATATTCCGATAAGGCATACTGTAGCTGATGATAGAAATAAAAAGCTTCAACTAATCTGGCTAACATCTATTAAAGCCAATTTGACTAGGTTTTCTTGAAATGGATTAGAGCTAATTACTATAGATATATAATGGCTTTTGGTTGGTGTTTATTTACTAATTGGTAGATGATGAGTTTTATAGAAATGATTTAGGCCTCCCTTGTTTAGATAAAATTTTATCAGTCATAATCCAGAAAATGAACCTTCGCCTGTTAGCATCGTCTAAAGTCTTAATACTGCTGTTAATCAGGATTTAATGTCGCTTTTAATCCTAAATACACCGCTGTAATGTAAAATGCCGTCGGAAAAAATTAGTGACGTTGATACAGATAAGGCATAACGAGTTTACTTTGTAAGGTGCAAGGATTGATATTAGTTATTTATACTTAATTAAGTGCCCTATTAATTTTGGTGAAAATATTGAATAAGCTGATATAATACGAATAACTAAAATTAAATTTCCTTACTTGGAATAAATTATTTTGACTTTTTTCACTTGAAAAATAATAGTTTAACATTTGGTGAAATTGAATTATTTAGGGAAAATACTTAGTCTAGAGAACAATTAATCTGCTTGAAAAAAATAAGCCAGAGTAGCTGCGTGTAGTAACTAATTATGAAAAACATTATATATAAATTGCCTTGGAAAACGGGCTGATATGAGCCTTCATTGCCGGGCTTTTGATTTAATACCATTCAAAACAGCTCAAAGTGAAAGCTCTAAAACTATTGAAAATAAAAAGCCCTCCAGACGTCTGGAGGGCTTTTTATACTAGTCTGGCAGCGTTAATTAGGCCACAATTCTTACCCGAACAGGTTCAGGAACAATTTGGGTGCCATCATCAAGTGTTACCAGAAAAAGGAATTGAATTTCGGTAAACGTGTTCGCCTGTGTTGCTGGTGTAGTCGGTACCGTTGGGTACTTCTTTTTAAAATCAGCAATAGTCGTTGTGAATACGGCTGTTGTGCCGCTACCGGCAATAGGAGCTGGATTATAAGCTGTCGTAGCTGTGGCTGCATTTAGTGTCGCTACGTTTATGCCTGTTGCTCCGCCTACCACTTTGGTAATTTCCTTAATCGTACGACCACTGGTTGCGGGTATAGACAAGGTAAACTGAATCGCACCACCGGCTGCCAGAGAACTGGTAATGTATGGATTAAATCCGTACGTTGTTGCTCCCGGAAATGTTACTGGAACTGCCGGTCGGTTATCGCGAACCAGGTCACTATATACCTGGTCATCTTTACAGGAGAAGCTACTACCA
This sequence comes from Spirosoma endbachense, assembly GCF_010233585.1. Taxonomy (NCBI): domain Bacteria; kingdom Pseudomonadati; phylum Bacteroidota; class Cytophagia; order Cytophagales; family Cytophagaceae; genus Spirosoma; species Spirosoma endbachense. The sequence goes on from NZ_CP045997.1 coordinate 8,012,266, forward strand.
GCTACCAAAGCAAGCAGCAACAGATTTATGATTATATTTTTCATGCAATTGCGTGTTTGAAGTCTTTAAGTTTTAGTCGACATCCCACCATACCCGGACATTCGATTGGGGAGCGGGATTGGGGAAGTTTGTATTCCGTTGAAGCTCAGCATTGATATATACTGCCCGAACTGGCCGGGTGCCATCAATACCAGCCGCGTTCTGCGAAGGTTGCAGAACGGGATATCCTGTCCGACGGTAATCATTAAAAGACTCTAATCCATTTCCTGTAAAGGCAATGTATTTCTGAGTGATAATCTGAGCAATCTTTTGCTCATTGGTTCCCGTTAGCGTTGCTACCGTTGGGTTTGCAGTCAGATAGGCATTAATCTGATCGGCCGTAAGCCCGGCCAGCGTCATCGATGCTCTGATGCCTTCGGTATAAAGCGCCTGTGGATCACCGGGCGTACCCAGTCGAAGCGCTGCTTCAGCCAGAATAAATGCCCGCTGGAAGTTTGTTGCCAATCGTACAGGGCCTTCACCAGCATTACCAACAACGTATTTGTTATACCGTGACCAGCTCGTTATGGGTTGTGGCAAAGTACCCCTAAAGCCATTATCGATCGATACGTAATCAGCTGCCGGCTTCGTAAAGAAAATAGGCAGACGGGGATCGTTGAAGCCCTTCAACAGATTTAAGTACCGTGTGCTTAAAATAAGGTCATCTTTAAAGGTACTGATATTGGTATAAGTATAGCGAGGGTCCTGGCTGCCGACACTGGCTCCAAAAGCAAAGTTCATATCCCCACTATTAGCGTTGATGTAGTTATTGCCTGTCAGTACCTCATTGATAACACTGGTTGCTAAAGCAGGTTCTTTACGACTGATAGTCATGGCAAACTTTAATAACAATGTATTGCCAGCCCGCTTCCACTTAGCCAGATCTCCACCATAAATCAGGTCATCAGCACCCGGTTTTGTTGCCGAGGCAGCATCGAGATCCTTAATACCCTCACGTACCAGGTCGAACAGGCTTTGAATGCCCTGTGCAGTGTTGCCTTTGTAAATATCCTCCTGCTTATCCAACCGAGGACTAAGAAACGCTTCTCCCTGTAAAGCTTGAGAATAAGGTATATCTCCCCAAAGGTCAGTGGCTACACTGAAAGTATAAGCCTTCAGTATTTTGGCAATACCCGTATAAGCTTTTGAACCCGTAGCATCTCCTAATTCAACTAATTTCTGGTAGTTAACGAGCGCTCCATCATAAAGCTCACCCGTCCACTGGTTGTTTAAATCAGCGCCGTTCGTTTGATAAACATCGTAGTTAGCTGGGTTATTACCGGCTCCAGACAACTGCTGTATCACCACTGATGAAAAGCGATTTATTTCATTGGCGTTCGCAAAAGCAGAGCCTGCCTGAGCACCAGGCAACAATACGGCTGGCGTTACTGATGTAGGGTTATTGGGCGTAACGTTAACGTCTAAATAGTTACTACAGGCTCCCATTCCCAGAAAAAGAGGGACGAGAAGGTAGTTTTTATAGGCTATCAATTTCATGAGTAGATCAAATAAGGATGTTAAAAAGTGAGCCGTATGTTACCGCCAAAGTTCCGCGTGTTAGGCGGACCATTTAGGTCTAGGCCCTGAATATTACCCGCTCCTTGTGTGTTCGTTTCTGGATCACCAAAGAAATTTGGCGCGTAGAAATACAAATTACGACCACTAACACCGACCGAAATAGAGCCGAAAGGTGTTTTAGCGAGCAAACTCTTGGGTAATGTGTAATTAAGAGCCACTTCGCGCAGACGGTACACGGTCGCATCGAAAACAGCACCCTCGGAAGCTAAGCCACCCAATGCGCCCCAGTACGTCTGTGGTGCTATCTGGATGTTATTAGGCCGGAACGTTCCATCGGCATTCTGAATCACACCGGGCAGGATGCGTGGCTGATCACGATCAACTCCTGTCACCTCTAACGAACCATTTGACCGGGCATCGACAGCACCAAATGAATAAAGCTGACCACCCTGACGGGTATCGATCAACACCGACAGAGCCAGACCTTTATAAGAGAAGGTATTGGTCAGACCCGCCGTATAATTAGCCTGCGGACTTGAGATCACAGCGTTGGCAATACCCGGAGCAAACTGCCCAGATGTTCCATTGACAACATATTTACCTACAAATTGGCCTGTTGCATCATAATACAAGCCAGTGGGGTCTGTATTTTGAACCCGGGCATTGGCTGTTCCAACAACAACGCCGTATGGTTGGCCTACATAAATGGAAGGAATGATACCACCGAATACGTTACCGGTAATTTGCGATGATGTCACACCAGGTGCAATCGATACAACTTTATTCCGGATCAGTGTGTAGTTTAACGTCGCATCCCATTTGAAACCGCCTACCCGTAACGGTGTGGCATTGAGGACTAATTCAATCCCCTTGTTATTCAACTCACCAACGTTGGTTGTACGTGTATCATACCCTGACGAGTTCGATACGGCCACGTTGAAAATTTGTTGTGTACTGCGTGAGTCGAAGTATGTCGCATCAATGCTTAACCGGTTTTTGAAAAATCCGAGGTTAATCCCTACTTCGTAGGAAGTAACAAATTCAGGCTTGAGGTTATTGCTGCCAATACGGCTGCTAATACCAAAACCAGGAACGTTACCACCGTTTACGGCCAATGGGAAAGTGATACTGGCAACATTATTCCCGTAACCCGATGTTGTATATACCGAGTTTAGCAAATAAGGATCTGCATCGCGACCTACGCGGGCAGCACTTGCCCGAACTTTAGCGTATGACAGGACGTCAGAATTGATCTTGAATGCATCTGTTGGTACAAAACTAACCGAAGCAGAAGGATAGAAATACGTGTTGTTCGCTTTCGGTAAAGTAGATGACTGGTCAGCGCGGCCTGATAACTCCAGAAATAAATAGTTGTTGTAATTCAGGGACAACTGACCGTAGTAACCAACCAGGCGACGCAAAGTAGTCGTTTCGGCGCTGCCTGTAAATACGGTTCCATTACTGAGATTATAGAAGCCTGGAATGGTTAAGGATGCTGCATCAGCAGCCACTTCCTGGGTTCTCCGTTGGTTAATGTTATTGCCTAATAATAGGTTCGCATTGAGACCTTCTATAAACAAATTGTCTTTTCGGGCACTGATCAACAAATCTCCGTTCAACTCATTGCGAAAAAAGTTATCCTGTTGTACCTGCCCCAGGGGCGCACGACCTGCGCCGATTGGAAGGGTCAATTTGCGACGGTCGGTATAAGTGTCACCCGTTACACGGTAGGCTACATTTAACCACGAAGTAAAGTCATAACTCAATTGGAAGTTTCCGAAAAAGCGGTCAACCTGGCTGTCGAGCCGCTCATTGTTAACACTCCATTGCGGGTTATTGACCGTGGTCGAGAAATAAATGCTCTTTCCATTGGCGTCCTGATACGGCTCATTCGCTAAATCGTAGCTGCGCGGTATCCGTGTCATCTGACCAAATGCGCTGGCTCCATTACCGCCCGGAATACCTGTCGATACTGTTTGAACGTAAGTGCCTGTTCCGCTGATTTTCAATCCATTCTGTAATTTAGTCTCGCCACCAAGCTGCACATTAGTCCGGTTAAACTTCGAGTTCGGTACAATCCCATTCTGTAAGGTATTACCAACGGCAATTATGTAATTACGAGTGGCATCGCCAGAGGCAATATTGACAGAATTCTGAATGACGCTACCTTGTTTGTAGAAATCACGTACGTTATTCGGATAGGCCTTGTAAGGAACTGTCTGCCCCTGAAGATTCGTCACCGATGTAACATCCGTAAAAGAGGGGCCCCAAGAGTTTGTTGAGTTATTAACGTACGCATTATTGGCTCCCTGACCATAGGAATTCTGAAATGGGTACAGACCATACACATCCTGAACGTTATACGACGAATTGACCGTTACTTCCGTTTTGTTGTTCTGGTTACGGCCCGACTTGGTTGTAATAACGATAGCACCAGCCGATGCCCGTGAACCGTATAAGACGGCTGCTGCAGGTCCTTTCAATACATTGACCGACTCGATACTTTCTGGGTTGATATCGGCCAGACGGTTAGAAGGCTGGGTACCGAACAGCGTGTTCTGAGTAAGGTTAACGTCGTTACTAAAAATAATACCATCCACTACAATGAGAGGTTGGTTGCTTCCATTGAATGACGTGATACCCCGAATGTTGATGTTGGTTGAAGCACCTGGCGCACCACTAGATCCTGTGATGTTTACACCTGCCAGTTTGCCCTGTAAGGCATTTAGCAGGTTTGGCTCTGACCGTTGCGCCAGAATATTACCGCCTACTTCCTGTGTTGCGTAACCGAGCGAGCGCTTGTCACGCTCAATGCCCTGAGCTGTTACGACAATTTCGTCGAGACTCTGCGAACCGGCGACTAATACCACATTAAGGGTGTTCTTATTACCGACTGCGATTTCCTGACTCGTAAAGCCAATAAAACTAAATACTAGTCTTGCATCGGCTGGAACACTGATCTGATAGTTCCCGCTAGCATCCGTTATTGCCCCACGAGTTGTTCCTTTAACCTGCACGCTTACACCTGGTAATGCGATGCCGTCGTCTGATGAAGTGACGCGACCGCTCACGGCTATATCCTGCGCCATAGCTGGCAAACAGAAAAGCAGCGCAAGAAGCCAGCTTCCCAATAAAATTTTGTGCATAAAACAGTAGTTGTTAGAAAAAGATAATAACCCACAAAAAAGGGAGACAAAGTTAACTTACAAATAATAAAAATAATGGATAAGTGGTAGGAAAATTTTGCAATATTCTTATGATTTATATACTACTGGTTACTTAACCTACTTAGTTGCGAAAATTTACACATATAGGTAAGTAAAATATATTTTTTAGTCACTTATTTTGAGCCATATTGAGACATTTGCCCTAAGCTTTCTGCCAGGTTCAGCACCAAGATTATCCATAAAAAGAGTAATAATCCAATTTCTTGACCTACCATCAAGCATTTTCATGCCTAGAGTAGCTATGAGAATTATTTTATAAAAAATAGTATTGGTAGGTTGATTATTATTAATAAGGCCTGCTAAGCCAAATTTTATATGGATTTCATGTAAATTGCATTACAAAGATGTAATGAAACGGAAAAATTGTACAATTCAATGGGTAAATATCAATTATGTGCCAGCGTTCTGGCAGTCATGAGTTTTACTGCTCAATCGGTGCTGGGACAAGGAACTACGTTGAGCGCCCGCATGGATAAAACCGCTGAAGGCCTTGAAAAAAAAGTAGTGGCCTGGCGTCGCGACTTTCATCAACACCCTGAACTGGGTAATCGGGAGTTTCAGACAGCGGCTAAAATTGCGGCTCACCTGCAATCGCTCGGTATCGAAGTGAAAACGGGTGTTGGTAAAACCGGCGTTGTTGGCTTACTCAAAGGTGGTAAACCCGGACCTGTAGTGGCGTTACGGGCCGATATGGATGGATTACCCGTTACCGAGCGAGTCGATTTGCCATTTAAGTCAGAAGCCCATACCGAATACAATGGCCAGCAAACGGGTATAATGCATGCCTGTGGACACGATACCCATGTGGCCATGCTGATGGGAGCTGCTGAGGTACTGGCATCCATTAAGAGTGAATTGAAAGGCACGGTGAAATTTATATTCCAGCCTGCCGAAGAGGGAGCCCCAACGGGCGAAGAAGGGGGTGCCTACCTGATGGTGAAAGAAGGTGTCCTCGAAAACCCGAAAGTAGACGCCATTTTCGGGCTACACATCAACTCGCAAACCGAAGTAGGTACGATTAAATATCGGCCCGGCGCAACGATGGCTGCTGTTGATTCGTATGCCATTAAAATTAGAGGAAAGCAAACTCATGGTGCAGCACCGTGGTCGGGAGTTGATCCCATAGTGACATCGGCACAGGTCATTATGGGCTTGCAGACCATTGTCAGCCGGAACTTACCATTAACCGAAAATGCGGCCGTTGTGACGGTAGGGGCCATTCATGGCGGCATTCGGCAGAATATCATTCCGGAAGAAGTGAATATGATCGGTACAATTCGCTCGCTGGATAATGAAATGCAGAAAACAATCCATCGCCGGATCAATGAAATAGCGACCAATATTGCCGAAAGTGCCGGTGCCAAGGCTGATGTTAAGATTGAAGTCATGTACCCCGTCACCTACAATGATCCTAAGCTGACCGATCAGATGGTGCCAACGCTTGAAGCGGTAGCCGGAAAAAATAACATTCGACTAACGCCCGCTCAGACGGGTGCCGAAGACTTTTCATTCTACCAGCAGAAAGTGCCAGGATTTTTTTACTTTCTGGGCGGTATGACAAAGGGTAAAAAGATCGAAGATGCAGCTCCACACCATACACCTGATTTTCAGATTGATGAAAGTTGCTTCGTACTTGGTATGAAATCACTCTGCCATCTGACCGTAGATTATATGGAGCAGGCAGGTAAAAGCAAAGGTGTCGCTATCAGCGGTAAATAATTCTCTGTAAACAGAACGGCCGGATTTCTACGATTTACTTTCAATCATAGAAATCCGGCCGTTCTGTTTATACGCCCTCCCGATTGCGCAGAATTCGGGATAAAAGACCCGGTAGGAAACGTTTAAGATAAATGCCGTAAATTTCTGCACCCCCTATATAAACCTCCTCTTTTTCCTTTGAAACTACTTTTAATAAGCGTCTGGCAAAGGCTTCTGCACTCATTCCCTCCTCCTGATTGGTATCCATCTTCCCATGTACCTGCCCACCCGCACTGAGGGCATGGAGCGAAAGCGGAGTTTTTATGTAACCTGCGCAAACCAGAGTAACTCGCAGACCATCGTTGTAGGTTTCAGCGCGAAGGGCATCAAAGAAACCGTGTAGCGCGTGTTTGCTGGCACAGTATCCCGAACGTTGTTTCGTCCCCAATTTTCCGGCAACACTGCTTGTTACCACAAAATGGCCACTTTTCTGGTCCAGCATTGTGGGTAACACCGCTTTCGTTAAGGCCACAACACCGAAGAAGTTTACATCCATCAGTCGTTTATATACCGAAAGGTCGGAGTCGGCAACGCTGCTTCGCTGGGTGATTCCTGCATTTTGAAATACATAGTCGATCCGACTGAAGTGTTGAAGGACAGTTTCTACATGGCCGGGAAGACTGTCGATGTCAGTCATATCCATCGGTAGAACAAGTATATCAGATGAGGGAAGACCTGTTTGAGCCGCTACCCGTTGTAATTCATCGGCTCGTCGGGCCGACAGTACCAGTTTTACCTTTTCCTTCGCCAGGTTTTGGGCAATCGCTTCACCAATACCCGATGAAGCACCCGTAATCCAAACAACTTTCTGAAAAAATGCAGCCATAGAACGATGATGAAGATGATACGAAAATACGATCGACGAATTTGTAGTAAAGTATACGTTATGCTATTAATAGTTTCATTATTTTTGGCTTGCCTCCAAACCGAAAACGACATCTGGTAATGCTTACTGTCAACACGTTTTCGCTGTGCCCGAAGCCTTCTTGTACTTTCTTTGGCAATATCAGTATTTTACTAAAAACAACCTGATTACCACCGATGGGGAATCGGTTCAGGTGTTACATCCTGGTTTTCGAAATCTCGATGCTGGCCCCGACTTCTTTAATGCCCGCTTATTGATCAACGACGTAGAATGGGTCGGAACGGTCGAAATGCATACCCATACGTCGGATTGGCTGGCACACCACCATCAGGACGATCGGGCTTATGATAATGTAATTCTGCACGTCGTCTGGCAGGACGACCGTGCCGCAACCGGCCGTCGGGTCGATCGGGCAAACGGTGCGCCCTTGCCTACGCTTGAATGTATCTCAATCACAGCTCCTGCATTAATCGACCGATTTAAAACACTGGCCGATTCTATGGATGCCATTCCATGTGCGGGGCTGTTTCGGTCTGTTCAGCCGTTGCGGGTAACAGCCATGCTCGACAAAGCGATGCTACAGCGCCTGGAACGTAAAGCTGCTGGTGTGCGGTTGGTGTTTGAACAAACGAAGGGCGATTGGGAAGAAACAGCCTATCGATTACTGGCCATAAACATGGGTTTTAAAGTTAATGCCGAACCAATGGCGCAATTGAGCCGGGCCGTACCGTTGAAAGCATTATTAAAACATCGGGATGTGCTGGTACAGGCCGAAGCGATGCTCTTCGGAACGGCAGGTATGCTTGATACTTCTGAAGAGCCAGACGACTACGTAAGGATGCTTCAACGGGAGTATCGCTTTCTATCGGCGAAGTATGATCTTGCCGACAAACAGGTTGCTGAACATGCCTGGAAATGGGGGCGAATGCGACCAGCTAACTTTCCGACCCTGCGTTTGGCGCAATTTGCCCGGTTACTAACGCATCATGCCAGTTTGTTTTCGCTGTTTGTGGGGAATGATGATGCACAGCTATTGCTGAAGGCCTTTCAGCTAGTTCCGTCTGATTATTGGCAGTTGCATTATCGGTTTGGTAAGCCAACCGGCAAAACAGTCCCAACGCTAGGGATAAACTCGGCTTCGACGATTGTGATCAATGCGGTTGTGCCATTATTGGCAGCCTATGCCCATCACCGGGGGCAACCGGCTTTTCTGGATCGGGCAATTGCTTTGCTGGAGCAGTTACCGCCAGAAAAAAACCGTCTGACCGACGGTTGGGAAGAGCTTGGCTTATGCATGCGTACGGCTTTTGATTCACAGGCAGCTATTGAACTTTATAACGAATTCTGCTCTGTGAAAAAATGCCTTAACTGCCAGATTGGTGCCGGAATATTAAAAATAAATGACCTAAGGTAAATGATGGAATGGAACCACTGAACATCATTTACCTTAGGTCATTTCATAAAAGTTTAGCTCACCACCACGTCCTGCTTGGTCGAATCCCAGGTTACGCGTTTGCCGGTGTGCAGTGCCATCGTTGCCATAATGTTGGCGACCGAGTGATTGAATCCTACTCGTGCAGGCGCGTTTGGTTCTTTGCGGCTACGAACGCATTGCATCCAGTTGAGCATGTGTAACGAGGTCATTGGATCACCGCCGGTATTGGCCGAGGTTTCCATTTTGGCAGCTTCGCCAAGCGACATAGTTGGCAGAAGATTAGCCTGCATGTTCATTTCCTTCGCGTATTTAGCCTCCAGACCTCCCTCGGGCGAAATCTTGTTCGTATCGAGGTTGATCATACCGCCGTTCGAGAAATAGTATTCCTTTACACCACCCGCTTCATTGTTCATGCGCGAGGAATAAAGTACCTGGAAACCTTTGGTTTTATCATTGTCCGGACCATAATCGAACACGGCGGTAAAGGTATCAGCATTGACACGCCCATCTTTCCAGACATAGACACCACCGTTGGCAACGACACTACGTGGATGATCTAAGCCGCTGAACCAGTGAACAGTATCGATCTGGTGCGACATCCACTGCCCCGGAATACCGGATGAATAGGGGTAGAATAACCGGAATTCGAGATACTTGCGGGGGTCCCAGGCAACTTTAGGTCGGTTAAGCTGGTAGCGATCCCAGTCGGTATCTTCCTTGCGAATTTCAGACACTAATTTAGGCCGGCGCCACCGACCGGGCTGATTGACGTTCCAGGTCATTTCAACCATCGTAATGTCGCCGAATTTGCCGGATTTGATAAAGTCATTTGCCGAATGGTAGTTCGGGGCCGATCGCCGTTGCGAACCAACCTGAACGATTTTTTTCGAGCTTTCAACCGCTTTAACCGCCTTGCGCGCATCGTCTAACGATTCGGCAAAGGGTTTTTCGCAATACACATCACGGCCTGATTCGACGGCGGCTGTGCAATGGAGCGCATGCTGAAAATCGGCGGTGCTGATGATAACGGCATCAACATCCTTGCGGTCGAGGAGTTCGTCGTTATTACGAGCTTTGAAAAAAGCATCGTCGTTCCAGCCTTTTCCTTTCAAATATTGTTCAGCTTCTTCACGACGGCGACTCCAGATGTCTGAAACCCCTACGAAAGCGAAGTTCTGTGCTTTGGCATGTTCGGCAAACGCTGGTGCCAGCGACTGCCGGAAGCGATCGGAAAATCCAATGATACCTACCCGAACGCGATCATTTGAGCCGATGATGCGGGCATAACTACCAGCAGAGAAACTCATTCCGAGCCCAGCCAGTGCCGATTTTTTTATAAACTCACGACGGTTTTCCATGTGATTCAGAGGGTAAAATGCTGGCTTTTAGATATTAGACCTATAGAAGTAAAGTCAGAAAGAACTAAAGTCTAACGTCTGTCGTCCATAGTGTTTTTAAAGTGTTTTGATTTTTATGTTCCGATATGACACCTTATTGCCATGATCCTGCAATAAGATGTGACCCTTTGGCGCTTCGCCAAACCGACCGTTGGCGTTGTATTCCGGAGCTTTGTATTTGCTCAGTGCTACCAACTCCCTGAATTTCTCGCTCCCACGTTCATAATCTACCACTTTGGTTCCATTGAGCCAGTGCTCAACGTGTTTCCCTTTCGACAGGACACGGCCTGTGTTCCATTGGCCAATTGGGTTCGCCTTTTTGTTTTTAGCCGGAATCAAATCATACAGTGAACCAACGGTACGATTCCCATTACGGCCCAGCTTCGCATCGGGATGTTTATCATCGTCCAGAACCTGAAATTCCAGTCCGAAGGCCGATCCCTTTGGTTTTGGTGAATGCTCAACGACAAAATACTTCAAACCGCTATTGGCTCCTTCGGTCAGTTTAAAATCGAACGTCAGGTCAAAATCGGTGTATTCGCCGGTCGTAACAATATCGCCGAAACTTTGTGATTCGGAGCCATCGGATTGTTGAATGGTCAGCAGGCCATCGGCAATGTTCCAGCCTTTTTCCGGAAACTTATCTTTATAAGCGCCCCGCCAGCCATTGGTCGTTTTACCGTCGAAGAGCAGTTTCCAGCCATCTTTCTTTTCTTTGTCGGTAAGCGTATTCGGCGTCTGGGGATTTTGTGCGGCTAGGAAAGAGGTCAGCAGCAGACCCGTCAAAATGAATTGTTTCATGATTTATTGAGTGAATAATTAATGAGCGAATGAGTAAATTGCGAATGAGTGAATATAGAGCAGTTCATTTATTTGCTCATTCACTCATTCGCTCATTAATATTCATAGTGGAAAATTTAACGTTTTCGTAATGTAGTCTTTATTGATACTGGCGCATTGAGCGGCTGTCTTGTCTTTTTCGGGGACGCCATCCAGTTCGATGATTCCCCAGCCTTTAAAATTGATCTCCTCCAGCGCTCTGAAGACGGCCGGAACATCGACATTACCACGGCCCAGTTCAACAAATTTATACGCTTTCGGGTCGTTTGGTTTATCGGGTACGGGCGACATCGTATCCTTTAGATGCAGGGCATGGATTATGCCTTTGTACTGCTTAACGGCTTTTTCGGGCTGGCCACCGCCTTGCTTGTAGTGAGCAATGTCGAGCAGGAGTTTGGTGTATTTTGGGTTCAGGGTCTGTACAATCACGTCTACTTCTTCGGGTGTTTCGCCGAGTTGGTTCATGTGGTTGTGATAGGTTGCCTGAACGCCCAGATCGGCGGTCTGTTTGCCAATTTCGTTCATGACCACGGCCAGCCGTTTCAATTCCTCGGTTGTTGGCAACCGGTCTTTCGGCCGGAGGCTGTTGGTCATCTGAAACGCCGACCCACCCAGTGCTTTTACAAAACTAGCGTGGGCCACGTGCATATCGATGGTACTTTGCTCTTTCGCCGGATCGATCTCGACATTTCCGCTCGAAAACATGGCCAGTGCCAAATGGTTCTGGTCGAGCAGCGCTTTGAGTTCAGAAGGCTTCGCTTTATAGGGCCCAAAGGTATTGGCCCGGAGTTGAATGCCTTTATAACCTAGTGCTGCCAGGTCGGTAATGGCCTGAGCATCATTTCCGCCCCATGTAATAGCCGAATAGGCAATTTTTAGACCAGATGGTTTGGTCAGTTCAGCCTGAGCAAATAACCGATTTACGCCAGTCGTGAGGGCCAGTGCCGATAATCCGGCCGTTGTGAGGAACTGCCGTCTGTTTACAGTCTCCTGCATGGTAGAAAATGGGATAGTCAGTATAGACCCGATACACACGGGTACTGATCGTGAAATGAATCGTTTTCCGTCTTTAAATAAGGGCAAATAAGGTATGTTCTACTGTTTGTAAATGGTGAAAGAGCGAAAGTGTAAATGTGTGAAAACGATTTGGCAGCTATTTTCACTCATTTACTCATTCGCTCTTTCACCATTTAAACGTTATTCGTTAAAATCCTGGATTCTGTTTGAACGCTGCGCTTTCTGTCCGGTCAATCTGCGTTTGCGGAATTGGCCGTAGGTTATGAATGTCTTTTACGTTGGCAGCGGCATCGGGGTTGTATAATTTCACCCGTTCAACCAGGTTCCCCCAGCGTTTTAAATCCATCCAGCGGGTTTGTTCACCAGCCAGTTCACGGGCTCGTTCCTGCATGATCATCTCCATATCCACCTGTGCAGGGGTTATCTCCATCGCCGTTTCTTTTCCAGGCCAGGCAGCACGTCGACGTACTACGTTGAGCGCGGCAGCAGCTTCAGTAGTTTTACCTTGCTTGAATTGAGCTTCGCCCAAAATCAGATACGTTTCGGCCAGACGGAACGCCAGATAATCACGGCTACCCGGTTCGTAGGTTAGATCAGGACGATTGGGGTCGAGGAATTTTTGCAGCGTTGGGAATAGGGCTGCCGTGTAGGCGCTGGGTACCAAAACCTGATACGGCTTAGCGGCCCGTTGTGCCACGGTCCACTCAATACCTGGGATGTAAATAGCTGTATCGCCCAATTTCAATGTCATCTTAGCCTTACTGTTGTCGAAAGATGTATTCAGGTTAGCGCCGGGGTTGTTGCTCAGCCACGTATCCTTGAACGTTTTCTTGTAACGCGAGTCGTTTACCCGGTCTTTGAAAACAGTTTCGGTCAAATAGGTCGTTGGACGTAGCCGCTTAAACGGGCGATCACCTGCAATATCCCGTTTCATACCGGGCTGCACGTCGTACTGCATACCAAAATATAAGTGAAGCTTGTTGCCTTCTCCATTATTCAAGTTTGCCGTGTTAACGTTGGTCAATGGATCAGATGTATACTGTATCGAAAAGATGACTTCGTCGTTAATTTCACCACTTCCCTGCGCAAACACACTGGCAAAATCGGGCAACAGCTTGTAGCCATAGTTGGCAATTACGCTCTGTGCATAGGTCGCGGCTTTCGAATAATCGTCAGTTGCTTTAGCCGACGAAGTAGCTTTGGTCAGATAGACACGAGCCAGTAAATGTTCGGCAGCCGATTTGGTCGCCCGCCCGTAATCACTGGCCGATTGTGCCGATGCCTTGGTGGTAGGCAAGTCTGTTATAGCCGCTTCCAGATCAGTCGTGATCGCTTTATAAATTTCGGCTTCGGTAGCCCGGCTGGTTTTCTTTGTTGGAAGTATTGTTTCCGTCAGCCGTAAATCGACTCCACCCCACTGTTGCACCAGAATAAAGTAATAATGCGCTCGCAGGAATTTCATCTCGGCTACCCGGAGTTTTTTTACCGCATCCGTAACGGTTGCCGCCGGTGCCCGCTCAATAACGGCATTGCAGGTATTGATGCCTCGATACAACTCTTCCCACACTTGTTGAATGATATCAACAAAGCTGTTCATCTGGGTGTCGTAAAAGTGAAATCCTTTGTAGCTGCCGTCGGCTCCGGTTGTGTAGATGTCCGTACCGTATTCGGTCATGGTCAGGCCGCGTTCCGATCCGTAAAAATTCCGCATGGAAGAATAAGCGGCTTTACTGGCATCTTCAAAACCTTTTGGGGTGTTGATATAGTCATTTCCAATATTGGAGATAACTTTTTCATCCAGTATATCCTTACAGGCCTGGCCGCTGAATAGCAGAGCGGTAAGGGCCAGAATACGGAATGATTTATGTGAAAAATTTGATTTCATGTCTTTGAATCTTATGAGGTTTATAAACACATCGCTTACTGGCTATGTGCTTAGAATTTGACGTTCAAACCAAAGGTCGTTACCCGGGTAGCTGGCACAACACCATTACTGACCACACCATCAGTTGCACTTGTTTCAGGGTCAACACCGTTATACTTCGACCGGTAGCTCGAAAAGATGAACGGCTGCTGAATGCTGGCAAACAAACGGAGCGACTGCATACGGAGTTTCGACGTAATGCTTGCCGGGAACGTGTAGCCAAAGTTGATATTCCGAACCTTCACAAATGAACCGTCGAAGTAATAAATAGCCTGGTTGTACACGGGGAATTCCTGGCTTGAGTTAGGACGGGGGAACTCATTCGTTGGATTGTTAGGTGTCCAGTAATCCACTTTAATCTGCTGGTATCGACCTGCCAGCTGGTTATTATCCCGGTGGAAACCGCTCAGGATGGTCTGGCCAATGCGGGCATAAATAAAGAAGTTGAGGTCAAACCCTTTATAACTGAACCGGTTGGTAATACCACCACTCCAGGTTGGAATGTCGGAGCCCAGGAACACCCGGTCATCAGCCGTGATTTTACCGTCATTATTCGTATCCTGCACTTTAATCTGACCAACAGCACTCTGGTAAGATTTGGCCGCGTCGGCTTCGTTGGTCTGCCAGATACCCGCTTTCTTATAGTCATAAAACTCGGTCAGGGGTTTGCCGATGAATCGTTTGTTACCCACATCATCAATAGGTCCGTTGAAGAGCGAAATGATGGATTCCGTGTTTTTGGTAAACACGATATCGGAGGTCCACTTGAAGCCGCCCTTGGTGTTCACATTCACGGTCGATATGCTGGCTTCTAACCCTTTGTTCTGGGTCTCGCCAATGTTGCGGGTAACTGCGTTGAACCCAATCGATGTCGGCAACTGGTCAGATAGCAGCAGATCGGTCGTTCGGGTTTGATACAATTCAACGGCACCCGTTACCCGACCGCGCCACAGGCTGAAATCGACGCCAATATTGGTAGTCGTTGACGTTTCCCAGCGCAAATCAGGATTGCCAATCGTTTCGGGGCGATACCCATAGGCCGGAGTAGTACCAAAAGCATACACAGTACGACCCAGCAGCCCCTGCGTTTGATAGGGTGCTACGCCCTGATTACCTACCGAACCGCGACTGACCCGTAGTTTCAGCAGATCGACCCAGGTAGACCCTTTCATGAAGTCTTCATTGTTGATATTCCAGCCCAGGGCAATACCGGGGAAGTTACCGTACTTGGTATTTTCTCCAAACCGGCTCGATCCATCCCGGCGCAGGGTGGCGGTTACCAGGTATTTGTCTTTGTAGTCGTAGTTGACACGGCCCATGTAGGAGTTGATGGTCCACTGAATCAGGCCACTGCTTACCCCTAATACCGAACTGGCATTGCCTACATTGTAAAACTGCTGCGTTTCGGCTGGAACACCCTGCACGTTAATGTTATTAAACTCCGAATTATCGCGCTGAATAGATTGCAGCGCTGTGATACCGAAATTGTGGTCGCCAATTTTTTTGTTGTACGTTACAACGTTCTCCAGCGTGTAGTCGAAATTAAAGGCGGCAGCGTTAGAAGCCTGAGGATCACCAAATTTCCGGGCGTTCGTTTGAGCGCCAATGAAGCGGCCATATCTGTTGATCGTAAAATCAGGCCCGAAATTAACCCGGTATTTTAACCCGTCGAGAATGCTTACTTCTGCATAAACACTGTTGAAAATCCGATATTTCTTCCGTTCTTCAATCTGGGCACCCGGTATAACCTCCGCGAGCGGATTGGTGAGCAGGGCATCATTGGTAGGGGAGAAAATCAGGTTTCCGTTATCGTCGTAAGGCCGACCAAGCGGGTTTTGCTGAAGCGTAAAATTGTATGGATTCAGGTTCTCCCCATTACGTAGGTAATACATCATATACGAAGCAAGACCCACTTTAAGTGCCTTATTAATCTGGTGATCAACATTGGCACGCAGCGAATAGCGGGTAAAATCAAGCCCAGGCATGATCCCTTTATCCTGAAAAAAGCCAGCCGAAATATAGAACTGCGTTTTTTCATTGCCCCCCTGAATGCCTAATGAGTGGTTCTGCTGAATCCCCTGTTTCAGAATCAACGACTGCCAATCCGTATTCCGGTTCGCGGCAAGTCCAGCTGCTACGTTCGGGTCGCCACCCAGTACCGCCACTTTCGAGTCAGCATAGGCATCGGCTACTCCCGTCGGGACTGGATTTCCGTTTACGTCTTTGTAGTTGCCCGTTGTTCGGTAAGCTTCGCGGACGAATTCGGCAAACTCGGAACCGCTGAACAGATGGACTTTATCAAGGGCATCGGTAAAACCAACATAGTTATCGTAGCTGATGGTTGTTTTACCCGTTGGATTACCCCGTTTGGTCGTAACCAGTACAACCCCGTTGGCACCTCTGGCACCATAGATTGCCGTTGCGGTAGCATCCTTCAGGATTTCCATCGAACCCACATCGTTCGGGTTGATGTCTTCGTACTCTCTGGCAAGCGGAATTCCGTCCACAACATATAACGGGTCATTACCGGCATTGAACGAACGACGTCCACGGATACGGATCGTTGGTACGGAACCGGGTCGGCTACCCGACTGAGCCACATCCACACCCGCTACCCGACCCTGCATGGCCTGTCCGATGTTGGTAACGGGTTGTTCGGTGATTTGCTTTGGTGTAACCGACGAAATGGCCCCGGTTGTCTGGCTCTTTTTCAGCGAACCGTAACCAACGACAACCACTTCGTTCAGGGCGCGGGTATCGGTCGTTAAGGTTATGTTGATTGCTGACTTGTTGCCGACAGAAACCTCCTGGTTCACAAAGCCGACTGCCGAGAAGACCAGTACAGCCTGACTGGTAGGGATGTTAATCCGGTATTCACCGTTTGCGTCAGTAGTCGTGCCACGTGTGGTACCCTTAACAGCAACGCTTACGCCCGGTAACGCGGTGTTATCATCGCCAGATAGTACTTTACCAGAAACGGAGCGTTCCTGGGCCGGATTGTCCGACTTAAACTTGTCTGTTGGTGGCGCACTAAAGGCTGGTTGGCCGATTAGGGTAAGTGCCGTCAGACCGAGTAAGGGGAGCCATGTTCGCCGTGGAGATAACCGTCGTAGAGATGGTAGCCTCGGCTGAGAGGTAATTGTGTTTTGCATTCAGGTAAGAATTTAGAGTTTGTAATAGATAGGTTGATAATTAATAAATAAAGCACGCTGAGATTTTGATAGAGGGAGTGTTAGGGTAAAGCTTGTACTGAGCCCTCTGCTACCTCGACTGAGTCGCCGGGGTTAAGCCGTATGGGTTTTTTTTGATTGAGTAGTAAGTTGACCTGCCCCGATGTCAGGGCTACACGTGTGCATCCGGGACCTTGTTGAACCCGGAATGTTGTACCCACGGCTTCAACGGTAAGGTCGGGCGTATGCACCCGAAATAACCGCGCTGAAGACGTATCATTACGATGAGTTACTGAAAAATCGGCTTCGCCCTCCAGCCATACGGCCCGTGGCGTATCGTCGGACCATTGTCCGGCAAAACCGCGCCGGTCGTACCGTAGCTGACTATTGGCATGAAGCTGTACAATCGAGCCATCCGGTAAATTAATGGTTCGGGGAGGCCCAGCCGTTGTCTTAATCGTTTTTATCGACTGATCAGGGCCATACTGTATCCATAAAGCCCAGCCGATGAGCAGTACGACACCTAGCGTAGCCGCCACCGTTCTCAAAAAATACCACCAGCCAACGACAGCCCGAACGTCGGGTTGCAACGGTCGGAGATCTTCCATCGTTTGCAGCGATTCGCGAATACGCCACCATACCGACGATGTTTCATCCGGGGTTAACGACAGGCTGGTGGGTAGCGAAGCGGTTCGAACTAGTTCACGCGCAATCTCAACCGTATCAGCACAATCTGGGTTGTGAGCCAGCCAGATTTGCCAATAAGCCACCACCTCTTCGTCGGTTGGGTGTTGAACCCAGCGAACGAACAAATCGTCGAGGGCGAACTCCTCGGCGCTGTAGGCTGAATATGGCTTGTAAGACACGATATGACACTGTTTTGTGTAGGTCAAAGCATTCTGGATAAGGATTTCTACTTATTCCTGGTTAATTATAGAGGGATACTTATCATTTATGGATTATTCAATGACAAAGAAAAAATCTGGATGCCTGATTATAGACGAACACTTTACGTAAGCTTTCGAAGAAAACTAAACATAAAGAAGAAAATACCAGAATTTTTTTATGCAATCGTTCTCGGGAACGTTCCCGTCAAAAGTAAGTACAAAAAAATAGCGCTAATTTGATGTGGACTGAAGCACAGATTTATGTAAGGTGGGTACAGAAGCAGAAGTGTTTAGATTTTTTAAATTGAATTTTTTTTAGAAATAGATTCTTTCTTTATTGACTATTCATGCCCAGATTACTCCGAAATACTCAGTTTAGCGTTTTTTGTTAGTCCTTGATAGCCAGGGAGTAGGACTGAAGAATAGGAATTAGATAAATGCTACTGGAAAAACAGCCCCGATTGCATTCGTAATACGATCAGGATAGAACATTTTAACCATCTGCGCATTTATCGGTTATAGTTCTCACGAACGTTATGATACGCTTTTACCGAACCGGAATGATTTTTGGACATTGGCCCCTGCGAGCAATTAGTACATTGTTTCTGGTCGTTCAATTAATTTCCTCAGTTATTGCCCGGCCCAATCAGGGGGTCACTCCGTTAAAAGACACGGTTAAAGGCATTGAAACGCGGCCTAATGCACTCACCTTCACCGCATCGACCGATCAGCGATTTTTTTTCTTTAGTGATACGCGTAACGACAACGGCCGGCGAATACCAGTGAGTGTTTATGGTATTCGGGCCGGTTTTTTATTCCCCTCAAAGCATGATCGACCCGCTATTAAAGGAGTAAGGGATGCCAGTTTCAAGGCGGGGGCCGGATTTTATTTTATCAACCAGCATCTGGACCAGCCGGGGCTGTTGCCAAATACATCAGAGTATGTGACACGCCATCTCCGTATTGCCACGGTTTATTATGAGCGGTACTGGCTTCGTCGAAACTCGTTCGAAGTGAGTACACCAATTGAATTCGGCTATGGGCATTCCCGCTACGAACGCAACGACGATCAGGCCAAGGATTTTGAAGTCGCTCGTGGAATTTTTCTGCCGCTTGGGGTTGGCGTTCTGTCGGCGTATCAGTTTCCAACGATACGGTGGCTCCGACCACTCCACTGGTTTGGGGTAAATGCATTGATCGGATACCGCTTTATATTGAAAAAAGACATTCCCGAAAGCCAGATCAATTATACCGGCTTCTACATATCTGTCGGACCGTCTTTTTTTCTCGAAAATCTGACCTCTGACATCAAATACTGGCGTCAACGCCGAAAGCAAAGACTGAAACGAGGCTAGTTGCGGGGCAAGTGTCCGTCCTCACCTGGCGCGGTTTATGCGTTCGTTAACCAACGTGATGGCAACGATCTGTAAATAAAAATCGGGCCCACATCAGCCTATTGGCAGATCTTAGTAAGTTTGGGGAAAAGTAGTAAAGAGGATCTGATGGGTAAGTCGTCAACCAATTCTAAAACTAGCAGCAAAGGCCTAAATTTTAAACAGAATATTCTTAGCTATTTTGCCAATGCGGGTAATGCAATCATACCTGAACTCAGTAAGGAATTAACGATAAGCGTTCCTAAAGTGACTACAGTCGTTAATGAACTCATCAACGATGGGTTAGTGCAGGATTACGGTAAAATTGAATCGACGGGCGGACGTAAGCCTAATTTATATGGTGTCGTTCCTGATTCTGCCTTCTTTATTGGCGTCGATGTAAAACATAGTCACATCAATATCGGCCTGCTGAACCTCCAGAAAAGTCTGATTAAAGTTACTGAGAATCTGGCCTATAAACTGGATAATACAGAAGAATCACTGGAAGTATTGTGCCAGTATATCAATGATTTCATTGCCAGCCTGCCCATTAATAAAGACCGGATTCTGGGCATTGGCCTGAATCTGTCGGGGCGGATCAACTATTCGACGGGCTATAGCTACAGTTTCTTTTTCTTCGGCGAGCAGCCACTGAGTGAAATTATCGAAAGCAAAGTAGGCATCCGGGTTTTTCTGGAAAATGACACGCGCGCCATGGCTTATGGCGAATTCTGCGTAGGCGCTGTCGGGAAAGAAAAAGATGTTCTGTTCCTGAATCTGGATTATGGTATTGGCGTCGGTATTCTGATTGATGGGCAGTTGTATTACGGTAAATCCGGCTATGCAGGGGAGTTAGGCCATATCCCGATTTTCGATAACGAACTCATTTGTCATTGTGGGAAAAAAGGTTGTCTGGAAACGGAAGCTTCCGGATGGGCGCTCACCCGTATGTTTCGCGAAAAGCTAAAGGAGGGATCAACCTCTGTTTTATCCCGGAACGATACGCTTCCTGAATCGATCATGATGGAAGATATTATTCAGGCGGCAAAAAATGAAGATGTGCTGGCCATTGACCTGATCGCGCGGGTAGGCGATAGGCTCGGGCGTGGCATTGCCTTTCTGATCAATGTATTTAACCCCGAGCTGGTGATTCTGGGTGGTAGCCTTGCATCGACGGGCGATTACATTGAACTGCCGATCAAGACGGCCATTAACAAGTATTCATTAAACCTGGTCAATACCGATACGCAACTGAAACTATCAAAGCTGGGTGAACATGCCGGTATTGTTGGAGCCTGTCTTCTGGTTAGAGATCGAGTACTAGCATTGATATAAGTAGCAATCAAGAGGATATTATTTGGATAATCTGCTCTATTGTCAAATATATTACTGTTTATTGAATTATCTCGAAATACTATTACTAAATAAACAATTTTAGCGCTTACCAAAAAAAACTCGTCTGTAAGCTTGCGACAACAGTAGATAATGCTGTATTTCGCTTTATACTTAATAAGTGAATTTAATAAGTTAGTGATTCTTTATAATTGTTATTCATTTTGAGTTTCTTGATTGTAAAGATGATTATTAAATAATTTGCTGCTGGTAAGCTGGTTCCAGAACCTGCATCAAGCAGCGAAAACACGGTTAGTTCAACACAAACGTTCATTACCTACTGCCATGCAGTTAAACGATTACCAACGTCTTTACCAGGACAATCTATTGAATGATGTCATTCCATTCTGGTTGAAAAACTCAGCAGACAAGGAGTTTGGCGGCTATTATACCTGTCTCGACCGGAGAGGCTCCGTGTATGACACCGATAAGTTTGTCTGGTTACAGGCACGTCAGGTCTGGTGTTTCTCGATGCTCTACAACCGGGTCGAAAAGAAGCAGGAATGGCTCGATTTCGCCATTCAGGGCGCTGATTTTCTCAAAGAACACGGTCGCGATGAGTCCGGAAACTGGTATTTCTCACTCACCCGCGAAGGCAAACCACTCATTCAGCCGTACAATATTTTCTCCGATTGCTTCGCCACCATGGCGTTTGGGCAGTTGTATCAGGCAACGGGTATTAAAGAATACGCCAATATTGCTGTAGAAACGTTTCTGAACATTATCCACCGGAAGGATAATCCAAAAGGAGACTACAACAAAGCATTTCCGGAAACGCGGCCACTGAAGAGTTTTGCGTTACCCATGATTCTGTGCAATCTGGTACTGGAGATTGAACCCCTGTTAAAACCCGAATTGGTCGAGCAAACCATCGAATCGGGTATCCGTGCGGTCATGGAAGAGTTTTACCGCCCCGACCTTGGCCTGATTCTGGAGCATATTGCACCCGATGGTTCTTTCTCGGATTCGTTCGAAGGACGGTTGGTCAATCCGGGTCATGGCCTCGAATCGATGTGGTTTATCATGGATCTGGCCGAGCGTTCGGGCGATCAGGCATTGATGCGTAAGGCAGTCGATCAGACGCTGTCTATTCTGGAATATGGCTGGGATAAGCAGTATGGCGGGATCTTCTATTTTCTGGATGTGAAAGGGTATCCGCCCCAGCAACTGGAATGGGATCAGAAGCTCTGGTGGGTACATATTGAAACCATCATCAGCTTGTTAAAAGGGTATCTGCACACGGGTGACGAACGTTGCTGGCAGTGGTTTGAGAAAGTACATGCCTACACATGGGCGCATTTTCCGGATGACGAATACGGCGAATGGTTTGGCTATCTCAACCGGCAGGGCGAAGTGCTCTTACCGCTTAAAGGCGGCAAATGGAAAGGCTGCTTCCACATTCCGCGCGGTCTCTACCAGTGCTGGAAAACGCTGGAAGCCATCGCTGAGAAAAAAGCAAACACGCTCTTACAGGACTAACACGAATGGCAAACCTCCCTGCACAAACCATAACGGTTGACGAACAGTCCGGACAAACGGCCCAGAATTATACCCCGGCGTTGCTATCGCTGGCGGTGCTGTATTTCATGATGGGCTTTATCACCTGTCTGAACGATACGCTGGTTCCGTTTTTTAAGAAGGGTTTCAGTCTGACGTATTCTCAATCATCGCTGGTTCAGTTTTACTTCTTTCTGACCTACGGCATCATGTCGATCCCGGCCGGGAAAATCGTAGAGAAAGTGGGCTACAAGACCGGTATGGTCATGGGGTTTGCCATTGCTGCAGTGGGAGCAATTCTGTTTTTTCCCGCTTCGGCGCTGCATTTATACGCCCTGTTTCTGGCTGCTCTGTTCATCATTGCCATTGGTATTGTGTTGTTGCAGGTGGCAGCCAATCCATACATCACCATATTGGGACCGGCAAAAACGGCCTCTTCCCGGCTAACGCTAATTCAGGGAGTAGGCTCCATCGGAACCACCGTCGCACCGTTGTTTGGGGCTTATTTTATTCTGGCTCCACTCGAACAAAGCCATGCATCGAGCGATGCCGTCCGGTATCCATACCTGGGAATCGCTGCGTTGCTGGCTTGTATTGCGCTGGTTGTGTGGCGACTTCGCTTACCTGTTATCAAAGCAGTTACCGGGACAAATGAGGTTGAATCCGGAAAAAGTGTTTTCTCGTTTCGGAATCTTCGGTTCGGCCTCGGCGGTATTTTCTGCTATGTCGGTGCCGAAGTGTCCATTGGTACTTTTCTGACGAACTACATTACGGATGCCATCCATATCTCGGAAAAAGAAGCGAACAGCTATGTGGCTTTCTATTGGGGGAGTATGCTGGTTGGCCGGTTTGTGGGTGCGCTTCTGCTAAAATCGGTGAAGCCGTCCTCCATTCTGGCTGTTTGCGCTACCCTAGCCATCGGACTGGTTGCGATTTCGATCAATTCGGCGGGCTATCTGGCCGTCTGGACAATGATCGCTGTTGGGTTGTGTAACTCCATCATGTTCGCGATCATTTTTTCGCTGGCGGTGCAGGGGCTGGGCAAATTCACGACCCAGGCTTCGGGTTTGCTCTCAACAGCCATTGCGGGCGGGGCCATTGTGTCGTTCTGTCAGGGTCTGCTGATCGATCATTTTACGTGGCCTATTGCCTTTCTGCTGCCTATTGTCTGCTATGGTTATATCCTTTTCTACGGGATCAACGGCTATAAAGCGGCTACTGACCTATAATTTTCTCCCTTCCAAAAACATGACTCGTTTCCTAACCTTTCTTGTGTTCTTTGCTGGCTTTGGCCTTTCGGCTTTTGGGGGCAAAGATCCTGCCTACAACGCACGGATTCTGCTGATTCCGCTCGATGACCGTCCGCCCTGCTTACAGTTTACGCAGCGGATGGGCCTCATTGGCGATGCGCAGGTCGTTACACCACCTTTGGAGCTACTCGGTCGATTTACGACACCCGGCCAGTCCGACAAAATCATTACCTGGTTGCAGCAACAGGATCTGAAGTCGTTCGATGCCGCCATTATCGCGCTCGATATGCTGGCCTATGGAGGATTGGTTGGTTCGCGGGTGCATGATGTGCCCTTCGAGGTAGCCATCAAACGGCTCGACATTGTAGCGACTATGCGTAAGCGGGCACCCGGTTTGAAAATTTACGGGCAAAGTGTCGTGATGCGCCTTGCTCCGACCGCCGATCGCAAGAATGGTGCGTACCGCGAAAAGCTGGCTCACTGGGCCGAAATTTCGGTGGCTACCGATCCGGCAGCAAAGGCCGAAACCGCAAAACTGGAGCAGGAAATCCCGGCCGAAGGCTTGGCAGACTACAAACAGGCTCGTTCCCGCAACCTGCGGGTGAACCAACAGGCCATTGACCTGGTTCGGCGGGGAATTATCGATTACCTCTTATTGACACAGGATGACGCCAAGCCGAAGGGTGTTCATATTGCCGATCGGGAAACACTGATCACAGAAACCAGACGGCTAAAGCTGACCGACAAAATTGCCGTACAACCCGGCGCCGACGAGGTGTCGATGCTATTATTGGCGCGCGCCCTCAACAAGCATGCAACCTATTCGCCGAAGGTGAAAGCCGTTTACTCCTCAGAAAAGCTTGGTAACACGGTGATGCCTTTCGAAGATCGGCCTTTGCGACAGACGGTTAGCTATCATATCAAAGCTACCGGTTCGCAGGAGGTAAATGATGAGCGCGATGCCGATGTCCTGTATTACGTCTTTGCATCACGGTTTGAACCCGGTCGGGCCGACAGCTTTGCGGATGAAATAGATGCGAAAATCAAACAGAGCAAGCGTGTCATAGTCGCCGATATCGACCCGAAAGGCGATGTACAGGGAGGAGATACCCCCTTTACGATGGCACTGGAAAAACGGCATTTATTGCCTGAATTGAGCGGTTATGCGTCCTGGAATACGGCGGGCAACACCATCGGAACCGCTTTGCCGCAGGGAGTGATTTTTACGCTGGCTCAAGCAAAACGAATGAAACAATCCAGCGTGGCCAATCGCATCTGGACGGCCCAGAACTGGTTTCTGATTCACCGGGTTCTGGACGATTATTATTTCCACAACCTGATCCGGGCGAAGGCCAATCAGTTTGCCAAACAGGTCGGGCGGAGTTCGACGCTCATGAGTGATGAGACAACCAGCCAGGTTGAAGCGTACTGCCTGGGACTTCTCCGGCAATCATTCGATGAACTGGTTACCAATTACGAACAGAAGCGACCCGGAAGCTTACAGCAGGCCGTTCGCTGTACGAAACCCATCGCCTTACAGTTTGACCTCCCCTGGAACCGCACCTTCGAAGCCATGATCGATTTTACGATAAGCTGTCAGTCTGTTCCCGAAAACTAATCCTCGTTTTCTCTTTACTAACACCAGATAAATTTAATTATGCAACACTTATTTACGCAGAGATGGCGTATAAGCTGGCTATTGGCTTTGCTGATTACGTTGTGTCAACACGCCAATGTTTTTGCCCAGGGCCAGGTGCTTCGGGGGAAAGTTACCGATGCGAACGGGGCCGTTCTGCCGGGGGTGACCGTGGTTGTCAAAAACACGACTTTGGGGACCACAACAGACGCGGATGGGCGTTATACGCTTCGGGTGAATGAGCAAAGTGGTACGCTCGTGTTTTCGTTCATGGGAACAGTGGGCAAAGAAATCCCGTTCAATGGGGCCGGTGAGTATGATGCCTCGCTGGCCGAAGACACCAAAACGCTGAATGAGGTAGTTGTGGTTGGTTATGGAACACAGAAGAAAGTGAATCTGACCGGTTCTGTGGCTGTAATCGAAAGCAAATCGCTCACAAATCGGCAGGTAGGTTCAACATCGCTGGCGTTGCAGGGAGCCGCACCGGGTGTCACCATCACCCAGCAATCGGGTGTGCCGGGCGGTGATGCAGGAACGATTCGTATTCGGGGAGTCGGTTCGATCAATGCCGGGCAGAACCCGTTGATTCTGGTCGATAACGTCGAGATGAGCCTGGATGCCATCGATCCCAATAACATTGCCAGCATTTCGATTCTGAAAGATGCCGCTGCTGCTGCCGTGTATGGTTCGCGGGCCGCCAATGGTGTTGTGCTGGTTACGACCAAACGGGGCGCAAAAGGCGTCAATGTCAGTTATAACGCCTACGGCCTGAAGCAGGAACCAACTGATTTACCCCAAAAAGTAAATGGGCTGGAGCACATGAAATTCTGGGATGTGGCTCAGGCCAATAGTGGCCTTCCGGCCGCGTTTACCCAGCAAATTGCAGCTTATGAGAAAAATGGGCCGGATAACCTGACGTTGTTCAACACCGATTGGCGGAAGTTGGTATTGACCAATAATGGTCTGATGCAGAACCATAACCTCAATGTATCGATAGGCGGAGAGCGTGTCAAATTGTTCGCATCGGGCAGCTTTCTGGATCAGAATGGGTTGACGGCCAACACGAATTATAAACGGATGGACCTGCGGTTCAATACCGATGTAGCCATCACCAATAAGCTGTCGGCCTCGATGGATCTGGTGCTGAATAAATCGAACCGCCTGTGGCCGGGGCAGAATACTCCCCAGTACATTATTCGCGAAATGCTGGGTTTCCCGGCCATTACGCCCGGTCAGTATAGTACCGGCCAGTGGGGCGAGGGCTGGTCGAACGCAAACCCGGCAGCTCAGGCGCAGGACGGTGGTTTTAACCGGAATCTGACCGATTCGCAGATCATCAAAGGGTCACTGACTTATACGCCGATTCCTGGCCTGGAGTTACTCGCAACCTACAGCGCCAACTACTACACGTCGCGCAATCGACAGTTTATGGACCAGTACGACATCTATAATGCCGATGTGGCCAACAATACGCTCGTTTTTGCGCGGCCCTGGCCAGCTCTGAATTCGCTGAGTGACAATTATTCGCAGAACTACCAGAATCTGTTCCGGGCGCAGGCTACCTATAACAAATCGTTTGGTAAACACGGCTTTACGCTATTGGGCGGCTTCAGCACCGAAGATTTTCGGACCAGTTTTGTGAATACATTCCGCCAGAATCTGCTCTCTCCCGACCGACCCTACCTGAACAGTGGCGATCAACTGGGGCAAAGCATGAGCGGTGGCGAAAGCCGTTACTCGATGGTGTCGGCCTATGGTCGGCTGAACTATAATTACGACGAAAAATACCTGCTGGAAGTGAATGGTCGCTGGGATGCGTCATCGCGGTTCAGGGAGAGCAACTGGTGGCAACTGTTTCCGTCCGTGTCGGCAGGCTGGCGGCTTTCACAGGAAAAATTCTGGGCGGGGATCAATAAAGTGGTCAACGAAGCGAAAATTCGGGCATCGTATGGTTCGCTGGGAAACCAGAACCTGATCCGGAGCGGTGTAGCCGACTATTACCCGACGTATTCACTGTTTAACTCGGGTTCGGCCTATAACTACTATTTCAACAACACCGTCAATCCGGGCTACGCACTAACAACGGCGGCTAACCCCAACATACGCTGGGAAACCTCGAAAATTCTGGATATCGGTGGCGACTTCAGTTTGCTGCGCAATCGCCTGAACATAACGGCCGATTTCTTCCAGCGCGACATTGTCGACATGCTCCAGCTGGTGCCGGTTCCGGCCTATGTTGGCCTTACAGCCCCTTTTGTCAATTCCGGTTCGATGCGCAATCAAGGCTGGGAGCTGGGGATTGGCTGGCGTGACAAAATCCGCGATTTCAGCTATCAGGTGCAGGTAAATGCATCGGATGTAAAGAATACGCTGCTCAATAATGGCGGAAAACAGATTATCAACGGAGCCACGATTCAGCAGGAAGGCTACGCACTGGATTCGTATTACGGCTACATCGCCGATGGGCTGTTTCAGAGCGCAGAGGAAGTGAAGAATGCACCCTTTCAATACGGAAACTCGGCTGCGGGCGATATTCGGTACCGCGACATCAGTGGCCCTAATGGTGTTCCGGATAACAAAATCGACAGCTACGACCGGGCCATTCTGGGCAATTATTTCCCTCGTTACGAATATAGCGTGAACCTGTCGGCACAATATAAAGGCTTCGACTTCACGGCTTTTTTCCAGGGCGTTGGCAAGAAAGATAATTACCTGTCAGGCACGGCGGCACAGCCATTCTACTCCGCAAACTTCCAGGGAACCATGTTTGAGTACCAGAAAGACTACTGGTCGCCGGAAAATACCGGAGCCGCTTACCCCCGCCTGACGGTCAACAGTATTCCGAATAATTACGTTACGTCGTCCTTCTGGGTGCGGTCAGCTGCTTATCTGCGCCTGAAAAATGTCGTTGTGGGCTATACACTGCCAACCGTTTTGACCACGAAAGTGAAAATCAAGTCAGCGCGGGTCTATGTGAGTGGCCAGAACCTGGTTACCTGGACGAAGTTCTTCCCCGGCTTCGATCCGGAGCAACGTGATACCGGCGGTGAATTTTACCCCATCATGCGAACCTACACCGTTGGTCTGAACATCAATTTCTAAAGCCATGAAAAAAAGATTTCTCTACATAACAAGTTTGTGCCTGTCGATGACCTTGTTTTCGGGCTGCAAAGATTATCTCGAACAGGTCCCGCTGGATGCCCCGGCCACGGGTCAGTTTTTTAATAACCAGACCGAGATGAATGTTGCCCTGAATGGCATTTACAAATCGGCTTACTGGAATACTGGAAATACACCCTATCAGTCGATTATGGACGGCTGGACCGATATTGCCCTATTGCGGGCGGTTGATTTGGGTGAAGGTAATTTCGACGTGTTCAATGCGCACCCAAAAGCCATCTGGACATTTGCCTACACCACCATTCAGCAGGCGAATACGATGCTCGAAGGCATGGAAGTTGGCAAAAACAATGTGCCAGCCGCTGCCTATAACCGACTTCAGGCCGAAGCGCGGGTGTTACGGGCCTACGCCTATTTTTATCTGGTATTTATGTTTGGCGATGTACCCCTGATCACCAAACCTTTACTGCCAACGGAGTTTTATTCGCAAACCCGCACGCCTAAAGCGGACGTCATCAAGTTTATTTACAGCGAATTAGATGCTGCCGCAGCCGTTCTGGCATGGGCTCCTGCCGATCCGGGTCGGATGAGCAAGGCGGTTGCGCTGGGCTATAAGGCACGTACGGCGCTTTTCAACAAAGAATATCAGGTTGCGGCCGATGCTGCCAAACAGATTATGGATGGGGCCGGGCTGAATCTGAATCCAAACTTTGGTGAGTTGTTCACGCGGACGGGGCAGACGGCCAATGCCGGGAAAGAGATCATGTACCAGATTCTTCATTCGGAAGCCGATGCGAATTCGATCACGTACCTTCCGTTGGGCAGTATTTCGCGGGCGGCTGGTGGTCAGTCCGGGCGGTTTCCGCAACAACGGCTGGTCGATATGTTCGAAGCAAAAGACGGAAAACGGATCGATGAGTCGGCGGTGTATGATCCGGCTAAACCCAGCCGAAATCGTGATCTTCGGTTAAAGTATACGGTAGCGATTCCGGGCGATACGATTTCCATGAACCTGAAAACGCTGGTATACGACATTTACAAGAACACGACCTCGTTCAGAAATGCGAGTGGAGCCTGGACAACCAGCACCAACGCTGATTTTGACAATGCCTTTGGACCGTCTAAAAGTGGCGTCGGCTTACTGCATGCCAAATACACGTTGACGGCCGAAGATGCGTTTACGGCGCGGGTTGGATTCATCATGATGCGCTACGCCGAAATCCTGCTGATGTATGCCGAAGCCAAAATTGAGCTCAACCAACTCGACGATTCGGTGATCAACGCCATGAATCTGGTGCGAAAACGCGCCGGGCAACCAACCGTGGAGGTGGCCATTCAGAAAGACCAGAATAAACTCCGTCAGTTGATTCGTCGGGAGCGCGTTGCCGAGCTGGCGATGGAGGGCTTCCGTTGGTTCGATATTCGCCGGTGGGGAATCGCTGATATTGCCATGCCACAGCCGGTGATGGGTGCTGCCAAAGATCCGGCCAAAGTACCTGCGTCCCCGACCTTTAAAACGAGTACTACCCACGATCTCAACAGTATTCCCGTTTACACAGGCAGCGAAAATCTACGCTACGTGCGCGAAAACCGATTCTGGTATCCAAAGCTTACCTTGCTGCCCGTTCCACAATCTGAACGCGACATTAACCCACTGCTGACCCAAAATTCTGGTTGGTAGAATCAGTAGCGGTGGTGTTTTATAGGCCATATCCTGGCGATAGAAACACCACCGCAACACAGAAGATTTTTAGCTTAGTACGAATGAATCGACGGAATTTTATTGAACGATTATCGATCAGCAGTGGCGCTGCTTTAACGGCTCCACTGCTGGCGTTTCCTGCAACTGCCCATAGTCTCGGCGGGCAGCACTTCTGGCGCGCTGGCCAGGCCGAACGCAAGGCTGATCTGGTCATAGCCGGTGGCGGGTTGGGGGGCTGCGCTGCGGCTCTGGCTGCCTTACGGAACAAACTGACGGTGGTTTTAACCGAAGAAACCGACTGGATTGGCGGGCAACTAACCCAGCAGGGTGTTCCGCCTGATGAACATCAGTGGATTGAAACGCATGGAGCAACGAAGCTTTACCGCGATTTTCGGAACGCCGTCCGTAGCTACTATCGTCAGAATTATCCATTGACGGAGTCGGCCAAAACACGCCCGAATCTGAATCCCGGCGATGGCGTTGTGTCGAAACTATGCCATGAACCACGGGTTGCGCTGGCGGTTCTGCAACAGATGCTGGCCCCCTACATCAGCGCGGGTCAGCTAACCGTTCTGATCGAACACAAAATTACGGGTGCCGATGTTCGTGGCGATAAAGTCCGGGCCCTCAAGGCCGTTAGCCAGCGAACAGGAAACGAAGTCATTCTGTCGGCCCCTTATTTTGTCGATGCTACCGAACTGGGTGATCTGTTGCCACTAACCGGAACCGAGTTCGTGACTGGAGCTGAATCACGCGCGGAAACGCGGGAGCTACACGCCCCTGAAAAGGCTGATCCGAACAACTGTCAGGCGTTTACGATGTGCTTTGCGATGGACTATATTCCCGGTGCTAACCACGTCATCGATAAGCCCAAAGAGTACGATTTCTGGCGCAATTATACCCCTAATGTTACACCCGTTTGGTCCGGCAAACTGCTGGATCTGGCCTATTCGAATCCTAAAACGCTGGAACCGAAAAAGCTGGGTTTTCATCCCGAAGGAGTCAGCACGGGCGATAGCCTCAACCTGTGGAATTACCGCCGGATTATCAGCAAAGACAACTTTAAACCCGGTACGTATGCGGGTGACATTTCCAGCGTAAACTGGCCACAGAACGATTACACGCTCGGCAACCTGATCGGAGCCAGTGAAAAAGACTTTAAAAAACACGTTGAGCGGGCCAAGCAGTTGAGCTTATCGCTGCTGTATTGGCTTCAGACCGAAGCGCCCCGCCCCGACGGGAAGCTGGGATGGTCCGGCCTTCGCCTGCGTGGTGATCTGATGGGCACTGAAGATGGTCTGGCCAAATACCCGTATATCCGGGAATCACGGCGCATCAAAGCGGTATTTACCGTACTGGAAGAGCATGTCGGTGCCGATAACCGCGCCCTGATAACGGGAAAGAAGACCGACAATACCGCTGCCGAATTCCCCGACAGCGTAGGGGTGGGCTACTACCATATTGATTTACACCCCAGTACGGGTGGCAACAACTACATCGATTTTGGTTCCCTGCCATTCCAGATACCATTGGGGGCTTTATTACCAAAACGGGTCGAAAACCTGCTGCCTGCCAATAAAAACATCGGTACAACACACATTACCAATGGCTGTTATCGACTGCATCCGGTGGAGTGGAGCATCGGGGAGGCTGTAGGGATGCTGGTGGCTTATTCGCTCGATAAGAAAGTAATTCCGCGCGTGGTTCGGGAGAAAGAACAGTTGCTCGATGGATTTCAGACGATGGTTCGCTCGCAGGGAATTGAAACCCAATGGCCTAAACCGTAAGCGCTGATTTACGTCTAAGAGACGGTTGTTCTAAACCTTATTTATAATGCATAAATTAATTGTTCTGCTCTTGCTGGCGGTCACGGCTTCGGCCCAGTTACCAATTCCAGCGCTTATTCCTGCTCCACAAACGCTTGAACCAGCAACCGGGGCTTTTGCAATCACCGCCCAAACCCGCCTGTCGATCCTGACACCCGCCCCCGATGTGCGCAAAATGGTGACGGATAATCTGCCCGGAATTCCGACAACGGATATAGCCCGACCCACCAAGGCCATCACGGTTCGACTGGCTCCTGTAGCGGGCGTAGGGCCGGAAGGGTATGATCTGGTGGTTGCGCCAACGGGCATTATCCTGACGGCTCCTGAAGCTGCCGGACTTTTCTATGGTCTGCAAACGATGCGTCAATTGCTGCCTGTTGCGAAATCATTTCGTGACCAGTCCGTTCCGGCTCTGCACATTCGTGACCAGCCCCGGTTTGGCTGGCGCGGATTGATGCTGGATGTGAGTCGTCACTTTTTCGATAAGGCGTTTGTGAAGCGGTTCATCGATCAAATGGCGCAGTACAAATTCAACGTTTTTCACTGGCACCTGACCGACGATCAGGGATGGCGGATTCAGATCAATAGCCTGCCTAAATTGACGGAAGTAGGTGCCTGGCGCGTGCCCCGAACGGGTCGCTGGTGGGACATTGAAAATCCACAACCGGGCGAATTACCGTCGTATGGTGGGTTTTACACGCAGGACGATATTCGTGAAATTGTTCAATATGCTCAGGAACGACATATTGCCGTCGTACCAGAGATCGATATGCCGGGCCACATCATGTCGGCCATTGCGGCTTACCCGAACCTGACCTGTGGCAAAAAGCAGGTGGTTGTACCACCCAATGGTAAGTTCTATAAACTCGAAGACAATACGCTCAATCCCTGCAACGACAGCACGTATTTGTTTATCGACAAGGTATTCACTGAGATCGCTCAACTATTTCCAGGGCCTTATATCCACGTTGGTGGTGACGAAGCCTACAAGGGCTTCTGGTCCAGCTGCGAGGAGTGTAAAACCACTATGGCTGCCAATAACCTCAGCAGTTTGGAAGAGTTGCAGAGCTATTTCATTAAGCGGGTCGAAAAAATCGTACAGTCGAAAGGGAAAAAGCTGATTGGCTGGGATGAAATTCTGGAGGGCGGTCTCGCACCCGATGCAACCGTCATGAGCTGGCGGGGCATGAAAGGTGGTATTGAAGCGGCCAAACAGGGCCATCCGGTTATTATGACACCGTATCAATTCTGTTACCTCGATTTATACCAGGGCGAGGCATCGGCCGAACCCAGCACGTATGGCATCAATCGACTAAGCACGTCGTACTCGTTCGAACCGGTTCCCGACAGCGTCGATGTTAACTTAATTCTGGGCGGGCAGGGAAATCTCTGGGCTGAAAGTGTACCGAATATCCGCCATGCCGAATACATGGTCTGGCCGCGGGCGTTTGCCTTAGCCGAAGTGTTATGGTCGCCAAAAGAACGGCGAAACTGGCCAGATTTTGTCAATCGGATGGAGGCTCATTTCAAGCGATTCGATGCGCAGGATGTGAATTACTCGCGCAGTGTCTACAACCCGATTGTAACGCTGAAAAAACATCCGATGGGTATGATGGAAGTCTTGCTTAGTAGTGAGCTACCCGATACTTATCTTTATTATTCGACGGATAATACGGTGCCTGACGACCACTTTCCCTTGTATACCCAGCCTTTCCTGATGCCGAAAGGAGCCGATCGGGTAAAGGTTGTGGCCTACCGGAATGGGAAACCCATCGGACGCATGGTTGAAGTCACGTTGCCCGATATGGAAAAACGCGTTCAGTAACGAAGTGATGCGACTGGAAAGCACAGTAGAGTAGATGCTGGCTCCTACTTTCGACTAGATGCGGCCAGCCTTTGGTTTAGTCGCTTTCCAGCTGCATTACTCATCCTAAACCCCTTGACGATCCTTATGAAATTGATGAATGCCTTTTTGCTGCTGACAACATTGTGGTTTTCATTCACGTCACAGCGATCACCACAGCTCTGGTCGGAGCAGCGAACCGATGCGCCCGACAGTAGTCGCTTTACGGCCATGCAGTTGGTGCAGGGACTGGACGAACCGATGGGAATGGGCATTTTGCCCAACAACAATGTGTTGATTGTAGAGCGAAAAGGGGGTGTAAGGCTATACGATGCCGAACTGAAGCAACTCAAAACCATTGCGCATATCAATGTATTCAGTGGCATCGAGGACGGGCTTCTGGGGGTGGCCGTCGATCCAGATTATGCGCAGAATAACTGGGTTTATCTCTACTATGGGGTTGGTGGTGAAAAATGGGTCAGCCAGCTGGCTCGTTATGAACTGAAAGGCGATCAGCTTAGTCAGGCGTCGAAAAAAGTGTTGCTGGAAATTCCGACTCAGCGAAAATATTGTTGTCATTCAGCGGGCTACCTGACCTTTTCGAAGGGCTTATTGTACCTGTCTACCGGAGATAACACCAATGCGGAGGAAATCGAAGGGCATAACCCAACCGACGAACGGCCCGGCCGCGAACTCTCCGACGATCAGGCGTCAACCGCCAACAGCAAGGATCTGCGCGGTAAAATCCTTCGGATTAAACCCGAACCTGATGGTACCTATTCCATCCCCGATGGCAATCTGTTTCCAAAAGATGGTTCCAAAGGTCGGCCGGAGATTTATGTGATGGGCTGCCGGAATCCATTCCGGTTGTCGGTCGATCCGAAGAATGGGTATGTGTATTGGGGGGATGTCGGCCCCGATACGAATGTGCCTGCCGAAGAAGGCACGCTGAGTTATGACGAAATCAATCAGGCCCGCAAGCCTGGCTTTTTTGGGTATCCGTATTTTCTGGGCAACAACGAGGCTTTCCCGAAATATGACTTTGCGACCAAACAGGAAGGGCCTAAACAAGACCCGGTGCATCCGGTCAATAACTCACCCCATAACACGGGGATTCGCGAATTGCCAGCAGCTCAGCCTGCTATGATCTGGTACGGCAAACAGGCGTCGAAACGGTTTCCTTTGGTGGGCAAAGGCGGGGCTAGTGCAATGGCTGGTCCGGTCTATTACCGTGATCAGTTTGCTGATAATAAGAACCGATTACCCGATTATTACGATGGTAAGTTGCTCATCTACGACTGGATACGCCGGTGGATGATGGCCGTAACGCTCGATAAAAACGGCAATTATGTACGCATGGAGCCTTTTCTGAGCCATCTGAAATTAATCGCTCCGATGGATATGCAGTTCAATCGCGACGGTTCTTTGTACATATTGGCGTACGGCACCAATTGGTTTGCTAATAACACCGATGCCGGACTGATCCGGGTCAACTATTCGGAAGGCAACCGAAACCCGATCGCTGATATTCGGATAGACAAACACTACGGAGCCGCACCAATGACAATCGCTCTGTCGGCAGCTGGCTCGAAAGATTATGATTCCGGCGATCAACTGAGGTACTCCTGGCAGATCGGTTCGGAAAAGCGAACGGGGAAAGAGGTATCGGCAACGATCAATAAACCAGGCGTTTATCCGGTAACCCTTACCGTAACGGATCAGCACGGCGGACAGGGGCTATCGACCACTACGCTGCATGTGGGAAATACGCCTTCGCAGATAAGCATCACCACAAACGGAAATCGAAGCTTTTACTGGGACAACACCAGACTCAATTACCAGATCAGCATTAAAGATCCGGAAGACAAAATTATTGACCCGGCCCGAACAACTACATCGTTCACTTACCTTCCCTATGGGAAAGACATTGCCAGCGTTTTGTCAGGTGGGCATACGGTAACAACGCATCTACAGGGCGAAAAACTAATGGCAGCTTCAGACTGTAAAGCCTGCCATGCCTTGGAAAAAACGTCGATCGGTCCCAGTCTGAAGGCAATTTCGGCACGGTATACAGGAAAAACTGAAGCCGTTGATCAGCTTGCCCAAAAGGTCATTAAAGGAGGAAGTGGCGTCTGGGGTAATTACAACATGTCGGCTCACCCGGATTTGTCGGTGCAGGATGCCAAAGAAATGGTTGGGTATATTCTATCGCTCAACCAGCAGGAAGCTAAATTGCCAATGCAGGGAACGCTGGCCTTGAATGAACACGTCGGAAAAGGGCCCGAAGGCGCCTATGTGTTGGTGGCGAGCTACAAAGACGAAGGCGCTAATGGAATTGAGCCTATTACCTCCCGTGAATACATTGTGCTGCGTAATCCGCTTATTCAGATGGAAGACAATGATCGCGGCAATGTGGGTGTAGTCATTGCTACGGCCAATACGGGCTTCATTTCCTACATTCGCAAGATCTACAACAACAGTTTCGTCGTGTTCGACAAGCTTGATCTGAATCAGATAAGCAACATCAAATACCGGGTTCAATCGCAGGGAGCCGGTGGCCGGATCGAGGTTCGATTGGATAGTACGCAGGGGCCAGTTGTCAGTACGATAGATATTTCCGGTGGTAAAGTTCAGGACATGAAAACGGAGTGGAAAGACCTACTGGCACCGGTTAAATCCACCCAGGGGCTTCACAATCTGTTCTTTGTGTTTACCAATCCCGATGCTGCCCGTAAAGAATTGTTTCACATCGACTGGATGTATTTTGAACCCAAAGCAAACCCGTAGTTTCTTCTCAACGTATCTAAAGCCTTCCTGATTTTCATGACTGATACGATTAACCCAAACAATCCTCTTGTCAACCGTCGTCGATTTATTCATACCACAATAGCAACAAGTATAGGACTGGCCCTGGCGCAACCTTCATTTGGGGTAGAGCGTCGAAATGCGTCTGTTGCAGACAGGAAACGGATTGGCATTATCGGGCTGGACACATCCCATAGTGCCGTTTTTACGAAGCTCCTGAACGACCCGAAAGCCCTGCCCGAACTGGGCGGCTACCGAGTCGTAGCGGCCTATCCGCAGGGGAGCAGAGACATCGTTTCGAGTGTCAGCATGATTGCCGGATACACGGAAGAAGTCAAAAAATACGGGGTCGAAATCGTCGATTCCATTGATGCGCTCCTGGCTAAAGTTGACGTCGTGCTGCTGGAAACTAACGACGGGCGATTGCATCTGGAACAGGTCTTACCTGTCTTCAAAGCCGGAAAGCGGGTATTCATCGATAAACCGATTGCCGCTTCGTTAAACGACACAAAAGCTATTTTTGCCGCTGCCGATCAATATCACATCCCCGTCTTTTCGTCGTCGGCTCTTCGCTTTGAGGAGCATGTTCAGCAGGTGGTTCAGGGGAAGATAGGAGCTGTTACGGGAGCGGATGTATACAGCCCGGCAACCCTGGAGAAAACGCATCCGGACCTGTTCTGGTATGGCATACACGGCGTCGAAATGCTCTTTGCCGTTATGGGAGTGGGTTGTAAAAGCGTGACAAGAACGTTCAATGATGAGGTCGATCTGGTCGTGGGTGTCTGGAACGATAATCGAATCGGTACATTCCGCGGCATTCGAAAAGGGGCGACCGGCTTTGGCGGTACTGCCTATGGTGAAAAAGGAATTGCGACCCTTGGTCCGTTTACCGGTTACCTGCCCTTGGTCCGGGAAATAGTGCAATTTTTCGACACAGGGAAACCACCCGTACCCGCCACAGAAACACTGGAGATGGTTGCCTTTATGGAAGCTGCTGATGCAAGCAAGCGCCAGAAAGGAAAAACTGTGCGCTTATAAAGCTTATCCGAAGGGCTGACAATCAGCGGTATTACCAAATTTTTATTCGGAAAACGCGAAATAAAATTTGCGGGTTTGGTGGTCTATGCACAACTTTGTGCGCTGATAGTCAATTAAATACCCCTATTTCCTATCTATTCTATAGAGAATAAAGGTATTTTGTTTGTAGCTTTTCCTGAAAATAAAAGATTTCTGTTTGGCAAAATTGCTGGCAATCGCAAGCCAGTAATAAAGTCACAGATACCAGATATGAAGGGGCTCTATTAGTCCGTGTTGCTCATCAATAAAACTCTTAGTCTATATACTAAATTGATATTTGTTTAATCCCGTTGTTGACTTATGACATAATCTTCCTGCACGAACTACCAGTCACTTAAAACCTGCCAATAAAAAAACCGGAACGGCGGCAACCGTTCCGGTCGGTCACAACAAGATATTGGCACATGGCCTCCCGGCGATCGCAACGCCGGTTGGCCTACCTTGTTTCTCACGTAACCATTACAAAGTAATGCAAAAACTCTATGCAGTTTGGGTAATTCTATTACTCATTCCGTTCGGATTGTCGGCACAGTCGCCAGACAGTCCATCAAATACAACCAATGCTTCACTGACCGGCACCGTCCGGGCCGACAATGGCGAACTGCTTCCTGGCGTAAACATTGTCCTGAAAGGGCAGACAAAAGGTACTGTCACTGATGCCAACGGGCAGTTCAGCTTATCTGCCAAACCTGGCGATCTAGTAGTACTATCGGCTATTGGGTACAAAACAATTGAGGTGCGCGCAACGGGTTCGACGCCATTACGGGTGCAACTCGAAGCCGATTTGCGGCAGCTCAATGAAGTGATTGTGGTCGGCTATGGTACTGCGGAACGAAAAAACCTCATCGGTTCCATCGCCAAAATAGACCCCAGCGACACAAAAGTTATTCCGGTCGGGAGCGTAGACGCCCAATTGCAGGGCAAAGTGCCGGGCGTTCAGATTTCGAGTGCCACGGGTGTACCCGGCGAACGGGTCAATATTCGGGTGCGCGGGGCGACGTCCATCAACGGCAGTAATGACCCGCTTTACGTGGTCGATGGCGTGTTTATCAATAACAATAGCCTGCAAAGTATCAGTACGGGCGGTAAGGCGACCTCTCCAATTGCCGACATTAACCCGTCCGACATCGAAAGCATGGAAATTCTGAAAGATGCCGAAGCAACGGCTCTGTACGGTTCGCGCGGAGCTAATGGCGTTGTGATCATCACCACGAAACGGGGAGCGTTTGGTCAGCGGCCAACGATCAAGATCGATGCTTCGGCGGGGGCTGCCAAAGCGGCTAAACTTTGGGACCTGACAACCGGCCCGGAGCACGCTACGCTGGTGAACGAATGGTGGGTGAATACTGGCAAAGACGATCCGACGCTAAACCGGACGGTTGCTAACCGCCCATTCCGGCCTGTATCGGAGGGTGGGCGCGGGCTTCCCGAGGAGCAAAAAACGTACGATCGGCTGGGCGAACTGTTTCGTACGGCCCAACTCCGAAATTACGATATTTCGCTGACGGGCGGTACCCAAACGACCAAATACTACATTGGCGGTGGCTACAATACGCAGGAAGCCATTATTCGGCCTATTGATTTTAGCCGTGCCAGTTTTAAAGTAAACCTCGATCAGCAGGTAAACGATAAGATTCAGGTTGGGGTAAGTAATACGTTTACCCGCACCTACCGCAATCAGGGTCGCGCGGGCGATGGTCCGGCCGGAGGGCTGTTGCAGGCTGCGTTGCATACGCCTACCTACCTGTCACCAACGAATGATCAGGGCGTTTTGGTTGGCCGGGCCGGGTTCGATAACCTCACCCTGCTGATCAATAATTACAATGTTCACACCACCAGTCTTCGCTACATTGGCAATCTCTACGCCGATGCTCAACTGCTGCCGGGTCTGAAATTCCGGACCAGTTTCGGCATTGACTACAACAACTACAACGAGTCGGAATACTGGAATTCGCTCCTGATTTCGGGAAGCCCCAACGGTTATGCAACATCGAGCGTCAGCCAATACACAACCTGGCTGAACGAACAGACACTGACGTATCGGAAAAAGCTTGGCGCGAACCATTCGTTTGGTCTCCTGGTCGGTAATACGTTGCAAAGCGATAACCTAACGCGTACCTACGCCGAGGGGCGTGGTTTCCCGAATGACAACTTTACCCAGATTTCGTCGGCGGCCACAACGGCCAGCTCACAGAACTGGAGTAAAAGCACACTGGCTTCTTTTTTCGCCAAAGCCGACTACAATTTTGCGGGCAAATACCTGATTGATGCCAGCGTTCGGGCCGATGGCTCCTCGCGGTTTGGTTCATCGCGGAAGTGGGGTTATTTCCCGTCGGTGGGTGTGGCCTGGCGTATCAAGCAGGAAGAGTTTCTGCGCGACGCGACATTTATCAGTGACCTGAAATTCCGGGCCAGCTGGGGTGTAACGGGTAATCAGAACGGCATCGGCAACTTTGCCGCACAAGGTCTTTGGACCGGTGGCACGGGCTATCAGGGCAGTCCTGGTATCTCGCCCCAGCAGTTGGGCAATCCCGATTTGCAGTGGGAGCGGACCCGGCAGATCAACGCGGGGCTCGATGTGTCGCTGTTCAACGATCGGGTTGGCTTTGAGTTTAACGTCTACGACAAATACACCTCGAATGGCCTGCTACAAATCGCTCTTCCGGGCGCAACCGGCTTCAGTAACTACTGGAGCAATGCGGCCGAAATCAGCAACAAAGGTTTTGAATTTGGCATCAATACGGTCAATATTCGTCGGGGTGGGCTAACCTGGACGACCAGCTTCAACGTAGCGCAGAACGTTAACCGCATCGAGAAGCTGGCCACACCCCTGCGTTACGGAAGCCGCGACCTGATTCTCCAGCAGCAGGGATTCCCGCTGTATTCGTTCTGGGTCTATAAGCAGCTCTACGTAGATCCACAAACCGGCAATGTGGTCTACGACGATGTGAATAAAGACGGCAAAATAACCGTTGACGACCGGCAGCTGGTGGGGAGCATCTGGCCAAAATTCTTTGGTGGACTGACCAATAGTCTGACCTTTAAAGGGTTTGATATCAATCTGTTCTTCTCGTACCAGTACGGTAACAAGATTTATAATCACAACAAATTCTTTGGCGAGGGTGGGGGAGCGCGTGATGCTGCCCGCATCATTTTTGCGTCCAATCTGGCCCGCTGGCAGAAGCCCGGCGACATCACCGATGTACCGTGCCCCGATGGCATTAATGTCAACAACTACCGCGATGGCGGAAGCCGTTGGCTGGAAGATGGGTCGTTTTTGCGGCTCAAATCGCTGGCTATTGGTTATACGCTCCCCAAAGAGTTAACCCGTCGGGTGGGCATTCAGGGCCTACGGGTCTATGCCGTGGGTACGAATCTCTGGCTGCTGACCAAATACACGGGGCTCGATCCGGAGTCGAGTGCCAGCAGCGATCCGAATTCGCAGGGTATCGATCTGGGTACGCCTCCTCAACCTGTTGGTATACAGGGCGGTATTAGTCTGACTTTATAAACAGCCTCTTTCCGGTACTGTCTTTCCAGGTCATGTGTCTTCATCGACTACGGCAGGATATCACCCAAATGAATCAACCAATGAATCGCATAAAAATCATTTTTTCGCTGCTCCTGCTCCTGAGCGCCAGTAGTTGCAAGGAGTTTTTAGATGTCAAACCGCTGGAGTCGATCTCCGATACGGAAACGATAACCGATCAGAATTCTGCATTGACAGCCTTACGTGGCGTTTATAGCGCACTGGCCAGCGGTGATTATTACGGCACCAGTTTTCAGAGCATTGGCTACCTGACGGGCGATAATATTCAATGGACCGGCTCGCAGTCGCAGGTGCAGGAGTTTATCAACAAGAAAGTCAACGCCGATAACTCGACAATTGCCAGTGTCTGGGTCGCGATTTACCGGACGATCAACCGAGCCAATAATGTATTGG
Source organism: Spirosoma endbachense (assembly GCF_010233585.1). Classification (NCBI taxonomy): domain Bacteria; kingdom Pseudomonadati; phylum Bacteroidota; class Cytophagia; order Cytophagales; family Cytophagaceae; genus Spirosoma; species Spirosoma endbachense. The sequence goes on from NZ_CP045997.1 coordinate 8,053,807, forward strand.
CGAAAGTGCCGGCTGTGACGGACCCAACCCTGACAACGGCCCTTAAAAACCAGTACCTCGGCGAAGCGTATACCATTCGTGCCCTGGCCTACTTCGATCTGGCCCGCACATTTGGTGGGGTGCCTATCATCACCAGTCCAACGACCAAACCGACGGATAATTCGGGCATTAAGCGGAGCAGTCAGGCCGATACCTATGCGCAGGTGCTGAAAGATCTGGAAGCGGCCGAACCACTCCTGCCAACTACGGTCGATCGCTATCGGGTGACGCAGAAAACGGTTTTTGCCCTGAAATCACGCTATTATCTGTATCAGAAAGACTACGCGAAGGCCGAAGATTACGCTACCCGGCTCATCAGCGATGCGACCAATTATAAGCTGCTGAAACCATACGGAGCCTTTTTTCAGAGCGATGCGCGGGGAACGGCTGAATCCGTATTCGAGATTTTCTATAACGGCACGACCGAAGTCAATAGCCATCGGGGCCAATGGCAGCCACAAACAAATGGCGGTACACGCCAGTGGGCTCCCAACGATGCGCTGGTGGCTCTGCTGAATAATCCAGCCATTGGCGGAAATCGCTCGGTACTCGTGGCTAAAGACAACCAGAACCGCTGGTACGGAAACCTCTATTACCGTAACCCGGCTTCCGACCCGTCGTACATCTTCCGAATTGCCGAAGCCTACCTGATTCGTGCCGAAGCCCGTGCGCAACAGGACAAACTCACCGATGCACTGACGGACCTCAACGCCGTACGCGATCGGGCGGGGCTGACCGCACTCACTACGGCCACAACCGCAACGAAAGATGCGGTCCTGCTGGCTGTGGAAAACGAACGGCGGGTCGAGTTTGCGCTGGAACCGCATCGCTGGTTCGACATCGTACGGACGGGCCGCGCTCAGGCTGTTTTTAACCTGACCGACGCAAACCGATCTGTGCTCCCCATTCCGGTGCAGCAACTGCTGACCGATAAAGCGCTGGAACAAAATCCTGGATACTGACCACTACTCAATTAACATCATCATGGGTTATTCAGAAACTATTTCCGCTCCGTCACCGACTAGCCAGCCTTTTACTGTTCCGGCTGATGGTCACTGGACAGTCGTCGAAAAAACAATTTTTCGATTCGTTTTCCTGTATTTTCTAATTCAGGCCTTACCACTCGATGCACAATTCTTCGTGAATCTGGTTGACTTTAATGGCGGATATACACGCTATCTGTTCAATCTATCGCACTACGCCCCCCGGTTTTTCGGCCCAGAGGATACCTTTGTTAACTGGGGCGTTGTGCTGGTGTTTGCCGCCATCGGTTCAGTGGTATGGTCGTTTCGGAACGATTCTAAAACCGACTACGACCAGTTGTATTACTGGCTTCGGGTTGTACTGCGCTATCGGCTGGCGCTGGGCGTGATTGCCTACGGATTCATCAAATTGTTCCCGTTGCAGGCGCCACTGCCGTCTATCAGCAACCTCAACACCGCTTATGGCGACCATACGGCCTGGAAGTTATTTTCGCTGTCGCTGGGGATCGTGCCCAATTACGAATCCTTTCTGGGGGCGGTCGAATTGGTAGGTGGCCTATTGTTGCTGCACCGCAAAACGGCCACGATTGGTACGTTGATTCTGCTGCCGTTTCTGGGGAATGTGTTCTTCTCGAATCTGGCTTATGAAGGGGGCGAATATGTCTATAGCGGACTACTCATCACGTTTGCGCTGGTTCTGTTTGCCTTCGATGCGATCCGTTTATTCCGGTTATTATCGCTGGAGTTGCCTGCGTCTCCCAATCGTTTTTATTTAGTTCTGAACGAGCAATGGCAGCGGTATGGACGACTCGCTCTCAAGTCGGTATTTATCCTGTTTACGGTCCTGCTTTATGGATTTACGACCTATTCAACCTACCGAAATGGCTCCGTTCGGTTTCCGAAAACACCGGGTTTGCCGGGTGCTGCCGGACTTTATAATGTACGTGAGTTTCGGGTAGGTGGCAAAACATTGCCTTATGCCAAAAACGACCCCGTTCGGTGGCAGAATGTGGTGTTCGAGACCTGGAATACGATCAGTATCAAATCGAACCGACCCGTCAGTATCGTCAATACGGTTACGGAAAAGCTGCCAGCTACCGACCGCACCGGCGGATCGACCGAAGAGGATTATGAATTTGCCGGATCGCAGGGGAGGCATTATTACCGCTATACCGTAGACCCGGCCCGAAACCTGTTGACTCTTAAAAACAGCAATCCTAACTACGCTGCCGAAACGCTGCAACTAACGTATACAAAAGCAGGTAACGGGCAGATTATTCTTGCTGGTCTGGACGAAAAACGCGATTCAGTCTACGCTGTTCTGGATAAAATCAACAAAAAATACCTCATCGACGAGGCCGCCAAAGCTGGTCGGCGCGGATCGCTCAAACTCTAATCTCCTCTGAACGATGGCAACCCCAAACATCACTCCCGAACGTGCGGACTTAGGACTGGTATCGCCCGAAGAATTAGCTGGGCCACCCCGGTCTGATGCGAGCCAATCCCGGCTGCAATCTCCATTTGTCGCTCAGTCAGCCGTTCAAGAGCGGCCCTGGCCAATCCCGGCTGAATCCGTATCGACTAAGTCAGTACCGGCCTGGACAGAAAACCAGAAAATCCTGTTCCGGATTGCGTTTGTGTTCTTCATCAGTATGTCGCTGCCCAACAGCCTCGACTGGTATAAAGAAATCCTGGAATTCGACTGGCTGCACCTGCATTACCGCGATCTCTACGACGTGGCCCGCTTTGGTTCAGGCCTGACAATCTTTGGCAATAAACTCTTCGGCAGTACGCTGAATGGGTACGCACCCTGGATCATTACGCTGATTTTTGCGACCGTTGCTGGGTTGATCTGGACGGCTGTCGCCCGGTTTCGCAACGCCGAAGCCCGTGATTACAAGCTGCTCTATTACTGGTTGCGGGTTGTTGTGCGCTATCGGGCGGGCATCGGCATTATTGGTTTCGGTTTCACCAAACTGATGCCTACCCAATTGCCGTATCCATCACTGGGTGTACTGAACACAAACTTCGGCGACCTGACGGCCCAGAAAATCTACTGGCTTTCAATTGGTATTGCGCCCTGGTATGAAGTGTTTACGGGGGTGGTCGAGGTGCTGGCGGGTGCTTTGCTGTTTTTTCGGGTCACCACATTCTGGGGTGCCGTGTTGCTGTTTGGGGCGCTGGCCGATATTGTTTACGTCAACTTCGCTTATGATGGAGGAGTGCATGGCTACAGTTCATATTTCGTGCTGTTGTCCGGCTTCCTGTTGATTTACTACATCAAAGACATTTACAACCTGCTCATCCGGGAGCGGCTGACAATTCCGAACTATTTCGCGCCAACGTTTACGGGCTGGCAGCAGTATGGGCGGATTGGACTGAAAACGCTCACGATCGGTCTATTTCTGGTGCTGCTGTTCTGGCTCCAGTACGTCAATTTCCGGTATGATCCCTATAAGCAACCGGCTCAAAAAGGCATCAAGGAACTCCGGGGCAATTACAACGTGACCGAGTTCCGGCTCAATGGTAAGGAGCTACCCTACTCACCACTGGATTCGGTACGCTGGCAGCAGGCTACCTTCGAAAACTGGACTACATTAACGTTCAAGGTCAATAAACCGGTTGAATTAGACCTCTCCAATGGGGGTGGTGCGCCCATGCGTGACATCAACCGAACTTTCGAACTGACGGGTGTTTCAGGTGGGCAGCGGGTATTTTATTACGAAGCCGACCCAGTCCATCACGTTCTGTATTTGCAGGATAAAAATCGGGGAGCCCGCAATGCCGAGAACCGGGAATTTCTGGGCAATAACCGCGATCTGGGCGGCACGAACGAAGGAGGGGCACGTGACCGATCGAGAGGTGAGGGCCGTCGCGGTGAAGACCGTCGCGGTGAAGACCGTCGCGGTGAAGGCCGGCGAAAAGACGATGCCGGTGAATCTGGCAAACCAGATAACTGGATTCCAAAAGAAGCGCTGGCAATCATTGGACCCGAAGACCCGAAGATTGATCCCATTGCCCGGTCGGCCCGGCGCACCAAAGGGATTGATGCCGAGAATCGCCCTGCCAAGCGTAATCGTATGATTCTCAGTTATACCGCACAGGATGGTGGCAATAAGGTCATCCTGCGGGGAATCAACGAAACGAAAGATTCGATTTATGTGGTGCTGGATCGCTATAACCGGAAATATGCCCTGTCGGAGAGTACCCTGAAAGCCGGTAAGTATGAGTAATGCATGGCTGGTGCTACCTGTTGGTTTGTTTGTTGCGGTTCTCGATCTATATCCGCGTCCGATTGCTGGCCCCATGTTTCCTGACAGGAACCAGGTGGGGATGAATCGAATGAGCGATCCGAAGGTCGACTCATTGCCTTCCCGATTTGGTTTGGGCAAACCGGCAACTATTGCCCAGATAACCCCGCTGGACATCGATGTGCGTCCTGATGGTCAGGGTTTACCTGCCGGATCGGGTACGGCAACGACCGGTGCGGTAATCTTCGCGGCAAAATGTGCTGCCTGTCATGGTGCGGGTGGGGTAGGAGGGCCCAACGGATCGTTGGTGACAACGACTCCGGCACCGGGAAAACGAACCGAAAAAGTGATTGGAAACTACTGGCCCTATGCCACAACTGTGTTCGATTACATTCGGCGGGCTATGCCGTTCAGTCAGCCGGGTTCATTGACCAATGAAGAAGTTTATTCGCTGACGGCTTACCTGCTGACGGCGAATAAACTGTTCGACGAAAAAGCCGTGCTAAATGCCCAGACATTGCCGAAGGTAGTCATGCCTGCTCAAAAACTATTCGTGCCCGACGACCGGAAAGCGGGACCAGAAATACACTAGGGAGAAACTAATGGAAAATGAATCATGGTGAAGCCTGCTAGCGACGGTGATCAACCGGCTAAACCCGCAACGATCACCCGCCGAACTTTATTGGGTGGAGCTGCTACTGCCGCTGTAGCGGTGGTACAAACCTCGTTTGCAAAGGGTTTGCAGATTGGTATTCCCCAGATTTCCGACGATCCAACGAAGCAGATGGGCGTTCCGCCGGGTAAGGTTGGAACACGGTCGTCATTTGAGAAACTGGCAAAAAATGCCTCCGATATTTCGTCGCGGTCGCCGTTGCAGGATTTGTACGGCACCATCACTCCTTCGGATCTGCATTTCGAGCGGCATCACAATGGGGTCCCGGCAATCGATCCGGCCAAATACGAACTGCTTATTCACGGCCTGGTCGAACGCCCAACGGTGTTCACACTGGCTGATCTGAAACGGTTTCCGTCGGTATCGCGCATTGCCTTTCTGGAATGTTCCGGCAATTTTCGTACGGGCAAAGAAACCATGTCTCCGCAGGAAATTTGTGGCCTCACCAGTCAGAGTGAATGGACCGGTGTGCTGCTTTCAACGCTGTTTCGGGAAGTGGGCGTAAAGCCCGGCTCCAACTGGTTTCTGGCTGAGGGCGGTGATGCTGCGCTGATGACCCGCAGCATTCCGACCAGCAAAGGCTGGAACGATGCCATCATTGCCTATGCGCAGAATGGCGAAGCGCTTCGGCCTGAACAGGGCTATCCGGTGCGGCTATTTCTGCCCGGTTGGGAAGGGAATACAAGCGTCAAATGGCTACGTCGGCTTGAACTGGGTGACGCTCCCTGGCAAACCCGAGAGGAAACCTCGAAATACTCAGAAGGCATTAAAGGAGGCAAAATCCGGCAATTTAGCTTTGACATCGACGCCCGATCGATCATTACCTTTCCGGCTTATCCGGTTCAGATTCAGAAAGGCTGGATCGAAATTCGGGGGCTGGCCTGGAGCGGTCGCGGAAAAGTGAGCCGGGTAGAGGTCAGTACAGATGCCGGTAAAAACTGGAAACTGGCTGATTTACAGGAGCCCATTCTGGATAAAGCACATGTACGATTCCGGCACCTGTGGCAATGGAATGGATCTGAAACCGAGATCATGAGCCGCGTAACCGACGAGACGGGCTACGTACAGCCAACGTTCGCCCAACTCATTGACGCACGGGGCGCCGATACTGGAGGCTATCATTTTAACCCGATTACGGTATGGCAAATCAAACCCGATGGGCGTGTGCTGAACCGGCCCGAAAATTTTCGATAAGCGATTATGGAAAATACGACAATTCCCGAATTAGTCCATCCTGCCACTGTTCGAAGAACCGTATTGCCTGCACACTGGCCGAAATATAGCCTGTTGCTGGCCGGACCACTGCTCTTTTGGGTATTGGGTTACAGCAATTTGTTGCCAGTTGCGCCAAAAATGCAGCTGGTTATTGGTGTTGCAGTCTGGATGATGGTCTGGTGGATCAGCGAGGTAGTAGCCTTACCCGTGACGGCTTTTTTACCCATAGTGCTGTTCCCGGCGCTGGGTATTCTGGATCTGCCGACTACAGCCGCCAACTACACCAATCCCACGATCCTGCTGTTTCTGTCGGGCTTTGTGTTTGCGCTGGCGGTTGAACGGCACAATCTGCACACCCGCATTGCACTTCACATCGTGCGTCTGATCGGTACGGCCAGCCACCGGCTGGTGCTGGGCTTTATGGTGGCTACGGCTTTTGTCAGTATGTGGGTGAACAATACGGCGGCTGCGCTGCTGATGCTGCCCATTGCGCAGTCGGTGCTTCATTTACTGGAAGACGATTTCCGGCGGGCGGGTCAGGAGCGCCAGTTTCGCCCTTTTGCGGTGAGTTTGCTGCTTGGCCTGGCCTATTCAGCCAGTATCGGAGGTATTGCCACCACCATTGGCACACCGACCAATGGCGTGTTGCTGGGTTTCCTGCGCGATTCCTACAAAACCGATATTTCGTTTACGGGCTGGTTTGTTGTCGGATTTCCACTGGCAGTATTGATGCTCACGGCCACATACCTCATTCTGGTCCGGCTCCTGTTTCCGGTGAGAGGCCATGCGTTGCCTGATGCATCGGCCATCATTCGAGATAAACTGACGGCATTGGGACCGATACGATATTCCGAATACGCTGTCAGTGGGCTGTTTTTGCTTACGGCCATTGGTTGGGTTTTTAGGGCGTTGTTCGTGAAGTGGCTGGGAGCCGATTTTCTGAATGACACGATCATTGGCATGAGCGGTGCTTTACTGCTCTTTCTGACTCCCGACCCGACCAGTAATACTGGTCTATTATTCGACTGGAGTAGTATGAATAAGTTACCCTGGGGTATTCTGTTCATGATCGGCGGAGGGCTGGCGCTGGCCAAAACGCTCGAAAGTTCCGGCATTATCGGACTGATCGGCGATACCGTTGCGTCGTCTGGTTCGCATGACTACAGCGGATTGCTTGTCGCGCTGGTAGGCATCACCTTGCTACTGAAAATAATCATTGCCAATACGCCACTGGCAACGGCGGCTCTTCCGATGGTTTTTGGGATTGCTACGGCCACCGGTATCGATCCGATTCTACTGGGCGCCCCCGTGACGTTTGCAGCTAGTTTTGCGTTCGTGCTGCCCATGTCGACACCACCGAACGCCATTGTGCTGGCAACCAGCCAGGTTACGATTCGGGATATGATCAAAGCCGGGTTACTACTGGCATTGGTAGGTTTCCTGCTGCTGATTGCGTTTGGCGGAGCCTACAAATGGATGACCAACTGAACAGACCTGAACCACAAGACAAAACGAATTAACCTTTCTCAAAAATAAATCAAATGGAAACTGTTGCTGAACCAATCACTAAAACTAATCCTACACTAACCGAAGACTGGACCGTCGTGGTGCTCGGCCTGCTGATTATTGCCCTTTCGCTTTCGGGTGTAGTGATTCCTGCGCCTGCGTTTGGCTGGAAAGAGGGAAGTGATCTGACAGCTACGGTGTTGAGTGCCAAAAACGGACTGATAATTCTCGAACAATTCGGTTTCACGTATGCCATTGCCCTCATTGGTGCCATTTTAACGGGCAAGCCATTGCGGTCCACGCTGTTCGGATTTCCAATCATTTTTGGGCTGACAGTACTGGCCCTGGTGCTGGCTGGAAATAAAACGCTGAAAGATCTGAACCTGGAAGCAGTCATTTTCAGCTTAGGCATTGGTTTGCTGGTGGGTAATCTGGTTCAACTACCCGACTGGCTGAAGGGCGCACTGGCTACGGAGTTGTTCGTCAAAATAGGGTTGGTATTGCTGGGAACGACTGTCATTTTTGGTGATATTCTGAAAGCCGGATCACTAGGATTGGTGCAGGCTCTGGTCGTGGTGGTGTCGGTCTGGTATTTTGCCTACTGGATCAGTAAACGGCTGAAAATAGACGATGAACTGACCATGATGCTGGCGTCGGCCGTGTCGATCTGTGGGGTGTCAGCAGCCATTGCAACCTCGGGAGCGATTCAGGGCGATAGCAAAAAGCTTTCCTATGTTATTTCGCTGGTACTGATTACGGCGATTCCAATGATGTTGTTCATGCCCTATGCAGCGCACGCGCTCGGTTTGTCGCCGGAGGTAACGGGAGCCTGGCTGGGCGGAACGATCGATACAACCGGTGCGGTTGTGGCATCAGGAACATTAGCGGGCGATGAGGCTTTAAAAATCAGTACCATTGTCAAATTTTCGCAGAATGTGTTGCTGGGCGTGGCCGCTTTTGCCATTAGCGTATACTGGACCTATACTAAAAACCAGTCTGCCGATGTGCAGACCAGTAAACCAACTTTGGGCGTCATCTGGGAGCGATTTCCGAAGTTTATTCTGGGCTTTCTGGGAGCATCATTGCTGTTTTCTTTTGTGTTGGATGCGGAAACGGTAGACAGCGTAAAAGGAAGTCTAAAAAGCCTTCAGGGACTATGGTTTGCGCTGGCCTTCACCAGCATTGGCCTTGAAACCCGCTTTGCGGATCTGTTCAAAGCCGACAATCGCCGACCGCTTTACGCCTTTTTGATTGCCCAGACATTCAATATTTTTATCACGCTAATAATCGCGTATTTTCTGTTTCGGTAAGCTTTACGATCGGGCTGGATGCTGGCCCGATTGCAGTAAATTCTACGCTGACCAGCGGGTGAAGTAGTAAATTTTCAAGAAAAGTATTCTTTTCTTATAGATTATATAGGAATTTGTTGCTTTTTTGAAAACAGAGGCTCTATATTTGAATCGTCTTACACTTACTACCTGCAAAGTAGCTGTGGATTTATACCGAAAGGGGGAGAGACAGGCTCATTGAACCCTTAGCAACGTTCCAGTTGGAAACCGTGCTAACCTGCCTAATTGGTTAGGAACTATAAATTTACACCCGCTCCGGCGGACAGGCATGATTACCCAAACATCTTCTTCCGGCTCCTGTAGAATCAGGAATTCACGCAATTTGGCTCTACAATTCTGTTGTTGCCTTTGTTGATTGGCGGACCAATGATCTATTGGCTGTACTGTTGATTGATTATTCGTAACTCCATCTCGATACGTCGGCTAAATAGCTCCCGCTGATTTATTCTGTATCAATATATTCTACTTAATATATAGAATATATGTATTAATAATTATTCCTGTGAACTCACCACCAGTTTACGGTCTAGACACAAACACCATGACACACAAAGTTTTACGCACGTTTTACCGCTTACTGCATTTGAGCATTGCCCTTTTATGGCTTTCACAAAATGCTCTAGCCCAGGGACAGTCGGTTTCTGGAACAATCAGGGACAAAGCAACCGGAGAAGGGTTGTCCGGAGTATCTGTTGTAGTGAAGGGGACAACCACAGGCACAACATCTGACCAGGAAGGACGATTTAAATTGAACGCTCCCTCAAACGCAACCCTGATTTTCTCATTCATTGGCTATTCATCTGTGGAGCAACCCGTACAGGGCCGAACAGCTTTTTCAATTGATCTGAGTGCCGATACGAAGCAACTCAGCGAAGTGATGGTGGTTGGCTATGGTACGCAGACAAAAGCCGAATTTACGGGATCGGCTGTGCGGGTCAACGGCGACGCGATCAAACAACAACCCGTACAAAGTTTCGATCAGGCCCTTCAGGGGCGGGCCGCCGGAGTAAGTATTGCGCAGCCCAATGGCGTACTCAACAATCCGCCCGTGATCCGGATTCGCGGAGTAAATTCAATCTCGCTGAGTTCGTATCCACTGGTTGTGGTCGATGGTATTCCTATCAATACGGGAAATGTGTCGGCTAGTACGGCTGTACCCAACAACCCGCTCGGCGACATCAATCCCGCCGATATTGAATCGATCGATGTGCTGAAAGATGCCGCTTCGACTTCCATTTACGGTTCACGGGCTGCTGCGGGTGTGTTGCTGATCACCACCAAGCGCGGAAAAGAAGGGAAGCCACGGATCAGCTATGAGACCTGGGTTGGCTCTTCCGAAACGGTTCGGCTACCCAAGCTATTGAACGCTGAACAATACATCGCCATCAAGAATGAAGCTGTTTTGAATGCCAAGATTCTGGGCGGTAATCAGAACAACGACAATGTTGCATCGGCACTTTTCTTTCAGAATAATAATCCCGATGGTTCTCCTATCGACACCCGGTGGTACGATTACATCTACCGGACGGGGGTATCGCAAAGCCACAATATCAGCGTATCGGGTGGTACAAAATCAACGACCTATTATTTCTCTGCCAACTACACCAAGCAGCAGGGAATTCTGAAAGGAAATGATTTTAACCGGAAAGGTGCCCGATTTAATATCGATCAGGACATTACAAACTGGCTGAAACTGAAAGCGAGCGTTTCCTATAATACCAGTTTCAATCTGTCGCCCTACTCGGGGTCAACCCCCAATACGACCTTCCTGCTGGTCTCGGCAGCCCGCCTGGCCATCGCCCTGCCACCAAATGTACCCGTCTATAATACAGATGGGAGCTATAGCATCAATCCCGCCAGCCCGAACACAATTGGCATGGGCAACAATCAGGTGATCAGTAATTTCGGAAACCCGGTAGCACTGCTGGATTTAAACCGGTATTCATCCGAAAACGACCGGATCATCGGTAGTTTCAGCGCGAATGCCAAACTGCTGAAGAACCTCGACTTTACAACGACTTACTCCATTGACCGTCTGCGAACTGATAACATCAGTTTCGATAGTCCGATTCAGGGGAATGGCTATTCGAGCAAGGGCTCGGCCACCAACGTCAGTGCCGTTCGCGATAACTGGGACTGGGCCAATACACTGACATATAATGAGACCTTTGGCAGCAAACATGCCCTGTCGGTTCTGGCGGGATATGACGTGCAGAAGTTTAATAATTCATCCTGGGGGGCCACCCGCACGCAGACGTCTGATCCATTTTTTCAGAATTATCAGGGGAACTGGGGCTCGATTACGGCCTCAAACAACGACCTGAATGAGCGGGCTTATCTGTCGTTCTTTTCGCGGCTGACGTATGATCTGAGTAAGAAATATTTCGCTACCATCAACTTCCGGCGGGATGGTAACTCAGCCCTGGGAACCGGTCGGAAATACGGAAACTTCGGCGGAGTATCGGCCGGGTGGGCCTTATCGGAGGAGCCATTCTATAAAAACTCACGACTGTCCACAACTCTCAGTAATGTTAAACTCCGGGCCAGCTGGGGCCGGGTCGGTAATGGTAACCTGAGCGATTCGTATAGCTCACTGGAATTGTATAGTGGCTCGCTGTATGGGAATGTGCCGACCTGGTCGATTTCGCAGGCGGGTAACCCCAACTTAGGCTGGGAAACCAGCGACCAGACGAACATCGGTGCTGATCTGGGCTTCCTCAACGACCGCGTACAGGTTGAACTGACGTATTTTAATAACAATGTCAACGGTCTGATTCTGAGTGCTCCACAGGCCGTATCGAAAGGCATTCCCAGTAATTCGATTCTGGGTAATGTCGGGGCCATGTACAACCAGGGCATTGAACTGGGTATTACTGGAACCGTTGTTCGGAAAGGTGACTTTTCCTGGAATGCTTCGCTCAATTACACCAATCTGACCAATAAAGTAACGGCATTGTCGGATGGTAATACCGACATCGTCGGAACAACCATGGTCGCCTATGAGGCCACGAACGTCACGCGGGTTGGCTATTCGGTGGGGAGTTTGTATGGGGCTAAAACGGCCGGAGTAAATCCTGATAATGGCCGTCGCATTTTTATCAACGCCAAAGGCGAGAAAGTGCAGTATAGCCAGGTTGTGGCACCGGGCGAAAGCCAGTGGACGTACCTGGATGGCAAGACGGCCCCCGCCATTACGGGCGCAGACTATTACCTGATTGGCAATGCATTACCGAAATGGTACGGCGGCTTTTCCAATAATTTCAAGTACCGGAATTTCGATGCTGGGTTTAACCTGACCTTTTCGGGTGGTAACCTGATCATGAACGGTACCCGTGCCACGCTGCTCGATCAGCGCGCTTATAATAACTCGACGGAGGTGCTGACACGCTGGCAGAAACCCGGTGACATTACCGATGTACCACGCCTGGTTTACAATGATCAGACATCGACTGGATCGTCGTTTCCCGTATCGACCAATGCCGAAAAAGGTGATTTCCTCCGTCTGCAAACGGCATCGATCGGCTACCGGTTGCCAACTGCGCTGTTCGGTAAAACAGGGATTAGCTCGCTTCGTGTGTACGCTCAGGGTTCCAATCTGTTTTTACTGACGCCTTACAAAGGAGCTGATCCGGAATCATCCTCGAACGGTAATTCCAATACGACGCCGGGTGTAGAGAAAAATTCCATTGGCCAGGCCCGAACCTTTACCGTTGGGCTCAACGTGGGCTTTTAAGCCGACTTTATATCGCATTCCACCAAGTAAAAAAGCTTGTAGTTTATGGTCTGTCGTTTATAGTACTTCTTGAAAGTCAATGTTTTAGTGAGCGAGTTGCAGGCCGTAAGCTAAACGCTATGAACGACAGCCATAAGCTACATTAACCAGTATTTACCCCGCATGAAAACATATAATTTCAGTAAAGCCATCGGTCGTTCAGGCCGGTACATCAGCCTTGGTCTGTTGCTAACCGTCTCGGCTTGTAATGAAACCGAGTTGTTGAATCCGGCACCCGTAACCTCAATCAGTGGAGCCAATGCGTTCGACACGCCCGACCGGATTCTGGGCCTGGTCAACGGTATTTACAAAGCGCTGAAAAACGCGAATTTTTATGGTGGCAATTATTATACCTATCAGGAAGCCCGCGGTGAGGAGTTCATCAACCGAACGAGCAATACGTTTACGGCTTATGAGGCATGGAATCAGACCCTGAATTCGGGCTCCAACTTCGTGGCGGGTTTCTGGGCGGCAGCTTATGCGACCATTAACAACGCCAACATTCTGATTAAAGGGCTGACTGACAATCCGAACAAAGTAAGTGCGACCCTCACGAAGCAATACATTGCTGAGGCTAAATTTACGCGGGCGCTTAGCTATTTCAGCCTCGTTACGCTTTATGCACGTCCGTTCAACGAAAACAAAGGGGCATCGCCCGGTTTGCCACTGCGTTTGCAGGCCGAAACAACCACGGCCAACAACGACCTGAAACGTAGTTCGGTCGCTGAGGTATACACCCAGATTCTGAAAGATCTGGATGAAGCCGAAGCCGACCTTCCGCTCACGTATTCGACAGCGTTGCTCAATACAACCAGAGCACACCGCAACACGGCCATTGCGCTAAAAACGCGCGTATACCTGAACAGCGGTAACTGGGCAAAAGTGATTGAGGAAGCGAAGAAGATTGTGTCGGTTAGTGCACCCTATTCGGCGGCTACGGGCGTGAATCACAAGCTGCAAACGATCACCGAAATTTTTACGACCAATTACACCAGTACCGAGTCGATTCTGTCGGTTCCGATGACCGAACTTGACAATGTGACGGGTCAGTCGTCGTTTCCGTATGTCTTTAATGCCAATTCGGAGTATAACCTGAATCCGAGCGGCATTTGGGGCGACACCGAATGGAAATCGACGGACGCGAGACGGACGTTTGCGCGCACTGCTTCCGGCGTTCAGTTTCTGACAAAATACAACAAACCATCGCCGTTTCTGGATTATCTGCCCATTATCCGGTACTCGGAAGTGCTTCTGAATTACGCCGAAGCGGCTGCCCGCACGGGCGATCTCACAACGGCTACCAATCTGCTTAAAGCTGTTCGAAACCGTTCGGATGCCAGCTACACGTTCCCGGCGACTGTCGTAGGAGCCCAGTTGTCGCTGATTGGTACGATTCTGAAAGAACGACGCATCGAGTTGCTGGGCGAAGGCTTTCGGTCAAATGATTTGCTCAGAAACCTGTTGCCATTACCGGCCAAGTCGAGTAGTTCGAACAGTGCTCCGGCGGTCGAGCCTTCACAAAGCAATTACGCCTTTCCGCTTCCCAACACCGAGATCACGACCAATAAGTTGCTGTTGAGCTAATTACACCTGATTTTATCCATGATACTACGCATTTTAGCCGGTTGCCTGATTGTATTTAGCGCGATGGGACAGCGGGCCCGCCAGCCCGAGCATCAGCACGATGTGCATGATGGCGATAGCCACGATCTCGGCCATAGCCATCTGGCTCACATTCAGGATTACCGCAAGGAAACGGTTTATGTACACAATCTGCCCGCCCCTGAACTGATCAGCGGCATTGGGGCTGTTGAGTTCAGGATCACAACGTCGTCGAAACAGGCCCAGACCTTTTTTAATCAGGGTGTGGCCTTGCTGCATTGCTTCTGGGATTTCGAGGCCTATCGTGCTTTTAAAGAAGCCATTCGATCCGATTCAACGGCTATTATGCCCTACTGGGGCTTATACAGTGCGATCGGAGCCATTGAAGGAAATGATTTCAATGCGGATAAAAAGCTGGCGATCCGGAAACTGAAAGCACTGAAAGTGTCGGCTTCGGAGCACGAGAAACTCTATGCCGAAGGGATTCTGTTACGCGATGCCGATAGTGAGAACGGCAAGCAGGGATACCAGAAAAAACTGGAGGTAATTGTGCATAAATACCCCGCCGATGTGGATGCCAAGTTGTTTCTGGCCCTGAGTAAAATGGGTGGCTATGATACCGAGATGAATCCGCGCGAAGGCCAGATGTATGCGGAATATTTGCTGCGCGATCTGCTCAAAACCTATCCGAACAATGCTGCCGTGCACCATTACTGGATTCACCTGATGGAAAATTGCTGCCCCGAACAAGCGGTCCAAAGTGCTGAATTGCTGCCCAAACTGGCTCCCGCTTCGGGACATATGGTGCACATGCCCGGTCATATCTACTACAAAATCGGCGATTATAAAAAGGCGTATGATGCCTTCAAGGCTTCGCTGGCGGTTGATTCGGCCTACATGAAAAAGCAGCATATACCGGAGGTTGATGCCTGGAATTATATCCACAACATCAACTACCTGCTCTCGAATTGTGCTGAAGACGGGCGCTATGCAACGGCCTTGCAGTATGCCGAGAAACTGCAAAATATGCCCGCAACCAAAGAGCGGAAACGGAAATATGAAGGCCGTTTTTTCTATCAGGGCGTGATTGCTCCGGCAAAAATGGAATTATGTTTTGGTTTTTATAAGAAGGCCGCTGACCGACTGGCAGCCATAAAACTCGATAAAGATAGCCTGTATACGACCAAAGCGATCGCCTACAAAGATGGGCTTTACTACTTCGCTTCGGGGATGGACGCCGTTAAAAACAATCGGATTGAGGACGCCAAACGATTTGCTGATGCACTGGATGGGTCGCTCTGGCGAAATGCCAATCAGCAAACACCCGACGATGTGATCACGATCCGTCGACTGAACGATCTAAACGTGGCTTCGCTGGAGTTGCAGGGCGTCATTAAAAGTGCCGAAAATAAGTACAGCGACGCTATTGCACTGCTGGAAAAAGCCAAGAAAAAAGAAGACGATCTGGGCTATAGCGAACCACCTTCCTACGCGCGCCCGGTGCTGATCAGTCTGGCCGAGACACATCTGAAGGCCAATCAATACGATAAAGCGATCGCGGCCTATACCCAATTACTGGAACGACATCCGAATTCGGCGAATGCGTATTGGGGACTTTATAAGGTCTACAAGCAGAAAGGGGATGTGGCAAAAACAAAGGAGTACGCTAACCACCTGCACGCTACGGCCCAGTTTGGCGACAAAGCCTTGTTCCCTTTATGACCGATGCGGTGGTGTCAGTTACCGTGGTGTCAGTTTCTAAAAACTGACACCACGGTAACTGACACCACGACAGATTCTCAAATCTGCATTCCTGACGCGAAATGTCGGTTTTTAGAAACCGACACCACAGTGCCTCAAAGATAATTAGTATAAAACGTTCAACCAATTAACTAGATACGATCATGAAAAAACAAATGAACTGGCTGTTGCTGTTACCGCTGTTATTACTGGCGTTCACTATCGACTCATCGTATGAAGAAGAAATAAAACTGTGGCACGCAAAACGGGTAGAAGACCTCAAAAAAGAAGAAGGGTGGCTTAATCTGGCGGGGTTATTCTGGCTCAACGAAGGCGACAATACCTTTGGGGGTAGTGATAAAAATATCATCGTGTTTCCGGCCGATCACAGCAATGCACAACTAGGCAAAATCATCCTGAAAAAAGGGAAAGTCACCGTAGAAGCGACACCCGGCTCTCAGATTTTTGAGGGGGATAAGCCCGTCACCAGCCTCGATATTTTCCCCTATACGGGCAAGCCTATTGTGCTGAAACACCAGTCGCTACGGTGGTTCGTGATTCAGCGGGGCGACAAATACGCCATTCGTTTGCGCGATCTGGAAAGCCCGTATTTGAAAGAGTTCAAGGGAATCGACACCTATCCAATCAGTACAGACTGGCGGGTAAAAGCGAAGTTCGTGCCTACGCCTGGGAAGAAAATAGCCATTACTGACATTACGGGCCGGGTAAGTGATCAGGTGTCGCCGGGGAGATTACTGTTTACGGTGAACGGCAAAGAATATAGTCTGGATGCTACCGGGACAACCAGTCGATTGCATTTCGTTTTCGCCGATCAGACCAATAAACATGACACCTATGGCGGTGGTCGATTCCTGGATGCGCCTGGCCCGGACGCTGATGGCTACACGTATCTGGATTTTAACAAAGCCACCAATCCGCCCTGCGCCTTCACGCCCTATGCAACCTGCCCAACACCGCCCAAGGAAAACAAACTGGCCGTAGCGATTGCCGCCGGTGAAAAACGCTACGGTGACCATTGAGACCAGTACTCTTCCAATTTATAGTTTATACGTACTAGTCATGAATGTGGTTGTACAAAACCTATAAGGTTTCAAAAACCTTATAGGTTTAAATTGGCCAAGCATTAGCCGTTACCTGTATCCTAATTCAGGTGATACTGGCAGATGAAGATTCGCCATGATCAGTTTTTGATGGACGAAATGATTGGAAATAGAACGACTAGTTAGCAAGGAGATTGCCAACCTGCCAGGCCGTACGGATCAGGTTCTCTTCCGTGTATTTAAGGGCCGTCGTAATGTCTGTAGGCCCGTTTCCAATGGCCAGTAATACATCGAAATACTGATTCAGCTTCTCGTTTTGTTCAAGCGGAATTTTTCCGGCAAGGCCAATTACGGGTAAATTTTTACGTTTTGCCTGGAAAGCAACACCAAAAGGCCCTTTACCATGCAAGGTCTGTTCATCGATGCTGCCTTCGCCGGTAATGACAACGTCGGCTTTAGCCACGGCTTCGGTGAAGCCAGTAAAGTCGAGGAAGAAATCGATGCCATTGACAAGGTTGGCATTGAAAAACGTATAAAGCCCCGCCGACACACCCCCGGCTGCTCCGCCGTGTTTGATGAGCGTCATATCAATTCCGGTCTGAGCCAGGGCCACATCGGCAAACTTCCGCAGACTGGTATCCAGTTTTTTTACGCCGTCGGGGGTAGCTCCTTTTTGCGGGCCGAAAACGGCAGCAGAGCCGTGATCGCCCACTAACGTATTATCGACATCGCAAAGAATACTGACCTCACAGGCTAAAATCCGCTGATCGAGCCCGGAAACATCGATGCTGGCCAGTTCGGTCAGGCTTTCGGGTGCTGTCAGTTCCTGCCCGGCTGCATCCAGAAAACGGATGCCAAGCGCTCGTAAAATGCCAGTACCACCATCAACCGTAGCCGAACCACCAATAGCCAGTACAATTTTCCTGACGCCTTTGTCGAGCGCCAGTTTGACCAGTTCGCCCGTTCCGAACGACGTTGCCCGTAGTGGATCTAATTCTTCGGGCTTGACCAGGTGAAGCCCTGACGCATTGGCCATTTCAATAATAGCCGTCTCGCCATCATTGACCAGGCCGAATGACGAGATGATTTTTCGGTTAAACGGATCATTGACTTCTGCCGAAACAATCGAACCGTTGTGTTTTTTTATCATTAAGTCGCCCGTTCCATCACCGCCGTCGCCCACCGGAAAACACTCGCATACACAGTCGAGACGGCTTTTCTGTAAACCTTCCTGAATGGCCAGGGCTACATCCATAGCATTGAGGCTGTGTTTAAACGCATTAGGGGCAATGAGGACACGCGTATTTTTCATAATAGCAAGGGGAGTAAGGCGCGAAATTAAAACACAGAGGCACTACCCCGACGAAGAATTCGCGTTTTATTCGTCACTGAACAGAAACTTTTTGCCCTTTTAGACGCCGTGTTCATGAAACGGCATTGGAATCCATATTAGACAGTTTTTCAAGGGCAAGATACAGTGCCTGATTTCCCAACGAGCCCTTGCCCATTGCCTGGATGGATAATGACAGTTGTTTGACTAACGCAAGTCCCGGTAGAGACAACTGCATGGTTTCGGCTTCTTCGAGGGCAATGCCCATATCCTTGACAAAATTATCGATCGTGCCGCCCGGCGAATAATCGCCTTTAACGATTTTAGGAGCCAGCACATCCAGGCTCCAGCAACCCGCTGCTCCTTTGCTGATCGATTGGAGCATGGTCGTTAAGTCAAGCCCCGCTTTACGGCCGTAGATCAGCCCTTCGCATACGCCGATCAGCGTTCCGGCAATCGTGATCTGGTTGCACATTTTCGTGTGCTGCCCCGCTCCGGCCGGGCCCTGATGGATTATATTTTTGCCAAATGCCTCAAAAACCGGCATTACCCGATCGACGGCGTTTTTCTCGCCCCCAACCATAATTGACAGTGTACCGTTGATCGCACCCACCTCACCACCCGATACGGGCGCGTCAATGGAATCAACACCAAGCGTAGCGGCATGTTGTGCAATCCGGACGGCCAGGCTGGGTTTGGTCGTTGTCATATCAATGGTAACAGCCCCCGACTTGATGCCCCGAAACACACCGTCGGCCCCGAAATAGCAGGCTTCTACGTCTTTCGGGTAACCAACCATGGTGATCACCACATCCGACTGTTCGGCAAGGGCAGCCGGAGTGTCGAACCAGGTCGCACCCATTTCAATGAGCGAATCGGCTTTGCTTTTGGTTCGGTTATGGACATGTACGGTGTACCCGGCATTCAGCAGGTGTTTTGCAATTGGATTCCCCATCAGGCCGGTGCCAATTACGCCAATCGTTTTATCGTTCATGATGATTCTTTGTACTTACTGATACAGACAAACCAGCATTTCGAAGTCATCTACTTGTGGCACCACGCATTCTACCCATCCGTTGCTTTGGGTAAATTTCAGATTATTGCCCGACCGGGCGAGCTTTAGCTGCTTTACTGGTTTGGCGGGCTTGAACCGAATCGTCGTGTTCTGAATGGGAATTGGCTCCCGCAACGATGCCCCAATCTGGCCGGAGTGATTGATCATACCGATCCATTCAAAGGCACCATTGCGATTGGCCATATGCGTCATTTCGATGAGGGGCGATGCATTGGTTTTTATCGAACCGGGTGTTTGTAAAACCGTTTGCAAAGCAGCCGTGAACAAAGCCCGGTGTCCGTGATTACCTTTAAATTCATACTGTGTGCCCAGACGCCAGGGAATAAAAACCGTTTTGCCTTTCCCGTACGAATTACTGATCAGACCGGGCGAATCAGTGATGTCATTATCGGTGAAATACGATTTTTCGGGTGGCCCGAACCGAACGGCGGGCACGAGTTTCATGAACGTTTGTGAAGAACCGCTGGTTTTGCATTTCATGAAGTCAGAATAGAGCATGATCAGGTCGAGGTCTTTGAAGCCGTCGGCCCCAAGCGTTTTTTTGTCGCTGGCCGACACTTGCAGGTAGGTCGAATTTGTTCTGGGAAATAGCTCGTATTCGGGCGATACACCCAGCGATTTAAGTCGTATCGTTTTCAGTGGTTTGCCCGTTTCATCATTCGTCGAGCTAAAGCCTGTTACCAGTAATTTCCCCCCTTTTTGTACGTACTCGTCAAGCTGAGCGGTCAGCTGATCACTCATATTGGGCAGATCACCCAGAATAACCGCGTCGTAATCCTGCAACGGACGTGGGGCTGATTTGCTGCCAATGGTTAGGGGTTCAATGATATCGTACATGATGTGCTCTTCGGAGAGCAGTTTAATCATCCCTCTATACTCTTTCTCGGTGCCTTTGATGAGGCCGACATGGCTCACCGGTTTAAGGTTCGTAAAAAACGTTTCGTTCTTTTTATGAAAGCCATAGAGGTCATTCAGAATCGGAATAAACACCCGATCGTCCTGATTGACCAGTGTGCCGATAACATTGAAATCAAGTGGAGCCCCGTTGAGCATGTTGCCCAGTAACCATACCCGGCCAATATTGGGCGAGGTCGCCGTATGCCGAAACGGGATGGCGATAAAATAGATGAAGACGTTGCTGGGTGTTTTATCCCTGTAAGATCCGAGCACACGTTTTACGTGATCGGTGCCGGAGTAATTCCATTCGTATTCGTCGGTCAGCCAGGAGCTCGACTCGTCGCGGATCATGTCGACGCCCGCATCGGCGTAAGTATTGACAATCAGATTCGGATTCAGCTTTTTTACGTAATCGCCAATTTTATAGAAAAGCTCGTCGGCAGTGGTTTTTTTGAAGGTATTATACCGTCGGAAGACCGGATCGTTCATGTCTGCTTTGACCGGAAGGATCATGCCGGTTTCGGTCTGAAAGCGTTTTTTGCAGTTGTCGCACTGGCAGATGCCGTGGTAAGTGCCGCCATAATCGGTTGTCGTGTAGCCGATCATGTTGAAGAAAATGCCGTCGAGCGGATACTTTGTAATCGCTTCTTTTAATATTTCAAAGCCATATTCCTGTTGGTAGCCACCGTTGGGGCACGTATGAACCTGCCCATTGAAATGCACATGCTTTCCGTTCGTGCCGACATACAGCCATTCCGGTTTCTTTTCGGCGTATGTTTCATTGATCTTGCTGAAGTCAAATCGACCGATCACTTTTATGCCTTTCGCGTGGAGCTTGGTCACCAGATCGCCGACCAGATCCCCGCCTTTCATGAACTGATTCTTGAAGTGATAATCAAGCGTAGTCGGATAATTCGCCACGATACCGCCCACGTTTAACATCACTACAGTGGCCGAAGCATCGACCATCGACTGCACATAAACATCGGTGTTCATTAACGCATCGGTTTCGCGCAGGTTGGTTTGAATGAGCCGGACAGGTGCCCGATTCCACCAGGTGCCATCATAGCTACCCGGATCTGGTTTGGTGCTATTGGCGGCCGTTTTTTTTGCCGCGCCGGTTTGCCCAAGTACGACCCCGGAGGCCAGAAGCAGCAACGCAAGTAAATTGGGATTGATTTTCATGGTTGTTGGGTTTAGAAAGTCTGAAATCAAATCACCTTATGTAGGCTTGGGCCGCAGAGGCTGGTCCACGGGCTTCTACATAGGGTGCACCTTATTTGTTGAACCAGTAAAGCAGTACGCCATAACCAACTCCGGCCGGATCAGATGATTTTGCCGACTGAAAAGCCATGAATTTTCCATCGGTTGACACGACGGAATTCGACGCTTTACAGCCTTCATAGTCATTAAAGTGAGTTAGACGCTCCATATTTTTGCCGGTTCCGTCGAGTTTTAGTTTCCAGATGTCGATGTTGCTGGGGCCAGTTTTCCCGCCCAGCCAGGCGACCTGCCTGTCCGATTCAACCGTAACGTAGTTGGCATTGGCAAAAATGCCTTCCGGTTCATTGTGCGTTTCGGTAGTTTTTGACTGATCGGTTAGCTGCCCGGTCTGTAAATCAATAGCCATCACGGCGGCTTTTTCGGCGGGGTTGTAGCAAAAGAAAATCAGCTGCCTATCGTTGTCGTAAAAGTCCTGAGCTTCCAGCGTACACGTTTGATTTTCGACCCTGTATACTTTCTTTTGGTTCGTAAGTATTGGCGTGTCGCCCGAAATAATCAGATCGGCCACGACCAATTCAGATGTAGTACGTGCTGGGTCAGATTCCGACCGGTACTCCTGCGTGAACGCTATTTTTAACGTCTTCTTTGAGATGGCCAGTCCTGCACTGATTTTCTGGCCTAATTTTATGGGTTTTGCTCCCCGCTGGTTCCGCAAAAACCAGAGCTCACTGTCGCGAACCCGACTGATGGTGGCGTCTTCGAAGTGGTCTGGACCCGTCAGTAGATAATCGCCGTTGGGCAGGTGCATCACGCGCAGGAACGCAGCTGCCGGAACGTTGCAGGTGAGACAGCGGATGGTCCGTGTTTTGAGGTCGATGGTCATGGCATCGCCGAAGCTTTTAGCCATAAAGGCAATGCTTTTGTTGTCTGGCGAAATATCGGCTCGTTCCCCGAAGTGTGTCAGGATCTCAATGTTTGCCGGAAGCTGCTCCAATGGATCACCTTGTTTGCGAGTACTAACCGTCGGATTTTGCTGCGCCACGACAGGCTGACTGGCAAAAAAAAGACACAATAAGAGACGTAGGGCATTCGTCCGCTGGGTAGCGAACAAACGCCCGATCGGGGTAATTTCCATAAGCCGACTCGCTTGGTTAATTGACTACATTGACAGGATTATCGTTGATAAAGGCTGTGAGGTTATTGACTGTAATATCCATAAGCCGGGCTCTGGCTTCTTTGGTTGCCCAGGCTATGTGTGGCGTAATCAGGCAATTTTTTGCGCTGAACAATGGGTTATCGGCAGAAGGGGGCTCTGCTGATAAAACGTCGATACCGGCTCCGGCAATGACATCGTTATTGAGTGCGTCCGCTAGATCCTGATCAACGACGATTGGCCCTCTTGACGTATTGAGCAGAAAGGCTGAAGGCTTCATACGGGCTAAATTGTCCTTGTTGATCAGCCCTTTCGTTTCGGGCACTAAAGGTGTATGGATGCTGACAACATCCGATTGCTCCAGCAGTTCGGGAATCTCGGCCCAGCGGAAGTTTTTTCGGTGCGACTGATCCGTACGATTCCGTTTCGAGCCGATGATATTCATGCCAAATGCGGTGGCAATGTCACCGACTTTTTCGCCGATACTGCCGAAACCGATGATGCCGATGGTTTTGCCCGACAACTCCACTAGCGGATAATCCCAAAAGCACCAGTCAATCGATTTAGCCCATTTGCCTTCCATAACCGAATCGCTGTGCCGTTGAACATGCTGGGTCAGTTCGAGGAGTAGCGCGAAGGTTAGCTGAACGACCGACGCCGTACCGTAGCCGGGTACATTACTGACAATAACTCCGTTCTTTTTGGCAATGTCTGTATTGATGACGTTATAACCAGTGGCCAATACGCCGATAAATTTCAAATTAGGCAGATTGTTTAAAATGTCTTCGCCCAGCGGTGTTTTGTTGGTAAAGATGATTTCCGCATCCTTTGCCCGCTCGACTACCTGATCGGCGGGAGTTCGGTCATACACCGTTAACTCACCCAGTTTTTCTAAACCATCCCAGGATAAATCGCCCGGATTCAGCGTATAACCGTCTAATACGACAATCTTCATCGTTGATTTTTTTGATTATGTTTTATATCCAGGACTTTCGCTCAGCTGCGTGCCACGGTTACTAGTGATACGCAAACAAACCACGGTCCGCCGTGCGGTGGCACGCATCTAAGCGAAAGTCCTATATTCCTCGTTTCCAGGAATGGCAAAAAAACTAAATAACAACGATACTACACCCGTGCCCAGGCTTCGTTTAACGTACGTTTGGCATTGGCAATAACCACATCCGGATCTTCATCGCCAAACGGTTTCACTTCAAAACTAACGATGGGCGGATTTTCTGTATTAAGATAACCAATGTCCAGCAATACTTTCAGGTAATGAACTACCTCCGGAACGTCATTTTCGCCGTTCGGAAAACCGAAGCGGGGGTGTACATCGCCATAGGCAGGCATATCCGGGCTTTTGACCACGCAGTTTCCGATGTGTGCGTGTGTGATGTAATCTTTTACCGGCAATAGCGACTCTTCAATCGTTTCGTGAATCAGGGGAATATGGCTCAGATCGACCATTAATCCGAAATGATCGTGCTCTTTCCGAACTTCCTGCACGTAGCGTAAGGCCAGATCGGCCGGGCCAATCAGCGATTTTTTATCGACGTCGTAATCGAACACTTCCAGTGAAACTTTCATATCGCCTTTGCTTTTCGTGTAGGCGCAGATTTCGTTGGTCGATTTTACCAGTAACTCGAACGCTTCTTCTTTCCGGGCTTCTTCGTATTTCCCGCTCAGAAACGAAAAGCCAGTGGCGCCAATTTCATAGGCTTCATCAATGCCTTCTTTTACGTTGGCGAGCGCCCGTTGTCTACCTTCTTCGTTGGTATCGTTGAGGTTAAGGCCCGTGGTTAACAGACGGGGTTGTGCTGCGTAGGCCACGGTCATGTGTGATGAGTCCAGAAGACTTTTTACCTTCTTCCGAACGTCGGTATCCTTAACCGTTGTGATTTCTATGGCCGTGAAATACTCGTCTAACACGACTTTTTTTATGGTTTCCAACACCGGCCCTTCGCCTTTCATGGTTTCGGGAAATGCCATGAAATGGACAAGGCCAACTTTCATGTAGTTGCAAAGCGGAGCATTCATGCTAATTCAGGGTGCAAAAGTTAATTAACTAAATCTGGGGTTTGTTCTTTCTTTCTGGCGGTCATCAGAATGGCAGTTGCGATACCGATTAGTAAGACGCCCAGTACAATAAGGTACGTAAACCCTTTCGACACGTCGGGCAAGGCTGTGGCTTTTTTGGTGCCAAGCATTTCATAGACTGGAATAAGCCATTTAAAGGCGTAGGCCTGAGCGAGTACAATGAGGCAGATAAAGAGCAGCATGTAGAAACTATGCTTTACCGTGAAGCGGAATAGTTCCGACTCTTTACCCACCAGATTACCCGCTGCTGCGGCAACGGCAATGGATTGCGGAGAAATCATTTTGCCGACAACACCGCCCGATATATTAGCCGCTACAGTTACCACCGGATCTACACCAATCGAGGTTGCCGTGGCATACTGGAGTTTACTGAACAGGGCATTCGCCGACGTATCGGAACCCGTGATGAAAACCCCCAGCCAACCCAGTACGGGAGCGAAAAATGGGAACATGAAGCCTGTATTGGCCAGTACGTCGGCCAGGGTGAGTGTAATGCCGGAATCGTTCAGGATATAGGCGAATCCTAACACAGCCGCAATCGTAAGAATTGGGAATTTCAGTTGGTTTAACGTGGCACCAAATACGTTTGCTCCCTCTCGATACGTTAGACCTACCAGCGGAATAGCGGTCAGGGCCGCAATCAGAATGGCTGTTCCGGCTGCCGATAAATAGTTGAATTTGAATAGCTTAGGTAATAAATTCCCATCTTCGCCCTGGATGGCATTATGAAGGCCCGGAAACTCAAATTGTACCATTCCGGCCGAATTAAGTGCATCTTTAATCGGTTGAATGCCCCAGGCAATTACCATGATGGTCAACACAATAAAAGGCGACCAGGCTCTGATGAGCTGGCCGTTCGTGTAGCTGATATCGGTATTGATGGTAGCCGCTGGTTCGTTCGCAAAGCGCCAGATGGTTTTTGGTTTCCAGAAGCGCAGGAAAGCCATCAGGCACACAATAGAACCAAGACCAGCAATGACATCGGGCAGGGCGGGTCCTAAAAAGTTGGAGGAGAAATATTGCAGGAAGGCAAACGAAATGCCCGATATTAATACGGCAGGCCATATTTCCTTTGCTTTTCTAAAACCGGCAATGATGCTAACCAGATAAAAAGGCAGCATAATCGATAAAATCGGCAGCGTCCGGCCGACCATCTGCGAAATGGGTAATTCGGGGATACCCGACACCTGCGAGGCCACCGTAATGGGAATGCCGATGGAGCCAAACGCAACGGGGGCGGTATTGGCAATGAGGCAAATTCCTGACGCATAGAGTGGATTGAAGCCCAGTCCTACGAGCATGGCTGCCGTAATGGCAACGGGTGCACCAAATCCGGCCGTTCCTTCCAGAAATGAGCCGAATGAAAACGCGATCAATAACGCCTGTAGCCGCCGGTCGGAGGTGATCGAGGCCATAAAATGTTTGATGATCTCAAACTGGCCGCTCTTCACCGTGACGTTGAACAGAAATACGGCCATCACCACAAGCCAGCAGATTGGGAACAAACCGTATACGGCGCCGTGTGCGGCCGATAACAGCGCCAGTTTTACGGGCATGCCATAGACAAGAATGGCAATGATCATGGCCAGACCCGTAGCGATCAAACTGGCCTGATAACCTTTCATTTTCCTGATAATCAGCGCCCAGAATATAAACAGAATAGGCACTGCCGCAACCAGGACGGATAAAGCGATATTGTTGAACGGATCAATAACTTGTTTCCAGATCATAAGTTGTATTCAGTTAATGAATTGATTATCAAGTCTAAACCTATAAGGTTTTTGAAACCTTATAGGTTTGAGATAGGTCTGATTGGCTATTAGGCTAAATCCAGCGCTACAATCTCGTGATCGAGGATTTTAGGCACCGTCACTGTTACTTTACCACCTTTTAGCTCAAATTTAGGCTTTTGATCGCTCATAAGTAGCTTTACCCCAGTTACTTTTGCGCCTGCCGGAACCATAATGCTGACCTGTGCTTCTACGGGTATCAACTCCCGAAAAGGACCCTTCATCATCATGGGGTTCGTTAGATTTACCAGATGCACCGTCATCGAGTTGGCCTGCCGCCAAACGTTTACATCAATTACACCCGGCCCCGTTACGGCGGCCACCGGTTCTTCGTCGAGTGCCCAATTCACGACATTACTCAGAAGCTGTCCGTGATCGGTGCCCATCAGTTGCCAGAAAGAGCGGTCCAGATCGCCGGGAATGTAGGCTACCCGTCCTTTACCCACCTGCCGCAGGTATAGCTCCCGTGTATCGGTTTCGGCGACGCGTGGATACACATCCTCCATCGGTAAGTCTGGGTAGGTAGGAATCAGTGTAATCGGGCTGGGGAATGTAGCTGTCGGTTTTACGTTGACTTTGTAAATCGTGTTGATGATCCGGGGCGTATCGTCCAGCCCTTTCAGAATCAGCTGTGTCTGACTATTTTTCGCATCCTGACGCAGTTGCAGGTAGCTGTTCCGTAGAGGTCCTTCTACTTTCTGGTCATACGAAACCCCGAACAGACTGGCTAAACCGAAATCGGAGCGTTGTTTGCCTTCTTCGTCATACAACGATGTTTCGAAGGTAGATACAATGCTGCCGCCATTGTCCACAAAGGTCTGTAACTGCTTGCACTGTGTGTCTGAAAGTGCTGCGATATTGGGGAGGATCAGCAGTTTGAATCGCTTGAGGTCTTCGGGTGTGAGCAGTCGGTCGTTTACCATGTCGAACGGAATGCGGTTCTCCACAAGGTTGTGGTACATGCCGTCAAGATGGTCACCGCTTTTCTGCTGCCAGGGTTTTCCGCCGTAATTGCGGTCGGTTTGTTCCGAATAAACGATGCCGACCCGAGCTAACGATGCCGTGTTGCGGAGGTATTTCTCGTTTTTATGGTAGCCTTCATACAGTTTGGCTACTGCTTCCATCCACCGTTTGTCGTAGATGTCGCCCCCAAATTTCACAAAACAGGGGCGCATGCCGTTGGCAGTACCTTCGGCTACCCAAATCCTGATTTCGGCATCGTTCTGAACCGAATCTTTCCAGCGAAATTCTTCTTCAATACCGACGCTGAAAATACCGATCAGTGGTTTCAGACCCAGTGTTGAGCGGAGTTCTTTGGCTCCTTTTCCATTCGCCCAGGGCGGGGTAAGGCCACGTCGGGCCTGTTGGTCGGCGAAGAAGAGATCGGCTTCTTTGCCGGTCATTACTTTATCGGGAAAACCGTTGGGAATGAAGCGGGCCGTCGGTTTTTGTTTACGAATGCCTGCATCCCACACCGACCACACTTCGCGTAAGCGTTTCATACGCCAATCGGCCCATTTGCGATACGTTGGATCGAGTTTGTCGGCAGCTTTGGGCAGTTCGAGACCGGAGGCCGTTTTGAAATTAGTCTTGCAGTGTTCGCAGTAACAAATGTCATGGCCATGCCAGCGGTTCGAGAAAATCCCTTCGGGCTGGAATTTTTCCATGATCTCCTGATTCACCTGCGTCATGAAATCAAAATTATAAGGCCCCAGAGCGCAGGTGACCCACAAATCCGGGTTGGCCCAGTGACGGCGTTTCTGCCCGTCGACGGTAACGGCGATCCAGTCGGGGTGAGCGTCATAGACATCCTGCCGGACTGCGTGCGGATCGGTACGCAGCATGATTTTCATACCCTGTTTTTTGCAGCCCTCCACCAGGTAGCCCAACGTATCGGAATTACCCATAAAATCGCTGCGGTGATGCAGGGGAATTTTAGTCGGATAAAAGGCTACAATGCCACCCGCGCTCAACAGTGCGCCATCGGCATGGATACGCTTGAAATAGTGGAGCCAGAAATCAGGATCGTAATGACCGGGGTCACGTTCCACAAAGGCAAGCTGTGCCCATCGCATCGGTCCATCGAGCCAGAAAGTTTCTGTTGGGGCGAGTATACTGGTTGCCGGAGTTGCCAGGGCGGAAGGACCTGTAAGCGCATAGGCACCTCCGATGAGGCCAGTGGTTTTAATGAAATCTCTTCTTTCCATAGTAGTACGTATGAGCGTAATGGCTCCGGTAATGTTATTGTCTCGTGTCTGCTTCGTTGATTGATAGATCGGTGTGGATAGTCGGAACAAAACAGGTCGTTATTCGTAGCCTGGGTTCTGCGGGAACAGGGTACGATTGTTCATGAGTTGAATCTGGCCTAGTGGAACCGCAAAAACTGTCATGTATTCTTTCATACCCAGCGATTTAAGTGTATCGAAAGCGCGGCCCGTTCTGACCAGGTCGAACCAGCGAACGCCTTCAAATGATAATTCTAACCGGCGTTCCAGGTAAATCTTTTCGCGCAACTCATCTTTCGCCAGATTACTGTATCCGGTCAGACCTGCCCGAGTCCGAACCTGATTGATAAAAGGAAGAGCCTGAGCGGTTTTACCGTTTTCATTCAGCGCTTCGGCATAAAGCAGCAGCACATCGGCATAGCGAATCACTTTCCAGTTGGCCCGGCTGTCATTGGCCGTTCCCACGGGCGTAATGTATTTCCTGGTGTAAGCCTGCGACGTTGCCGAGGGAAGTTTTACAAAAGCTCCGGTCTTATCGATAAAACCATCTTTTTGCACAGTGATGTCTTTTCGTTTATCGTCGGCGGTAAAAATGGCGAACAAACCGGGCGAAGGTGAATTGGTTTCGGTCAGGCCCCCTTTCACACCATAGACATCGGCCATGGCCGCCGAGTTTGGGAAAAACCGATTCGTGAAAACGCTGCCTTCGCCAATACCTTCTTCGTACTCAATGTCGAAGATGTATTCGTTGTGGTGCTCGTTTTTCGTGTAGTCGAACAGATCATTGTAGTTCGGTAGGAGCGAATACCCGAGTGTAGTTACTTCCTGTAGTTTGGTTTCGGCTTTTACAAAATCCTTGCGGGTCATGTAAACGCGACCCAGAATCGCTTTGGCTGCCCCTTTTGTTGCCCGGCCAACATCGGCTCCGGTGTATTTGACAGGCAGGCCATTTTCGGCATCCAGAAGATCTTTAATGATTACCTCTTCGTAGATCTTATCGGCTTTCTCGCGTGCCTGGGTATAGGCTTCGGCCGTCGTTACGGGTTTGGTCAGCAGAGGGACGTCGCCAAATATCCTGACCAGATCGAAATACGCAAACGCCCGTAAAAACTTCGCTTCAGCGATGTGCCGGGGTTTATTTGTAACAACGGCCGCATCGGCACTTTCAATTTTTGCCAGGATGATATTCGTGCGGTTGATGATGTTGTAATAGTTCCGCCAGGTTGTTTTGAGCAGATCGTTATCACTGCTTAGGATAAAGGCATCCGAAAAATACCAGGGGTCGGTTTTTACGACTTCCTGCCGCGAGTCATCACCCCGTGCATCGCCATAGATCCAGAAGTCCTGATACTGCGTTTGGAGCGTGTTGTAAGAAGCCACAACCGCATCCTGAAAATCTTTGTCGGTTTTGTATAAAGCATCCACGCTCACGGTAGCAACGGGCGGAATTTCAATAAATTCTTTACTGCACGACACCATCAGGAGAGATGTCAAGGCGACAAGGTTTAGGAGCTTTTTCATCGTCGTGGTTTTTGGGAGGATGACTGACATCAGAAAGTAACGTTTAACCCAAATAGAAAACTCTTCGCCAATGGGTAGTTGTTGAGATCGATACCGGGGGTGAGCGCATCGCCACTGCTGCTGACATCGGGATTGAACGAGGTGTTTTTCGTGAAAATAAACGGATTGTTCGCACTCGAATAAACCCGAATCGAGTTGAGTGAAAGCCGCTTAACGAAATCGCTGGGCAGTTGGTAGCTGAGCGTGATGTTGTTGATCCGCAGGTACGAACCGGTATCGACATAGCGCTGATTCGACAGCCGAATGCCACCGGTCGGAGCATCGTTTGGCCGGGGTGTTACGCCATCGCCGGGGTCCTGCTCCGATTTCCAGTAGTTTGCCTGCGTCGATAGTGTGCGGCTGCGCGACCGGGTGAGTAGCGTAATGTTACGGGCCGTACTGATCACTTCATTGCCTTGTGTCCCCTGGATGTTGATGCTGAGACTGATGTTCTTATACGACAATCGGTTGGTCATGCCGTAGTAAAAATTGGGGTAGGGGCTACCCATAATGGTGTTATCGTAATTATTGATGATACCATCGGGTGTGCCATTTGGACCGCTGACGTCGACAAATCGGATATCGCCCGGCCGCGACCGATCCGGAGCCCCTGGATTATAGACCGGACCTTTGTCTACTTCGGCCTGGGTTTTAAAGATGCCATCCGTTAAAAAGCCGTAGAACATGCCGATCGGCTGGCCAATCATGGTGATGTTCCGGCCCGAAATAATGGGGTCGCCCTGTACGCCTAGTTTAACAACCTTGTTTTGGTAGGTCGAGATGTTGAAATCAGTGGACCAGACCAGCTTGTTTTGCAGGTTTAGCGTACTGACAACAAACTCCCAGCCCGTATTTTTAACCTCGCCGATGTTCTGCAACGCCGTGCTGAAGCCCGTGATATCAGGAACGTTTACGTTCAGCAGCAAATCGGCGTTCCGGGCCTGAAAATGATCGATGTTGACGGTCAACCGACGGTTGAAAAAGCTGGCGTCGAGTCCAATGTTGAAGGATTTTTGTTTTTCCCAGGTCAGGTTCGGATTGGCGGGCCGGGCGGGCGCATTGCCACCGATGGCGACACCACCGAGCGTATATTTTTCGTAGTTGATGGTCGGGTAGTGCTCGTAATTGCCGATGTTGTTGTTGCCTGTTTCACCGTAGCTCACCCGAAGTTTCAGTTCGCTCAAACTCCGGACGCTTTTCAGAAAATCTTCATCCGAAATACGCCATGCAACGGCCAGCGAAGGGAATACACCGTATTTATGACTGCTTCCGAATCGCGATGATCCATCGGTACGAATGGATGCTGTCAGGTAATATTTATCGCTGTAGTTGTAATTGACCCGTGCCAGATAGGAAAGCAATGACCACTGATAGGTGCTGGACGACCCATCGGTCAGAATACCACTGACAGCGCTTAGCGTGGGTACTAAATTGTTCGGAAACCGGTTGCTGGTCAGGAAGTTTGACTCATTGGTTTCTTTCTGGGCCGTAAAGCCAGCCAGACCCACCAGGTTATGTTTGCCGAAACTCTTCCGGTAATTCAGCGTGTACTCGGTGAGCCAGTTCAGCGTACTTGACGTGCTGTCGGTACCAACAGCCGCGTTGTTGTAGAAAGCCGGGATCTGGGGTCGGAACCGCATCGCCTTCGTATTATACGATGTGGCACCCAGCATGACATTCAAGCTCAGAGCATCGGTGAATTTATACTCCAGATTGACATTGCCCAGCATCCGCATTCCTTTTCGCTTTCCCTGAATTTCCAGCGCCAGCGCTACCGGGTTGAGGAGAATGGTCGACGCATCGAGGTTGGAGTAAACGAAGTAACTACCATCGGCATTGTAGAGCGGATAATACGGCTGGGCAGAGGTTGCCTGCGCGATAATGCCGTCGTTATCACCACCACCCGGACCGCTGGCCGTAACCACTTTCGCATCGGTATAAGCCGTGTTGACATTCAGCCGTACCGATAGCTTATTGGTCAGTTTGGCATCGATATTAGCCCGTAGCGAATACCGGTTAAAGTTGCTGTTCAGAATAATCCCTTCCTGATTGAAGTACTCCCCGCTGATCGCATATTTCACGTTTTCACTACCGCCCGATGCCGACAGCTGATACTGGCTTTGCGGGGCCGTACGCAACACACCATCAAGCGCATCGGTGTTGTATGTATTTTTGCCAGACAGCACATCCTGAACGGTTTGTGGTACGGGAATGGCCCAACCCGTAAAAGGACCAGATACATTGTTCCCATTGTCGATATTGCGGTTCCGGATACCATCGAAGTAATATTGAGCCTGCTGGTTTGCGTTGAGAAATTCGGGGCGCTTCAATACATTTTGAAACCCATGATAGGTGTCAAAACTGATCGTTGCCTTGCCCGTTTTACCGCGCTTTGTGTTGATGATGATAACGCCATTGGCGCCCCGCGAGCCGTAAATAGCCGTTGCCGAAGCATCTTTCAGGATATCCATGCTCTCCACATCATTCGGGTTCAGCGTCTGGATATTATCAATCGGAAAGCCATCGACAACATACAGCGGGTTCGATCCGGCCGAGATGCTGCCAATGCCGCGTATCTTGATTTGCGGTGCCGCACCGGGATCGCCACTGACCGTTTTTACCTGAACACCGGCTACTTTCCCCAGAAGCGCCTGATCGATCCGGGCAACGGCTAATTCCTTGATTTCCTGCGTGCTGACCGATCCGACTGAACCCGTCAGATCTTTCCGTTTTACTGTACCATAACCAACAACGACAATCTCTTCGAGGGTTTTGTTGTCTACCTTCAGAACCACATCCAGACTTGTCCGATTGCCAACGGTCACTTCCTGCGACAGATAGCCTACGAAGCTGAATATCAGCGTAGCCGCTGCGTTTGGTACATCGATTTTATACCGACCCTGCGCATCGGTTGTTGTTCCTTTCTGAGACCCTTTCAGAATAATACTCACACCCGGTAAGGATTCACCTTTATCGTCCGTTACGGCTCCCTGCACAGCGACGTCGGCCAATTGGACGGGTAATACCGGAATCTCGCTGAGTCGCTGGAGCCTGTCCTGGTCGGTTCTGGAATCCAGCGAATTGTACAGCGAGCTTTCATCGGCGGATGCTTTTAAGAGGCTCCTATCGATCGATTTCGGTTCGGCGGATGGTTTAACACCGTTGTTCGGCAGAAAAATCAGGTACGATTTTTTGCCATACCGCTCGTATATCAGTCCGAACGGTATTAATATACGTTCGAGCTTTCCTTCCAGACTTTGCTTACTGTCGAGCAGACTCCGATCGACGGTTTTATTCTTCAGTAAATTGTCGTTGAACTCAAAAATTACTTTGTGATGCTTGCTCAGCACATCCAGCGCTTCATTCAACGAAAGGCGCGTGGCGGATACTTCGCCCTGAAACGATGGCCGCGAATAGTTAACGGCAAACGTCTGGGCCCTGGCTGTCTCTGATAGCAGCAGGACGCCATGCAGCGACAAAAAAAACAGAACTGCTCGTAGTGATTGAGACATTCTTTTTTTAGGTTTAGGGTTTACAATTGATTACGCCCGTCCTTATGCTACTCGTCCGGCAAGACCTCAAGCATCAGGGCGGGATTTTTTTATCACTTCAGGTGAAAGACTTTTCCATCCTTATGAATAGCAATGGGATACATTTTTTCGAGCTTGTCGAAGAAGACCTCGGCCGAGTCGGCGGGGAAAGAGCCGGTAAACGTTTCCTGTTTTAGGGCCGGATTGTCGATCACTACGTCGATGTCATACATATCTTTCATCATCTCGGCGAGCTCGGTCAACGACTTCTGTTTGAAGAGAATAACGTTTTCTTTCCACGACGTATAGTCTTCAATCTGAACGGCCTGTTTCACCAGCGGGGCTTTTTGGGCAACCTGACTCACCTTTTCGCCGGGTTTAAGTACTACGGCATTCGTCGTATTCTGCTCATCGACCACCTTTACTGAACCGTGTTCCAGCGCGACGTCGATCTTTTCCCGGCGGTTTATCACGTTGAAGGCCGTACCTAACACCTGGATGGTCAGGTTGTTGGCGTGCACAACAAACGGTACTTTCCCCGCTTTCACAATTCGTTGGGTAACATCGAAGAAAGCTTCGCCTTCAATCCAGACTTCCCGGCTGGGTTTCCCTAAAAAGTCATTGGGAATCTTTAGCGTTGAGTTGGCATTCAGCGTTACGGTTGACCCATCGGCTAACTTAATCTGGCGCATTTCGCCAAACGAAGTCTTAATTTCCTGCTCGTTCCACAGTGAATAAAATAACCCTACACTCCCGAGCACCAGAACAATACTGGCCGCTGCGACCCAGCCCAATCGACGCCAAAGCGGGATAACAGGTGCCTCTTCTTTTACGTCCGGAACTAGATTCGCCTGTATGGTCTGCCACATCGCTGCCCGCTCAGCTGGACTCCATGTTTCGGTGAAGGAGACATTCTGAACAATCCATTGTGCCTTCTTGACGATCAACCGCTTCTCCGGATGATCGACCAGCCAGTTTTGCCAGAACGATTCGCTTTCGATGTCCTGTTCAAGAACCCATCGCTGAAAGAAATCGTCGGCAGCAAAATCTTCTTCGTTAAAGTCAGAATAGTTCATAACAAAAATTAAGAGAAGGTAGTGTGTGGCTACAAGTACATAGAAAGCCGAAGCCGGTTTTCGTAACCTCCGAAAAAGGAAAATTTTTCTAAAAAATAAACAAAATTATTTAACTATCTGATAGTCAGCTAAATGGTAGATAGCAGAAAAAAAGGCAGCAACAAATCAATGTTGTGAATGAGTGCCTGTCGGAGCGCTTTGATGGCGCGGTGGATCGTGTTTCGAAGTACCTGATAATCAAGACCAGTAAGCCCTGTTATTTCCTCATAGCTCATTTTGTCGAAAAAGCGGAGGAAGATAACCTCCTGCTGACGAGGGGGTAATGCCCGGACGGCGGCCTGCAATTTTCGAACGTTTGCTTCTGCAACTTCTTCAAAGTCAAGACCAGACTGATCATCAACGGCGAGTGTATGATCCGGAAACAGTTCGGTTGTGAGCCGCCCGGTCATGACATCTTTTAGAATAATTCGGCGCAGCGAAACCATGAGGTAATACTTGACCGATTGAGGGACGGTCAGGTTTTCACGGCGGTTCCAGATTTGAATGAAAAGCTCCTGAACAGAATCCTGTACGAGTTCGCGGTTATAAGCAACCGATAGGCCGTATTTTAACAACCAGTCGGCATACCTTTCGTAAAAGAAAGCCAATGCGTTCGGTTCTCCACGCAGGAGCCGTAGCCACCAGCTTGTTTCATCTTCCTGTTGAACGGCGGAACTCATTACACGATTAGCAGAAACCATTTCGTTGAACCGGTTAGCAAGTTAAACAGAGTACGTGGCTTTGTGGTATAATTTCATTGTCGTATTTGATTTTATCACTGTTTACCGACCAGACTGGCTTCTTCTGCTAATCGGATGTCGCGTTCAACCTGTGGCAGATAATTCGGCCAGAAAAAACGTTTTGCATCTTTATAGGCGTTTTCTTTTGAGATATACCCCTCAATGTAAGGTACTTCGTGGTAGTGACTGGCGGTGATTTCGCTGACCTTTTGCCAGTGATCCCGACACTTCATTAATAAGCCTATTGCCAGCTGTTGCTGGGTTTTATTCTGAGAAATCCGATACGTCTGCAAGGCCACTCCGGCCCGGAGTTTATCAGCAAAATAACGGCTCAGATACGCCCAGGTTTCCAGATCTGCCAGTTCGCAGGCTAACGTAGGCGAAGCCCCCAAACGTAGTTGCTGGACACGTGTAAGAACCGTTTTACTATCGGCGTCGAGTAAATCGGCCAGTGCTAATGGGCTTACCTTGTCGGTCGGTATCGGCTTCTTTTCCTGTACCCAGGTAACGTAATCTTTGATGGATACATAAGCCGGGTCTAAGGTCTGGTGATCAATTAGTTCGTTGATCGAAATGAAGGAAGAAACATCGTCCTGAAAGCCCTTGCTGGCCGGAAATGGCGACAGGAACCCTTCGGAATACAGCGTATAATCCCAGGTCGATCCGAAAAAGGATGCCAGCCGCAAGGGCATTTGGCTCGCTGCCGCACTGGCCTCTACCATCGGCTTGCCCGATTTAAGCGCGTATCGGTTCGCAAAGCTGGCTTCAAATACGGCGTCGGGCGTTGTGGGATCATACAATAGACGCCCCCAGAGTTGATAGAACAACCATTGCTTCTCAAACGCGTAGTTCCAGGTACGGTGGGCGTTGGCAACGTGCGAATAATCACTGGCCGGAATATACCCTTCTGAACCCACGAAATAGCCATTGACATAGGGGGCCGTATTTTGCGAAATGTGCCGACGAATGAAATCAGGCTGGCCCCAGCGGAGAATAAAAAAATCCTCGTTCCGAATCATCCACTGAATGCGGTAATTCGTGGGTGTCGGATTCCAGTAGCCATCATCACGCTTGCCGGAATGGGAGTCGTGCGTTAAGGCAAGCACCGGTGTCGAGTGCCCATGCGACCAGTTGAATTTAATCTCGACCAGGGTCGTATCGGGCAGATGGGCATTGTTGATGACGCGTCGCATTTCGGCCGGATCGGCAGAGAGCACCGATCGGTGCAGGAATTTGACGGGGCGGTTGGCTGCTTTAATACCGGCTACAATGGTTTCTTCCAGCCAGTCTTCCCGGTCTTTGGGTGTCATGTCGGGTAAGGTCGATCCTTCTGCTTTAAAATTGCTCATCCAGTCGGCCAGCGTAATGCCGATACCCGCCAGATCGGGGTATTCGTTGATCACCTGCGTAACGACTTCGCGGGTGTATCGCTTCACGATGGCTGAGGTATCGTTTCGCTCGTTGACGCCGTAGTGCTTTGCAAATTCGGGCGATACGGCAATATTCCAGTTGACAATATAGGGATCGATACCCCGCTCTTTGGCCATTCGAAACAAAGCTGTCCACAATTGTTTCCACTCGGCCATTTCCTTGTCGGAAAAGCTATTGGCTTCGGGAAAGTTAGTGGGTTTTACCATGAACGGGAACGGGTGAATATTCCAGAGTGACAGCACGTTAAAATGGTTTTCGGCCATCTGGTCCAGTAGCTTCTGCCAGTATGCCAGGTCTTTACACACGTCTGTATGCACCTCCATCGCCGGGCCGGAGCGGTAGGACGACCACGGTAAATTGACTTTCAGAGCGCGTACGGTAAAGTGAGGGCTCACGGTCTTAGAGGCCAATGTTTTCCAGGTTTTACCCATGCTGATCTGCTCCGCAACATCCATAGCAGCATACATCGCTCCCACCGGATCGACGGCCGTTAGCTGAAGCTGCCCGGCCTGATAACTGATTCGGTAGCCCTCCTCGCGAATCGTTGGCTCGGCCTGGGCGGACAGCACCTGAATCGTGATATTCCCTGTTTTTGCCTGCGCTGTCAGTGACTCTGTCCTGACGGATTGCCCAGCCTTTTGAAGTGCTTTCTCCAGATGATCTACACCAAAACGAAGTGGTTTACTGCTTGTATCAAAGCTAATGGCGACCTGAGAATTCTTGCCGCCTGTTGCCTGTGCGAACACAAATGGCGGGAAAGACACCAGCATGAAAACCCAAAAAATAATGTATTGCCTTTTCATCAGTTGAAATAATTTGTTGTTCGGCATAGTCAAACCAAGGCTACGCCGAACAACTCAAAGGCTTCCGGCTTTTAACTGCTCGACCGCATAGCTGGCTGCCCGAGCCGTCAGTGCCATATAGGTCAGCGAAGGATTTACATTTGAGGCCGAGGTCATTGCTGATCCATCGGTGACGAATACATTTTTGCAGGCGTGTACCTGGTTGAATTTATTGAGCACCGACGTTTTTGGATCTTTACCCATGCGGGCCGTGCCCATTTCGTGAATGCCCAAACCCATGTGTGCGACGGGATTGTCGTAAGGAACCACATTTTTGAAGCCAGCCGCTTCGAGCATTTCGGCACCATCGTTCATGATGTCTTTGCGCATGGCCCGTTCATTTTCGCCAAAATCAGCATCGAAAACGATCTGAGGTAGACCCCACTTGTCTTTCTGGTCTTCGCTGAGGTAGAAGCGATTGTTTGGATTGGGAAGCACTTCACCGAAACCGCTAAGATTAATTTTCCAGGGTCCGGGCTGCGTCATTTTCTTCTTGAAGTCAGCGCCAAAGCCCGTTTCGGTGGCCCCTCGTGACCAGTCGGCGCGGGAGGCTCCTCCCTGATAGCCAAAGCCCCGTAGGTAGTCGCGTTTGTCGTTGCCCCAGTTTCGGAAGCGCGGTATGTACAAACTGCCCGGACGCGCCCCAAAGAAGTAGTCGTCTTCGAACCCTTCGATGTCGGCCCGTGCCCCAATGGCAAGGTGGTGATCCATCAGGTTGCGGCCTAACTGATCGCTGTCGTTGCCGAGTCCATTCGGGAAACGGGCCGATTTCGAATTCATCAGAATAGATGTAGAGCCAATGGTTCCGGCATTCAGGAAAATCAGCTTGGCGTAGAACTCACGAACTTCCAGCGTATTTTGATCAATGACCCGTACGCCTTTGGCTTTCTGGGCTTTATCGTCCAGAATAATTTCCTTGACGATAGCATTGTGCACGATGGTGAGCCGGTTGGTCTGTCGAGCCGCCGGTATCGTTGCGGCCAGTGAGCTGAAATAAGCACCAAACGGGCAGCCTCGCGAACACCGGTTTCGGAACTGACAACTGGCCCGGCCAACGGCGGTATGCCACGGCTGAGGCTTGGTCAGGTGGGCAACCCGGCCAATGGTGATCGGGCGATTCAGCTTCTGGGCTACCGATTTTTTCAGATGAATTTCGGGCGCGGTCATGGCCATGGGTGGCAGGAAATTACTGTCGGGCAATACCGCTAATCCTTCGGCCTGGCCACTGATTCCCACAAACTTTTCGACGTAATTGTACCAGGGAATCAGATCATCGTACCGGATCGGCCAGTCGACACCAAGCCCCTGCTTCGCATTCGCCAGAAAATCTTCGCGATTCCAGCGGTAGGTATGCTTGCCCCACAACAGCGATTTCCCGCCCGTATGGTAAGCCCGAATCCAGTTGAAAGGCCGCTTCTGGATGTATGGATTTTCCTTGTCGTTGCTATAGAGGTATTGCGAACCTTCCTTGGCCGAAAAGTACATGGTCGCATAATGCTCTTCGGCAGCCACAATGGGTATTTTGCCGCGATGCTCGAACTCCCACGGGTCTTTCATGGCCGTTTTGTAATCTTCGACGTGCTTGAGTTCATAGCCTCGTTCGACGACCAGTACTTTCAGGCCTTTTTCGGTCAGTTCTTTAGCGGCCCAGCCCCCGGTCATTCCCGATCCAACAACAATGGCATCATAGGTCTGGGCTTTATCTGCTTTGATGTTCAGGTTCATCGTATTCTAATGGGTGAAAGAGTGAAGGATTACCGCAACGGACGTTGACAGGGTGATGATCAGTGATTAGGCCTGATTGCCGTACATGAAATCTTTTTGCCCCGGTTTTATTTTAATTGCTTCGAATCGCCCCGGAATCGGCTGGTAATCAAATGAGGCTTTAACGCCCACTTCGGATGTGTAATAGCCAAGCAGGGTCAACTCTTTAGTGATGAGCCAGAACGACGAATCACTAGTTTTCTGTGTTTCAGCTTCTACCTGTTTTAGAGTGGTCGTTTGCTGATCGGGCGATAACTTCAGGAAGCCTTTCTGCTCCAGTTCGCCTACTCCGGCCAAAAACGTATCCTGGGCGGGCTTCCGGTAACAGTCGCGAAGCATAACCTCCATGAAATCGGGTACACCCGCGTCGATGGCGCCGGGAGTATCGGTTCGTGGAATGATCAGCTCAGCAACGCGAGCCATGATTTCATGCTGCGTTTCGGTCAGAAAAGAACCTGATTGGCGAAGAGCACTTGCCTGGCTGCCAATCTGTTCCCACCGGCTCATGGCCTGTAGAGTTGGGGCCGAAAATACTCCTCCGAGTATCCAGGCTACATGCGTTACTGCTTCCCGTCTGTTCATTCGCTTATTGATTAAGTTAGGCTGGCCTTTTAAGAGTTGCCCATAAAAGACCAGCATATCGGTTTAATACCCAGGATTTTGCTTGATTTTGTCTTTATTGATGTCGATCTGGCTCTGTGGAATGGGGAAAACCAGATTGTTGTCAGTCAGTACATTGACCAGTCTAATCTGGTCTTTTTTGCTATTCATCACCGTAACGGCCCGCCCTGTGCGAACGAGATCATACCAGCGCTGACCTTCAAACGCAAACTCCACGCGCCGTTCCTGTTCCATCGCCAGCCGGAACGACTGCTGATCAGGAATGTCGGTGGCGGGTTTAGGTTTCAGGCCAGCCCGGCTCCGAATCTGATTCAGGTACGTTAACGCTTCACCCGTTGCCTGATAACCAACTTCGTTCAGGCTTTCGGCGTACATCAGGAGCACGTCAGCGTAGCGAATGACCGGAATGTTGTTCCCATTGTCGTTGTTGACGACCGGCGTATCGAAATACTTTTTTACATAGTTAGCCTGAACCGTCTGCCCGCTTGCATTGACATAGGACGTAGCCAGCGAAACGTCTTTACGTACATCACCCGTTTCAAAAGCCTTTATCAGATCGTCGGTGGGTTGGTTGTTGCCGTTGCCACTAAACGCAATGACCGAGTTGCCCGAATTTTGGGGAGCAAACAGGTTGGGCCAGGGGTTGCCTTCACCCGATCCGCCCGATTTGTACTGCACATCAAAAACCGATTCTTTGTGATTTTTATTGCTCACTTTAAATACATCGGCGTAGCTCGGCAGAATGGTATACACGTTCAGATCAATGACTTCTTTGAGTTTGGCCACCGCCTGTGCGAATTTCTTTTCTGTAAGATAGACTTTGCCCAGGAGCGCCCTGGCGGCACCCTTTGTTGCCCGACCAATATCGACACCCGTATAGGAAACGGGCAAGGCACCTTCGGCATCGGCGAGATCTTTCTCAATTTGAGCATAAACCTCTGTTTTTGGATTACGGGAGTAGGCGTAGCCTTCGTCAGGATCATTGATGGCCTTGGTAACCAGCGGTACATCGCCGAACGTTTGCACCAGATTGAAATAGATCAGCGCACGCAGAAACTTAATTTCACCAATGTTGCGGCTCTTCAGGCTTTCGTCCATGGTGATATCGCCAATTTTATCCAGAATCGTGTTGTAGCGGGCAATGGCCGTGTAGCTATCATTCCAGCGACCATTTATGTACGGATTGGTCGTTTTGATATAGAAACGGTCGAACTCATCCTGAT
Source organism: Spirosoma endbachense (assembly GCF_010233585.1). Classification (NCBI taxonomy): domain Bacteria; kingdom Pseudomonadati; phylum Bacteroidota; class Cytophagia; order Cytophagales; family Cytophagaceae; genus Spirosoma; species Spirosoma endbachense. The sequence goes on from NZ_CP045997.1 coordinate 8,095,615, forward strand.
CGGTGATTGACCCCGACGCCACCGGCAAGGTGTTATCGGAAGCTATTTCGGTGAATACGTAGCTGTTTCCCGTAACACCGTCGGCTTGTAGAGCCGCGTAGCTACCACTCACGGCGTTCCGGATATCGTCGCCCGTTTTGTAGAAATTGTCGGTTGTTGCGTTCGAAATGGGCTTTAAGTCCAGAAATTGCTGGCTGCATGAACTGATCGTCAGCAAAATCAGCAGAGTCGTAAGAATTGTATAGGTCTTCATGATTGCGAATGCGTTGGTTAATTGTCGGATTTCTGAGAAAACCTGATTTAAAATCCTGCACTGATACCAAACGTGAGCGTACGGGCCAACGGGTAAGCACCATAATCGATACCTGCCGATAGTGGACTTTCGTAGTTGCTTACTTCGGGATTGTAGTTCAGATACTTCGTCCAGGTGTACAGATTCTGCGCGGAGACATAGACCCGTACCTGCTGAAGTTTGACCTTGCTGAGCAGGGTTGTTGGCAGCCGATAGCCTAAACTAACGTTCTGAATCCGTACATAACTGGCGTCTTCTACCCAGCGCGACGAAATGGCATTGTTGTTACCAGTGGTTCGTTCGTTGGCCCGTGGCGTGATGCCATCGCCCGGATCGCTCTCCGAACGCCAGCGGTGCAGAGCCGTTGTCAACTGGTTCTGATTGCCTTCCATGTTGTCGAAATACCGGCGACCCAGATTCAGAATTTTGCCGCCCTGTGTTCCCTGAATGGCAATGTTCAGATCAAAACCTTTGTAGCTGAACGAATTCGTGAAACCATAAATAAAGTCGGGCTGGTTGTTGCCCAAAATTGTCCGGTCGTTGGCCGTGATTTTGCCATCTCCATCGATATCAGCATATTTTACATCGCCGGGTTTGGACGTAGCATCGTGCGGATTGGCATCCAGATCAGCCTGATTCTGGAAAATGCCGAGTTGCTTGTAGCCATAAAAACTACCGATGGGTGCGCCGATCTGCGTGATATTCAGGTCACTAATGCTGCCGCTGGCTGTCCGGATGGGATCGCCGTTGGGCCCCAACGCCAGCACTTTATTTCGATTGAAGGAAATATTGAGCGTTGTGTTCCAGATAAATCCTTTGGTGAAGTTGCGGGTGTTAATGCCAAATTCCCAGCCTTTATTCTCCATTTTACCAATGTTCTTATAGGCCGTTGTGAAGCCCGTAAGCGACGGTACATTGACCGATAGAAGCAGATCTTTGGTAATCCGATGGTAATAATCGACAATCAGATAAATGCGGTTGTTGAACAACCCCAGGTCGACACCGGCGTCGAATTGCTGGTTTTTTTCCCAGCCCAGTTTCGAGTTCGCTAATGACGACGGGGCTAATCCGTTGATGAGGTTATTGTTGAAGCTGTAGTTATCCGGCCGAAGCAGGGCCACATACGGATAATTGTCCGAAAAGGCGTTGTTTCCTGAAAGACCGTAACTAACCCTGAGCTTTGTTTCCGAGATGGCCCGAATGTCTTTCATGAACGACTCTTCGCTGATGCGCCAGCCCAGCGAACCGGCCGGAAATGTACCCCAGCGATTTTCGGGACCGAAGATGGACGACCCATCGCGACGAACAGAGAGGTTGGCCAGGTACTTGCCTTTGTAGTTGTAGTTGGCTCGTGCAAAGTAGGAAACCGATGCATTGGCCGATTTGAACGACCAGGCCGTTGTAGTTGAGCCCGTAGCGCTGGCATTCAACGTTTCGACCACATCATTGGCGTAGGAACTCCCCGATGCACTGCTCGACTGAAACTTGGTCGAGGTGGCTTCCATACCCACCAATGCTTCAATGTTGTGGACCGACTTGATGGTCTTATTGTAGCCGACCACCTGATTGAATAACCAGCTCAGGCCCTGATCGGAATAGGCCGTTCCCATAGCCGTAGTAGGCGGCAACAGGTTGCTCAGCGGCATTCGGGAAGTCCGGTAAGTATTCCGGCGGTTGTCGCTAAAGTTAATGTTGGCCGATGCCCGGTAGTTGAAATTTTTCAGGAAGCCGTAGTCTACGTACACATTCCCCAACAGATTCCCTGACGTATAGGGGCTGCTGTATTCGGTAATGTTTGCCAACGGGTTTGTAACGCCCGGCAGGTTGTAGGGAGCTGCCAGTGCCAGTTGTGATGAATACGAACCATCGGCTGCATAGGTCGGGGCCATCGGTATGGCGGCCAATGCAGCGGTAATAATGCCCTGATTGAACCACTGATTCTCGGCGGTAACCTCCTGCGTGATACGGTATGACGGATTCAGGTTCAGCCCTACCTTCAATGTCGGCAATAAGTTTACTTCAACATTAGCCCGAAAAATATACCGATCGAGGCCCGATTTCAGGATGATACCATCCTGTTTCATGTAGCTTCCACTGACCAGATAACGCGCTTTTTCGTTTCCGCCCGATACCGAAAGCTGGTAGCTGCTCATTTTTGCTTTCCGATAAATCAGATCCTGAAAGTCAGTATATGGCAGGTTGGCTACTTTGGCCGGATCGTCGTAGTTGAACCAGTCGAACAGGTCGCCCCGTGGGTAGCGATAACGAAGGTAACTCGCTGGTCGTACGCTGTTTGGGTCAGTAGCTTTTGCTCCCGGAACATTGTCGAGGTATGCATTATTTGACCCTTCTTTGGCAAATTCGGCGTATTGCTGCGAGTTGAGAAGGTCGATTTTCTTGGTTACTTCCTGAAAGCCCGTATAGACGTCGAAATTCACCAGCGTGCGGCCTGATTTGCCCCGTTTGGTTGTAACAAGCAGCACGCCATTGGACCCTTTGGAGCCATAAATAGCAGTGGATGAGGCATCTTTCAGTACATCGATGCTCTCGATATCAACGCTATTGAGCAAACCGAAAACCCCGGCTCCGACAATGTTTCCATCGACAACGACCAGCGGTGATGTTCCCGCGCTGATGGAACCAAACCCTCTGACCTTGATGGTTGGCGCACTGCCGGGTGCGCCACTGCTTTGCTGAATTACAACACCCGGAATTTTGCCCTGCAAAGCCGTAGCAACGTTCGATACGGGCATATCTTTCACTTCGCCCATCGGTACCGAAGCAATGGCTGCTGTTACGTCGGAGCGTTTTTGCGTACCATAACCAACCACAACCACTTCGGCCAGCGATTTATTATCGGTCGACAGAATAACGGCCAGTATTGACTGATTGCCGACCACGACCTCCTGCTTTAAATAGCCTACAAAGCTGAAAACCAGCGTTGTTTCGGTATCGTTCATGTCAATCTTAAACTGACCCTGAGCGTCGGTTGTGGTACCTTTCTGGGTGCCTTTGACCAGAACATTAACACCGGGCAGGGTTTCGCCACTGGGATCGGAAACGGTTCCTGAAACTGTACGTATGGCTACTTCGGGTACACTGGGTAGCACGGCCTGGGCTTCGTCGAGCTGGGCGGATTTTGCCGGATGATCGGGCTTGATAATGATATTACTTCCGCTAACTTCATACGTTAACTGGAGTGGTTTTAAAACCCGATTGAGTACGTCGGCCAGCGGTTCGGCCTGACTCCGCACGGATATTTTACGATTCGATTGAATCAGTTCAGGGCTAAATACAAATCGGGCATCAACCTGTTTTTCAATTTGGTGCAGCACTTTTTTAACATTCTGACCCTCAATCAGAATTGTAATTCGCTGATCGAGGAGCTGTTGGGCCCTCCCATCGCGCGCCCACGAAATTCCGGCTAAAGCACAGACCAGAAACCATTGGATGAGGGTGATACGCATGATTGTTAGAAGACTGTCATCTGCCAGTGATAGTTTTTTCATACCTTTGTCAGGATTTGTTGGGTGAACGGAAAATTCGGCAAAATCCCCCCTAATCCATTCATTGTCAGTGAATGACTTCGGCTTGTCAGGTCAGTAAGTAGGGGAGTTTCAGAGGTCAGCTATGCGGGAACATAGCTGACCTTTTTTACTGGATGGAAGAGTTCATTTTGGTCTGCTAAGGGTTTTTACGATTAGGAATACGAATAAAGTATTATTGGCACCGTTGCCCACCGGTAATAACGACCCGATTGCCCTGAAGGGAATATTGAGCATCGAGGGCTTTGCAAATGACCGACAGTTTTTCGTGGAAAGGCTGACCGACCAGCGAGGCCGATAGTGAGCATTTGCCCAGAGCCGATTCATTGTAAACGATATCGACACCATAGGCTTTTTCGAGCGTACTGAACACCGCCGACACCGGCGTTTCATCGAAGTCAAACGATTGCTTGGCAACAACCAGCGTTCCGGGTTGAGCAAAGGTCGAGAGGGTATCTGCTTTGCGAACCAGTTGATGGCTGTCCGTTAGGTATTCGGCGCTCTGGTTTGGTGTCAATACCAGGCTATTTTGTTCAGAATCAGTGGTTTTTGGATTTGTCGATTCAGATTTTTCGAGCGAATAAACAGCTACTCGCCCTGTTTTGACTGCGACCTCTATGGGCTGGTTTGTGTCGGGCGCGTCGATGGAAAAACTGGTCCCGAGCACTTTGGTTGCTATTCCGCGTGTGTAGACCAAAAACGGGTTTGCCGGGTCTTTCACCACTTCAAAAAAAGCTTTCCCGACCAGATACACTTCGCGCTGTTGAAGCTTGTTCGGATAACTGAGCCGACTGCCCGGCTGGAGCACAACCGAACTGCCATCGCTCAGAGAAATCGTAAGTGGAGTATCATCATCGTTTCGGGTTTCTTGCAGAGCCGTTCCGGTAGGAACCGATTGCGTAAAGTGACGATAACCTTCCGGCTGGTCTGTTTTCTGGCTATACCAGTACGCCGTTGCCCCCAATCCCAAGGCCAGTGCAACCGAAGCGGCCATCTGCATCCAGCTCCAGCCGGTTCGTGTAACCTGAACAAAAGGCATGGGTGCTTCTTCCTGACGAACATGCTTCTGAATGGTCTGGCGCATCGACTGGCTCTGTGCTTCCGAAGGCTGGTTGGCTCCCGTTTGTTCGGCTAATGCCAAAATGTATTGACGGGCCGTCTCGATCACTGGTTTCTGAGCCGGATAGCTTTCCAGAAAATGCTGCCAGTAAGCCTCCTGTTTTTCGTCAGCGTACTTCACCCAGGCTATAAAGTCCGGGTCTTCCAGAAAATCAATCAGCGAGTAGAAGGCTTGTTTCATAACACGACAAAAACGGGATCTACGCAAGAAGTTATAGAACTATTTCCCCTTCATAAAGAAAGAAACAGAAAATGGGCCGTTGACCTCTTTTGTAGATAGAAATTTTTCTAAAAATTTTACAGATTCAGTAATAGCCAGAAAATCAGGAGCGAACCGATGAGCCAGTTCCGGTTCTGGCGAAGTGAAGTAAGCGCGCGATGGATGAAATTACGGACCGATTTTTCGTTGACGTCCATGATCTGGGCAATTTCACTGATGCCGAAATCATCGAAATAATACAGCGTAAGGGCTTCTACCTGCCGTTTCGGTAAGTGAGTAAGCAGCTCCTGAATTCGCCGACTTACTAAATCTCTCGATTCCTGTTCGATCTGTACGGTTTCTTCGGCAATAGCCATTGGCGTCTTCTCATCGTCAGCCATGTCATCGATGCTTTCGGCTGTTTGGTATTTGTCCTGCATCCGATGAATCCGGCGACGTAAGGATCGATACAGATAGAACTTGATGGAATTGATGTCTTCCGACAGCGTTGCCCGCATGCGCCAGACATCGATAAATACCTCCTGAACAGCATCTTCAGTCAGTGCTGAATCACTCACTAATTTATTGCCATAGTTGTATAGGGTACGATGATAGCGGTCAAAAATGGCCGTAAATGCCGATTCGTCTCCGTCGCGAAGGCTACGCCAAAGTTGCTGATCGGTGGAGTTAATCCAGGAGGAAGGTAGACTGGCCACTGTTGCTTATAACAACCAATTACTCGTAGAGGACGATAATTAGATAAACTTAATTATAGATGCGCAAAATACAATTAGTTTGTGGAAAGAGTTGCGTATCGTGATAAAATAGCAGAATCAGCGTATGCAGGATAGGTTGACTGCTTTCCTGCACTTTTTCGCAATTGGTCAGTCGATTTGCGTCGTTTGTCAGCGACCGCCCGATGAGTTCGTCGGACCTTTGTCATGTACTAATTGATTCACAACCATCATGAACGCAATTGCTGACAAACTGCCAACTATTCTTGTTCTGGGCGCTACGGGTAGTATCGGTTATGCCGTAACGGCTAACCTGCTCGATCGCCAACTGCCTGTTACTATCCTCGTCCGTAATCGGGCAAAGGCCGAGGCTTTATTTCCGAATCAGTCGACATTAACCATTGTCGAAGGTGATGTGCAGGATGCTGATTTGCTGAACCGGATTGCGGCTGATAAAGACTTCATTTTTCATGGTATCAACTATCCCTACAACAAGTGGTTTGGTACGATGGATGTAGCCACTCAGAAAGTAATCGATGCTGCCACACCAGCGAAAGCAACCATTGTTTTCCCCGGCAATGTATACAATTTTGGCAATACAAAAGAACCGATTCGGGAGGATAGTCACCCGAATCCATGCACTCGTAAAGGCCGGTTACGTGTTGAGATTGAAGCCCTTCTGGAACAGGCCGCAACCGCTGGCCGGTGCCGGGTGATGAACGTACGACTCCCCGACTTTTGGGGTCCTAATGTGTTGAATGCAGGTATTGCCCCCATTTTTGAGAATGCGCTGACCGGCAAAGCGATGCCCTGGATTCTGAATGCCGATGTGCCACACCAGTTAGTATTCACGAAAGATGCGGCCGAAATTATTGTCCGGCTCATGTTGCGCGAATGGGCTTTAGGCGAACAGTCTACAGAACAACCCTATCAAGTCTGGAACTATGGTGGAATCACCCTGCCATCCATTCGGGCGTGGTTTGGGCAGATCAGTGCGGTGACCGGCAACCCGCTGAAAGTGCAGGTGTACAGCCGTTTTCTGATTACGGCGCTGGGTTTGTTTATGCCCATTATGCGGGAGGTAAAAGAAATGCTGTACCTCTACGAAAACACCATTCTGCTCGATGACCGAAAGGTGCTTGCCTTATTTCCTGATTTTCGGCCTACGCCCATGAACGAGGCATTGACCGAAACCTTAACGTGGTTTGCAAAAAACCAGTTGAAACAGCCATTTAAGCCAGTCGCCAGCCAGTCTTCAATTCTTAGTTTTTAGCAGGCAGTTTGCGTTCCTGATTGAAAAGCCCTTACTCGCTTCTTTTAAAATCGAAAACTCATGAAAACGCTATTGAAATCCGAAGAGTTGATTCAGTTTTTAGGCTCTATTTACCTGTTCTCGCGCCTTGATTTTTCCTGGTGGTGGTTTCCTGCCCTGTTGTTGTTACCCGATCTGAGTATGATTGGTTATGCTGTAAATCCGGCAGTTGGTGCGGTTTTATATAATATTTTTCACCATAAAGGATTAGGTGTTGCCATCGGATTGCTCGGTCTGATGATGGGTAATCAGAACCTGATGCTGGCAGGAATCATTCTGTTTGCGCATTCAAGTATGGACCGTACGATGGGGTACGGCTTAAAATACCCGGACAGTTTTAAACACACCAGTTTGGAAACGCTTTAAAGCCAGGATTGCCAGAGCGATCAAGCCGCCAGAGCCAGTCGATAAGCCCCCGGTGTAACGCCCATCCACTTCTTAAACGACCGGAAGAAAACACTCGGCTCGGCAAAACCCAGCAGATAAGCGATGTCTGTTGTGCTCAGATTTTGCTCCCGCAAATGTTGAATAGCAAGCTCTTTCCGGATCTCGTCCAGCAGTTGCTGGTAGCTGGTACCTTCTTCTTTTAGATGAAGCTGTAGGGTCCGAATGCCCATTGCCAGCCGGTCGGCTACGGTTGCCAGCGTAGGTTCTTCGCCTTTCATGAGCAACACAATTTCGGCTTTAACCCGACTACTAAGCGAGGGCGTTTTGAGCTGGTTAAGCAGTCCCGTAGCGTGTTGTTCAAACATGGCCGAGAGGGCAGGGTTGGCATTCAGAACCGGCGTATCAAGCCAGGATGCATCGAGTACAAAAGCCGTTACGTCTGCGTCGAACGTCAGGTGGGCGGGGCCAAAAACGCGCTCATGCTCGCTCGTGTTGAGGGGACGCGGATAGGCAAACCGGATTTCGGTAGCTGTAACGTGCTGACCAGTTAAGGCGCGAATAGCCGATTGATAGATTGATAATTCGGAGTTGAGTGTATATTCCGGATAAATAATGTCTGGGCTGATGATGTGTAGCGACAGAACAAAGTGATCGACTGAACGCCCGGAATGAACAACCTCACCCCGCGTAGAAACGCCTTCGCAGACAATATCCTGGTATTGACATAACTTCTCAAACGCTTTACCAAGTGTTGGGCTATGCATCATCACATAAGCCAGCACACCAATGGCAACCGGATTGATCATTTCGCCAAGTTTCAGCGCAATACTAGAGTCGCCGGTAGCGGCTACGATCTCACGCCAGAGTGCCTGTACCTGGCGGATCTGAACGCGTCCGTCGGGGTTTCGCAACTCGTCAACGCTGATGCCTACTGTACGGGCCAGCGCGTCAGCATTGATTCCACGTTGCCGGGCTGCAAACAAAATCAGATTGACGGAGGCAATCGAGAGCGTATTATTGTTGGTATCGGATGTAGTCACGGGTGTTTATGGGAAGATTCGTTCGTGCGAAACAATCAGATCCGGGAAAATACGGCAGGGAATGTCCGTCGACTCGTAAACATCCACCAGTGCGTATTGCCCATCTTCGAGCGTATAGACATTGCCTGCTTTTTCTTTGGGCTGAACAATCCAGTATTCACGAACACCGGCTTCTTCATAAAGATTGTATTTCTCATTGAAATCATTCTTTGCCATTCGGGGCGATGTAATTTCAATGACCCAGTCAGGCGCTCCCAAACAACCATCGTCATCTAACTTTTTAAGGTCACATATGACGCAGATATCGGGCTGTACGACTGTGTATATCTGGTTTGGGTTTTTTCGATTCTGAACAGGGAACCGAACATCGAAGGGGGCATCATACACTTTGCATGATTTATCCTCAAAATACTTCAGGAGGGCAAATTCCAGGTTTACAAATGCATCCTGGTGTTTCCGCTTGGGAGCGGGCGACATTCTGTATAATTTTCCTTTTATCAGTTCTACGCTTTCGTCGAACTGCCACTTCAGGTAGTCGGTGTAGGTGTAGGTTCCTTTCGGATCGAGCTGAGAAATATCGGTGATCATCGTTGGGGCCGGGCGATTTCGTTATGCAAGTTCCGAAAATACGCCGACGACCGCAACAACCGGCTGCCATACCACGAAAACACCTCACCATCAACGATCAGGGTCCGGGCTGATGGGCAAATAGTCCGAAACTCGTTGATGTGTTTTTCGGAAAACGGAAAAGGCTCCGACGATAAAAAGATCAGATCGGGCTGGGCAGTTTGTAGGTCCGCCGGGGTTATGGCCGGGTATCGGGTTCGATTGGCAAATACGTTCCGGAATCCGGCAGTTTCCAGCATCGTGTGAATGAACGTGTCGTTAGCCGCAACCATATACGGCTTGCGCCAGATAAAGTAAGCAACTGTTTGTTGCTGGCCATCATCGGATAGCGTGATCAGCGTTGTCTTAATCTGGTCAGCCATTGTTTCAGCCTCTGATTCTTTCCCAACAAGTGCTCCCACTTCCCGAATCATGTTTACAGCATCGGGTATGGTTATAATGTCGGTGATGTGAACGGGATACTGTCGTTGTAGCTCCTCTATTTCTTCGCGGGTATTTTCTTCTTTATTGGCGATGATCAAATCCGGGCGAAGTGTGTGAATCCGGTCGAGATCAATCGTTTTCGTGCCGCCAACAAGTGCCTTGTTTTTTACTTTGTCGGTCGGGTGAATGCAGAACTTCGTAATACCAACAATCTCGCTGTCAAGGCCAAGATCGAAGAGTAATTCAGTTTGCGAGGGGACGAGTGAAATGATACGTTGAGGGGGCATAAAACGGGCATTCAGTACTCAAAAATAGGGTTTTAACTGCATTTTCATGCCTTTTAGCAAATCCGATACGGAGAGCAACAAATTTTGTGCAACTTTTACATACCACTTTTGCTCCTTATCCTGATGAAAGCTCAGATAATCACCCTATTGGCAGCTGGTTTGCTGATTTCGATCCGCACGACGGCTCAGACAGCCACGCCGGATAAATATGCTTCTGGTAAAATTACGTATGAAGGCATGCGCCAGATCGATCGGTCGCAAATGCGAACGGTCATCAACGGACAGGAAGTCCGACCCGGAAGCGCGGGTGCTCCCGACGCTCCCGAAGGCATGCCGGAAGTAATGTCATTCACGCAGAAGCTTGTCTTCTCGGGAACGATGGCTAAAGAAGAACGCGATCGACCCCAAAATATGATGATGCGCCGGAACAGAGAAGGCGATGGTTCCGGCAACGCGGGCGGCCCTCCGCGCAACATGCGCATGACGCCCCCGTTTGAGCAGCAGACGTATCTGGATCTGGGTAATCGGAAACGCATCGATGTGCTGACTGTCAAAAAAGATTCAACGAGCCAAACGACCTATCGTTCGGAGAATCCAATGCCAACTGCCAGCGATTGGCAAGCCAGCGACAAAACCAAGAAAATAGCGGGCTTCACCTGCCACAAAGCCACCGCAACCCGCCGGAAGCAGACGTACACGATCTGGTACACGACCGATCTGCCTTTTACGTACTCACCTGTTTCTGATCTGACACCTCCAACGGGCGTTGTTCTTCAGATCGAATCCGATAACGAATCGTACAAGGCGTCGTCAATTTCGACGGAAGCGATAGCAGCATCAGCCGTGCAACCGCCTGCCGATGCAAAATCAATTACGTCGGAAGAAATGGAGCAGATGCGCCGGAAGTCGATGGCTGATTTCCGCCAGCGTATGATGTCGTCCATGCCGGGTACGGGCCGGAATTAATGTGCTATAAATTTTTCAGCAGGTATTTTTCAGTGGGTACTCGTCAACGTACGCTGCCCACTGCCAGCTGAAAACTGCCTGCTGTAACTAGTAAGTCATCCTACAGTCATGAACCACTTTTTCACTTCACGCCTTTTTCGTGGCCTTCTTATTGTATTGATCCTAAGTCTGACCGCAACATGGGCGCAGGCCCAATCAGGTACGATCAAAGGAGCTGTTGTGGATTCCGTGACCAGAAAACCGCTGCTGGAAGCGTCGGTCTCTTTGCTTTTGGCACGTGATTCATCCCTGGTCAACTTTGGTATCACTGATGGCGAAGGCCAGTTTGTTTTCAAGAATGTCACAGAAGGACAATACCGGGTCTTGGTCACCTATGTTGGTTACCGAGGTGCCTCAAAGCGGGTTTCTGTGACCAAAGCTGACCCCAATGTCGATGCAGGGGCGCTGGAATTACTGGCTCAGTCTCAGACACTGACGGAGGTATCGGTTCAGGGTGAAAAAGCGCCCATGGCGGTTAAAGGCGATACGCTCGAATTTAATGCCGGGTCGTTTAAAACACAGCCCAATGCTCAGGTAGAAGATTTGTTGAAGAAACTGCCCGGCCTTCAGGTAGACCGCGATGGAAACATTACGGCGCAGGGCCAGGCTGTTAAAAAAGTGCTTGTCGATGGAAAGCCGTTTTTTGGCGATGATCCTAAGATGGCTACCCGCAATTTGCCCGCCGATATTATCGACAAAGTGCAGTTGCTGGACCAGATGTCCGAACAATCGGCGTTTTCGGGCGTCGATGACGGCGACCGGTCCAAAACGATCAACATCACAACCAAGAAGGACAAGCGTAAAGGTACATTTGGGCAACAATCGATTGGGGTAGGGCCCAAGCCGGGAGACGATCCGCGCTACGTCGCTAAAGCTACCTTAAACCGGTTTAGCAATGGTCAGCAGATGTCGATCCTGGGTATGGCTAATAACATTAACCAGCAGGGCTTTACGGCGCAGGATTTAGGACTCGGCAATAACTTTGGCGGTAGCGGCCAGGGGTCGGGGGGTAATTCGGGCGGAGGGAGCTTCGTGCGCAGTGGCAACGGCGGGGGGAGTGGCAACGGAAACGGTCAGGTCGGTAATAATGCCATCACCAAATCATGGGCGGGCGGTATCAATTACCGCAATAGCTTCGGTAAAAAAATCGATATGGCTGGAAGTTACAACATATCTAACACCAATACCCTGACCAATCAGAGCAGCCGCCGGGAAAATATTCTGCCCGGTGCCAGCACATCAGGGACATCCGTCCGTACGGATTCGACATTTGTACGCAACCAGACCAATGGTTCAGAGAATACAAATACCAATAACCGGTTCAACCTCCGGCTCGATTATCGACTCGACTCGCTTACGACCATCCGGCTGATTCCCAATGTGTCGTGGCTTGAGTCAAATTACATGAATCAAAGCCAGTCACAAACACTTAGTGGGCAAGGTGTTACAACCAACACGAGCAACACAAACTATAACTCGACCGGCAGCGGTATCAACGGAAACAATAGTTTGTTGCTGTTTCGGAAGTTTCGCAAAGCTGGCCGTACATTCTCCGTGAACTGGAACATAGCGATCAATGATCAGGATAATCTGGGTATTAACAAGTCACTGACCAAGTCGACTACGCCACTCCCTACGTCGTCTGGATCGCCAAGCAGCCAGACCACCACCGATGGATTGTATACGCAGCAAATCAATCAGCAGAACCGCCAGCAAACGAACTCCATGACCAACAGCATCAACGCGTCCTATACGGAGCCGTTGTCGATGCGGCAAACGCTTGAGTTTCACTACAATCTGTCGAATAACCACAATGAATCGAACCGGGCAGTCACGGACTTCAACGAAACAACGGGGCAATATGACCGTCCGAATGCGTTATTAAGCAATAATTTCATCAATACGTACATGACCAATCGGGGCGGGTTAACGTGGCAAACCAAGCGGTTAAAGTATACATATGCATTGGGTGTCGATGGGCAGCAGGCCAGCCTGAATTCAACGAACCTGAGCCGGGAAACGTCCCTGAGCCGCACGTTTACGAACCTGCTGCCGAATGCACTGTTTACCTATAATTTTGCCAAAAATACCACCCTGCGGTTCAATTATCGTACCCGCATCAATGCTCCTTCGGTAAATCAGTTACAGCCTGTGCCCAATAACACCAACCCGCTGAATATCCAGTTGGGGAACGCCGATCTGCAACCCGAATACAGTCATAACATATCCCTCAATTTCAACCGGTTCGATCCGGCCACGTTCCGCAATATGTTCGTGTCGATTAATGCCAGCCGAACCGACAATAAAATTGTCAATTCAACGACGTTTAATCCGTCGGGTGCCCAGACTACCCGGCCCGTCAACACAAATGGCTACTATACGGTAACCGGTTTTCTGGTACTGGGTCGGGCACTGAAATTCCAGGATCAGCGGGTCAACCTGAACCTGAATACCAATCTGACGTACAATCAGGGGACGAGTTTTGTGAATGAGCGGGCAAACCTTGCTCAGAACTGGCTCATTGGGCAGGGGTTAAGCCTGAACACAAACCTGTATGATAAACTGGATCTGAACCTGGCGGGAAACATTAGCCTGCAGTCGGCGAAATATTCGCTGCAACCACAACAGAATACAACGTATCTGAACCAAACCGGAACACTGGATTTATACTACCAGCTTCCGCTACGGTTTACGTTTACGACCAATGTCACATTTAACCATTACGGAGGCACGTCGGGTAGCTACAACCAGTCGTTTACGCTACTCAATATGGCATTGGCGCGCCAGTTGTTTAAACAGAAACAGGGCGAATTGAGACTTCAGGTCTTCGATTTGCTCAATCAGAACCGCAGCGTTGTCCGGAACGTCACGGATACGTACGTCGAAGAAGTACAGAGCCGGGTTCTGAATCGGTATTTTACCCTGAGCTTTGTTTACAACCTGCGTAAGTTCGGAGCCGGTTTTACACCGCCATCCAACAACAACCGGTTCATGCGTCCGGGTGGTCGTGATGGACAGGGCGGGGGAGGCTTCCGGCGAAACGGATAGTTACTAAGGGCGGGATCTGTACTACTTGATTCGACCAATTGGCTATCAGTCCTTTATTTTTCGGTCATTGTTTCTACGCCATCCCATCCCTCCGATGGGGTCTCCACTAAATACCGCGCTGCGTTCAGCAAGTACCGATAAGCCGTTTTATCGGCCGGATTTATGTCCAATACTTTTCGTAGCGAAACGGCTGCTTCGCCGAACCGCTTTTTGTAATAATTATCTAATCCATCTTTAAATAAGTCGAGCGTCTGTATCTTCTTCTCAAGTAAATCAGGCGCATTTGTGCTGATCATCTCGTATACATCCAACGCATCTTCTTTCCCCTTAACCCGAATATGACCCAGAAACCGGAACATGAATAAGCCAGGATGGAGAATGCCAGTCAGGGTTTTTTCGCTCAGCAGAATCGTACTGCCAAATGTTTTGGTAAGTCCCTCCAGTCGTGACGAAATATTGACGGCATCGGAAATAACGTTGGCATCATGGCGTTCTTCGTCGCCGATAATACCCATCATTACTCGACCGGTATGAATACCCATGCCTACGCTAATCGGTATCCGGCCATCAGTCAGGCGCTTTTCGTTATACTGCTCAATCGTTTCTGAAAGCTGAAGAGCAGCCCGTAGTGCATCTTCAGGATTGTTCTTGAATACGGCAATGAAGCCATCGCCAAGGTAGTGATTGATGAAGCCCTGATTGGCCCGGATCACAGGTCCGACACGTTTGAGGTAGGTATTGATAAAACGAAAATTATCTTCCGGGGTCATGCCTTCCGACAAACTCGAATAAGCGCGAATGTCGCAGAACATTACTGTCATTTCCTGATCGATATTGTCGCCTAGCTCGACCTGTAAAATGTTTTTCCGGCCTAGCGCGTTGATGAACGAATGCGGCACGAACCGCTGGTAGGCCCGGCTTAGTTCTACCTGTTCGCGATAGAGGATGGCATTGGCAAGCGAAGCAGCCATCTGACTGCTCAGTAGACGCAGCAGATTAAGACCTGTAGACGTAAAGGCGTTATAACCGGTCTGGTGTTCAAGATAAAGAATGCCAACCATATCGCCCTTGAAAATCAACGGAATACATAAATAGGACGCTGGTGCCTGTGCTTTCAGATACGGATCTCGTTCGAAAGCTTTGAGCAACTTTGTATTACTGGAAAAAACTTCAGCCTGGGTACGAATCGCATAGTTGATTACCGTTGCAGGCAGCGTTTTTATGTTATCCAGATCAGTTGGTTCAAAGTCAGATTTATTCGTAGCCAATAGATTTTGTTCGGCTTCAACGCGCCAGGCACCCAGGTTGGGAACTAACAATACGGCTCGCTGCCCCCCCGCATTTTCCAGCACGATCCGGAGCATTTTGTCCAGTAAACGATCCAGAACCAGCTCTTCCGATAACGCACTGGCCGCTTTGAGCACGCTTCGAATATCAAGTACACTACTGTTTTCCGAAACGGTTGTACGCAGATAATTTCGGGCTTTCAGGTAGTATGGCCTAGTCGCGCCGTCGCTATTGGGGTCAACAGCAGCAAACAAGGATTCATATTTTTTGTCGATTGCCTCAGCTACCCGTGTGTAATCCAACCGGTAAAACGTGTATCGGGCCGTTTCGATATGGGGTTTAGCATAAAACGGGTAACCCGCTCCCAGCCAGAAATCAGCTGCCAGGCGGTGAATCAGAGCCAGTTCGCGTTCATAGCCATTGGCTTCGGCGGAAGTTATGGCTTTGGCATAGTTCCGAACAGCTACTGCATTTTCTAATCTGGTACGGGCAATTTCTGCATCAATCAGCAGTTTTTTATGGGTAAATGTGGCAGGGTTGTGTAGTGCCCATGTCGTAAATTGCAGGCTGAACTGGTCAATTTTTGTCCAGTACAAAGCTTTTGTCTGCTCATCTGCCTGGGGTAGCAAAGCCAGTAATGTCAGACAGTATGTTAGTCGAAACGAAGTGTCTATGGCCACACAGCCGCTCATCGCGCCAGCCAGCGCATAAGCTGTTTCCAGACACTCCTGAGCCTCGTGGAGCCGTCCAAGTAAATAGAGAGCCTGTCCTTTCAGTACATTATAGACCGTACTACCGAATGCGTCATTGACGGTTTGGCAATAGGAGAGTAATTCCTGCTCACTTTTCTCGGGTAAGTCGAAGCTATTCTCCGATGCTGTTTTTCCGGTCAGACAGGCTAGTACGAGGTTCAGCCCCCAAAGCGAATCGTGGGCTAAATCGTGATGGATTTTTTTGGTAAACTCCAGCCCCTCGGGTAGGCGATTGAGCAATGCATTCAGCGACTCCTTACCCTGATAATAGCTGTTGAAATACGGAAAAAAGCTGGTGTATCCTGCATAAATCAACTCGCCTGCCTCCAGGCTGAGCTGATAAAATTCATCATTTAGGGCCACGGTTTCG
This sequence comes from Spirosoma endbachense, assembly GCF_010233585.1. Lineage (NCBI taxonomy): Bacteria > Pseudomonadati > Bacteroidota > Cytophagia > Cytophagales > Cytophagaceae > Spirosoma > Spirosoma endbachense. The sequence continues at coordinate 8,112,042 of NZ_CP045997.1, forward strand.
CTAATGGGGCGCATCCAGGGCAGGTTGTAGTTGGTGTATAAGTGGCCTACCCGGCTCAGATGCCGGGGCGATTCTTTGATGAATTTTTGGGCTATTTTTCGGCTAAGCTGAGCCGCCGGAAAAGCGAAATCATACTGATTCAAAATGAAAAACAGCAAGCCAAGCTCAGAAAAGGCATACCCGCCCTGTGGAGTCAGGCCATGCTCAATGGTCAGGTCAATTTTGAACAGTACGTGGATGGTCCACAAACTTGACTCCCCTGTTACATAGGTTGGTGGTGAGAGATTGTCCAGAATGTTGATAATGGCCAACAACCGTTTGTCGGTCATGTCTTCTTTGTCGTAGATACCTTCGACCCCGTGTTGACCGAAATACGTCAGAATTTTTGTGAGCACGGCCGGAATGAGCGCATCTGCGTCGGCCGCTTTTTCGGGGAAGTCGAAATCGAGCAATTTCAGTCCCTGTCGGGCCGATTCGATAGCCTCGTAGTAACGAGTTGTATTGCTCTGAATCTGCATCAGCAGAAAATACACATCCGCTTTTTCAGATAAGGTCTGTACATGCTCAAGGCAGACATGCATTAGGGTTTCTGCCGCCGAGAAATTGCCGTTGAGGTATTCCAGATCAGCCGCTGTTTTGTGGAGCAATAAAGCAAAATCATAATCGTCGGTCCAGCTTTGATCGCCTGCCAGCCGCCGGGCCAGATTGACATACGTGAAGGCCGATAGATGCGCACTTGCCTGGCGGGCTTTCAGGCTGGCTGTCAGATTCAGGCGGGTGAGCTGGGCGCGTTCGGCGGGTTCCGTGATTAGTTCAGCACCTGCGTTGAGGTGGTTGACCAGATCAAACAAATGGTCTTCGTTGTGGAGTTGGTGCTGGAGCAGAAAACGCCCGATCCGTAAATGAAGCCTGGCCTGCTCGTCGCTGGTCATGAGCGAATAAGCGGCCTGTTGTACGCGGTCGTGTGAAAACTCGATCTGAATCCTGAATGACTCGGTATGCTGAATAATGTCTGCATACTGATAGTTTTCTCCGACTGGCGAAATGAGCCCTTCTTCGACAGCCGCCCATAGATTCTGTAATGATTCTGGTATATCCTGCCCGCTCAGATAGGCCAACAGCTGCATATCAAACAAACCACCAATACAGGCTGCCATTTTCAGAAGCGACTGAGTGGTTTCGGGCAGCATTCCCATTTTTTCTACCAACAGATCGATCACATTGTTGGTAATGGCCCGGCGACGAATACCGGCAAAATCAATTTGCCATTTGAGTTGGTTGGCGTCGAAGATCACCAGCCCCATTTGATTCAACGATTTCAAAAATTCCAGCGTGAAGAATGCATTGCCCTGCGTTTTGGCATAAACCAATTTGGTTAGTTCCTGTACCGTGCTATCATCGGTCAGTAATGATTCTTTGATGAGTTGAAACAGGTGTTCTTCGCGTAGTGGGTCCAACACGATAGCGTTGATTACTGCCGATTCATCCTGGGCTGTATCGAGCATTTTCAACAGCGGATGCCCAGCACTTACTTCGTTGTCGCGGTAGGCACCAATTACCAGAAAGCACGAATGATTTACATCCGTTATCAATAGGCGAATGAGATTGAGCGAGGCCACATCGGCCCATTGAAGGTCATCCAGGAAGAGAACAAATGGGTGTTCAGGTCGGGCAATAGCCTTCATGAATTTTGAAAAAACAAGATTGAAGCGGTTGGTAGCTTCCTGTGGATCTAGTTTAGGTACATCGGGTTGTGGGCCAATAAGAGTCGTTAATTCAGGAATCATGTCAGTTAGTACCTGCCCATTTTCACCGACACTTTCCTGTATCAATTGCTGCCACCGGCTGAGGGTTTCCTTACGTTCGGTAAGTAACAGCATACAGAATTCTCCCAGCGCTTGTTTAAACGCAAAATAGGGAATGTTGCGTTGATACTGATCGAACTTGCCGCCGGCAAAATACCCCCGTTTCTCGGTGACAGGCTTATAAATTTCGCCAATAAGGGCTGTTTTGCCTACCCCCGAATAACCGGCAACCAAAAATAGTTCGACACTACCCCGACTGACCCGGTCGAAAGCCCGTAAGAGCGTTTCTACTTCACCAGGCCGCCCGTAGAGTTTCTGAGGAATCTGAAATTTCCCCGAAAAATCGCGTTGTTTCAACGGGAATGGGTTGATCTGACCAGTTTCGCGATATTGAGTCAGGCAACGTTCGAGGTCAACTTTCAGCCCAAATGCTGATTGATAGCGCTCTTCTGCATTTTTGGCCATGAGCTGAGTCACGATTTCTGAGACAATGGCCGGAATTGCCGGATTCGCGGATGTTGCATTCGGAATCGGCCAGGCAATATGGGCATGCACCAGTTCAAGCGGGTCGGTTGCCTGGAAAGGAAATTGACCCGTCAGTACCTGATACATGGTAACACCCAGCGAATAGAGATCCGATCGACTATCGACCTTTCGATTGACACGGCCTGTCTGCTCCGGCGACATGTGCGTGAGTCGACCCTTGATCCGTTCTGGATTGCCCAGATTTGTGGAGAGCAGGTCGATCCGGTTAGCGATTCCGAAATCAATCACCACAGGGCTTTTCGTTTTTTCGATCCACAGGATATTGTTGTCGTGAATGTCTTTGTGGATGATATTTCGATTATGTAACTGCCCTAAAATTCCTGACACCGTAATAAACAGTGAAAGCACCGTATCGAGCGGCTGATTCTTGCCAACAAATACTTCGCCAAGGGTAGCCCCGTCAATGTATTCCAACAGGAGCGAATATTGCTGATTTTCCTTGTGAAGGGCAAGCGACCTGCGAACGCCGGAAATGCGCAGATCTTTTGTGTATTCAAACTCATTCGTGAACTGAAGAATCTGGTCAGGATCAGGTGTCGTGGCCCGTAACACCTTCCGGATTTGCGTCCCATTGGGACCTTTCTCGCGGAAGATCAGGGTTTCGTCACTCTCATAAAGTAGTGTAGATAGCGTATCCATGATGGCGAATTGAATGTTGTACTCGTACGGTTAATTAGTGGTGGTTGCTGCGCCGGACTTGGTAATATGCCAGCCTGGCAACCACAAACCTATGCTCATAAACGTTTCACACATTGGGTTTTTCGGCACAGAAGAATCGATATTGCCATAAATTCTGCTGGTAGGCTTTGTACTGATAATGGGTAGACCAGGTATTATCGGTCTGTGTCTGATTACGAATACCGACCCATTGGAGCAACTTGGTAACGATAACACCCGGAAAGAACGAATAATACAATCGGCGAATACTTTTCACTACATGATCGGTTACGTTCTGTTGCCGACAGTTCACAAAACCTACCGCCGGCAGTGCTTCCCAGAATTCGTTGCTATCTGCATAGCTTTTGATGGCCCAGGTTGCAGTCCATTTTTGCATCAGCTGGGCCTCATCTGTGTCTGGAAGGACCCCATTGCTGAAAAAATCGGCGATCATCACCCGACCACCCGGTTTTAGCACCCGGAACGCTTCGCGGAGAAAATCGGCTTTGTCGTGGGCGTAGCAGATGCTTTCAATGCCTACAACCACATCGAAGGAGTTATCGGGAAACGTGGTGGCCAGGTAGTTCTGTCGCTCGAACCGACAGTTCAGAGCCACTTCATGTTTACTGGCATTGTTGGTAGCGGTTCGAACCTGTTTTTCGCTGAGCGTGATTCCTACTGTCTGACATCGGTATTGGCGTGCCAGAAAAATAGACATACCGCCTACGCCACAGCCTGCATCGAGGATTGTTTCACCCGGTGTAATCCTGGCAAATTCAGCCACTTTTCGATTCATATTAGTCAGTGCGTCGCGCAGCCGCCGGGTCGTGTTATCCCAGTAACCGTAGTGCATACACATCTTCGACTTTAGGTGCCAGACAATCTCATAATCGATCTGGCAGTCATCATAATAGTTAATTATTTCCTGTTCATTGATACTCTTTTGTTCATGAGGTACTTCTAAAGCTGGTGTCATATAGTGTAGAATAGTTAAAAGAGAAAGGGAATTAATGAAAGTCGTCGGCTAACAAAGCATCCAGTTTAGCGGCTACTGTCTGGTCAGGTTGATCGATAGGGAATTGACGCTCAGCGAGTTCGTTTAATTTTTGGCGGCTGTCGTCAGTAGGGTTGGCAATTTGATCGGCTACAGTCGCCGTCGCCAAATCATGTGCAAGTCTGGTTGCCGTAGAATCAGCGTCCAAATCCGTGAGTTGAGTGGTAAATGACCAGGCGTCAGTGACTTCAGCCCGGAACGTGGCAAATGCAGATTCGCGGGCAGGTTCAAAGGCCAGGCCAGCTAGCCAGCCGTAGTCGGGATGTATACGGCCAAGCTGCTCGATGAGCCTCATATAGATGTTGGTGAACAGTGTAATGATGTGCTGGTAATCTGATTTGAAGCCTGTTAGCTGTTGAGCTGTAAGGTTATCGGTCAATACCCGGATCAGGTCATAGGCTAGATAGGCATAGCCAGGAAGCAACAGGTGCTGATCAATAGTGAGTAGTCGTTGGTCAGATTGAAATACTACGCGCCAGGGCCCGGCAACGGCCTCATCTTTACCAACGTGATTGACCTCGTTAAAAAAACGATTGACGCTTTTCAGGTAGAGTGCGCCGATCGATGCATGATTGACAAATGCTTTTTTCTGAATGTTGTCGGCTACCTGTTTTGTTAAGTGGCTCCCGGCAATGGTAAAGAAACCAAGGGGGTGATTCAGATTCTTGAGGAGCTTTGTTAAGGCATCAAACCGTTCAATGGCCATGGTCAACGTTTGAGCCTCGGCCCCGGCCGATAGGGAAATGGCATTCTTTTGGTTGAGATAATCCGAGAGCGATGACGGCACAAAGAACTGATCCTGAGGGCTATCGTTGTAGGCTTTAAGCCCAACGTCGAGACCACTATTGAGTATAAACCGCGTAGCCGACTTAAGTAGTAAATTGCTTTCATTCACGGCATCCCATCTTGGAAATAAAGTACTTATCAGACTGAAATCCTCTGGATTAGCATTTTCAGCAACAGCTGGTGTACCCGGAATTTGCAACATCCGGGCGTATTGGTCACCGATCAGGAAGCGCATCAGCCGTGGTGTCAGATGCTTGATAGACGACCATTGCAATTTGCCGTCAACAAATTCGATGCAGGCGTAGGTCAGCGCAGCTCCTTCATCGGAAGGGGCGGCCTGCCTGTCCATAATTCGTTGTAATAAATACTCGCCATCAGCTTGTGTCTGCGTTACCAGATCGGGTTGAATGCCCAGGATGTGTGCTACGGTCTGCCATAAATAGAGATAACACCGTTCCTGATTGTCAGATACCTCGATGCCAAGTTGCCGGAGCCCGCTGATAATGACCGAACTAAAAATCTGGTGACCGAGAGCCAGGTCTTCCTGGTTGATGGGTTCACCAAACAGGCCGACATCCCAGGGCCGAAGTTTGGTGTAGAAACGAATTGCCGCGTGCATAAGCCGCACTTTCTGAACACTGATGATGGCATTACCGGTTGGCTCAAATCCATTTTTGGCCATCAGATTATTCACAAACTGAGCCGTTTCGAACAGCCGTCGTGTAAAGGGTTTGAGCGACTTATCATGCACGACCATGCGGCCAGCCTGATGCAGCACTTTAGCTCCATTGGCACAGGCATAGCTAAGCGGGAGCGATTTGCAATGAAGCGACAACAGAATGGGTATCATGCGATCTTCGAATTCATCAGCAGCTGTGTTCAATTCGAAGGGATCGCCCAGGTCGGCCGGAAGTTGACCCGATTCTTCGAAAAAAGGCTCGATAGCCCGCACAAGCTCCGGGCTAAAACCTTGAAATTTATGTGCTGAAAGCGTGGCGAAAGAGTCGTTTTGGGTTAGTAAGCGAAAAAGTTGATCTAATTCGCCTTTTAGACCAAGCTTCATAATCGTTCCAATGGTGGTATCGGCCAGCGGATCGCCAATCAGTCGTTTCTGGTTCAGAAAATCATCGGTCCATAGCGTGCGTGTGGAAGCGCTCATATTGTTAAGTCAAGGTTAGGGAGGTAGTTTTCAATGTAGCTACATTCTAATTTTTACACAATTGATTTTGAGTGAATTGTATAAGCGGAGCCCAGAGTTATTTAGTTTTTCGTCGGCTTGGGTTTCTTCTGCTTCAGATAGTCGTCGATAGCCTGACTAATCTGCTTGTATTTACTCTGTTGCTGGGTATAATTTCCTGTGTTGGCGTTAACCAGGTTAAATCCGGCACTCACATCCAGACAAATACGCTGCAAATTTTTGAGTTCGATGGTGGCTATATTCAGACCGTTCTGGGTTTGCCGGTTTAATTCATTCCAGGTTTGCGAAAAGAACTTGTCCCTGAATAGCATTTTATTGGCATTCAAGTATTGGCTAGCCTCCACATAGCGATCAGCGGCCATCTTAAAATAGGTATGATGAAGGCAGGATTCTGCCATTTCCGACGTTGGGTGTACTAGGGGCCACTGACTTAATGAATCAGCTTTTTTAATAAGTTGCGTAATGGCATTAAACGCTTTCTGGCGGCTTTTTGTCTGTTTGACTTTCTGACTGATTTCGGCCCGTTTGGTGCGTATACTATCTTTCCGGAGGAGCGTATCGGCCACTAAAAAACGATCCAGTTCGCTGTATTTCCTGAGGGCTTCAGGGTAAGCATTGATGTAAGTCAGCGCTTCCGCAGACTTCATTTTATCATTAATATCATCTTTTGTATTTTCCTCAAGTTCTTTTGTTTTACGTATCATCTCGTCCTCTAATTTTTCCTTCTGTTTGTCCATCTCATAACGTCTACCTATATATATACTCAGCCCCAGTTGAGCAACGTAAAGAAACGAAAAGGCGATCAGCGTCGTTTTAACCGCTCTAAATCGTCTGCCGACCGCAGCTTTGTAACTTACTCTAAGGAAATTTTGCTCGGCTGTCAGCAGCCAGTTTATAGCACCAAATACGCTCTCGAATGGCTCAAAGATCAGGAAATAGGTCCACGGCGGACGCTCTGTTTTGCCAAACCGACGCAGTATAGGACGCAGTATATATTTACCCAATATAAAATCCATGGTATCGATATTTCGATCTGCTTTGCTGAGCAGGGCGAGCATCTGGCTATTCGTCCAAAGAGACGGTTCTGGGTCGGCAGGATTATACAGCGTCGTATCATCCGCTAGTTTATTGCGCCGGATGAGCGAATCGGAACCCAGTTCGAGCAGAAAAGTCCGGAATTCATCCCACGAAAAAATCAGCGCTTCATGCGCCAGTTCAATATGACCTTCCTGCTTAACTGCATTTGAACTACTGTCGAGTTTGGGTTCTATTCTCTCGACGAGCCGGTTTTCTGTCAGCGCGTTGATCAGGCGTTTCGCTAGCTGGTCATACTTCTGACCAAACGATAGTTCACCATTGATAGTCGGAATTCTTCGTCGGACATAGGTTCCATTCTGATACGAAACAAAGCGAATCATCAGGTTTTTTCGAAATTCATCGATGTCGTGCTGATCTAATTCGAGATCGGTAGTCTTAATCTCTTTTAGTACATGCTCTTTCTTTTGCAGGACGGCTTCAATGCCTTTATAGTCCACCAATCGAATCGTGCGATCGATCCGGAAAGTACTGGAAAAGAGGTCGTCCAGAGCCAGTGAGAGGAGCGGTAATGCATTGGGATATAGTCGAAAATCATTGATGATTTTGCCAACTACTTCGCGTTCAGGCTGAAAAAAAACTTTTACGAGCTCAGCCGGACAGAGAATGATATCATTAAGGTCTTCAATACTGAAGGTGGGAACCAGGTATTGCTGCCAAAAGCCTGGTCTTACGGCTTCAACGGCGGTTTTGATGGGTTTTATGAATTCGATCCGTAACGTACCAATGATTCCCCGAACCTGTTGGGTGTCGATTAGTTTAAAGGCCTCCTGGAAAAAATTCTGAAGTACCTTGTCTTGTACACATATGTCAGTCTGGGTGGCGAGTTCCTCCATCTGGTCAATGACCAGAAACTGCTCTGGATGAGCCGAAAAGTTTGCCAGGCCTTCCATCGGATTTTTCCCCGGTCGAATCACTTTCAAATGGGGTTCTGATTCGATCTTGGGTAAAATTCCCGCTTTCACCAACGATGATTTGCCGCTTCCTGATGCGCCTACTACAACGACAAATGGATTGTTGAGTACCAGCGGTGTTAGTTCGTCGATCACGGTCCGGCGACCGAAATAATACGGTGCATCACTCGATTCATAGTCGAGCAAGCCCATAAATGGATTTCTGCGTTTATCCGTTGGAAGGTGTTTTGAGTTCTTGTTCAGGAAAACAAATTCTCCGCCATTATGACCCGAAAATGGGAAAATGCAGCAGACTTGCTGGAAGGGGTCCAGCCGGGGCTGCATGTAGTTTTGTAGTTCAAAAAGAGTGATAATGTCATCATTGCTATCTACTGTTTCCTGATCAGAACTCAACGCATCGCAGAGCTTATCGGCAAACGGTGAGTTCCCGTTTTCGAGCGTAACATTCATATAACTGTCTTTTGCCTTCTGGTCATAGGCCGTAGAGGTGAAGATCTGCCTGGCTTTGTAGCCGATAAATGCATTGAACTCTTCCTTGTTTACCTGTCGACTAACCCGCGATCCGGCTATTGCACGCTCAGTACCTGACGCAATAGCCGTGTGGGTTTCCAATTCTAGGGTTTTACTATCAGATCGTTTAAGGGTAATTGGACGAGTAAATTTCATGGCAGCCTGCTGAAACATACCTGCATAGCAGCAGTCCAGAACCAGCAGCAGTTGAGAAAAAGGTAGGTCGGCCAGATTGTGGGCTATTTCTTCCATGGAAATGGCCAGATCTGGGGCCTCTCCATTGTCGGTGGATACTACATCGACCGGAAGTAGGTAGCCCTGTTCAGTATCAGACTGGTTTACGTTGTATTCCTGCGCTGTCATTCCATGACCTGCGTAGTATATGACTACCTGGGCATCGGAAGGCAGGGATTTAAGGTCTTCGATAAATACGTTACGAAACTGATTTGCTGTCGGATTAGGAATACACACGACCGTAAAATTGTACCTTTCCTTTAATATCAACGCTAGTCGGTTGATATCATTGATGGGTGTTGATAGTTTCGGAATTCTGCTATCCTGATAGTCCTGAACTCCTAGCAGATAAGCGTGGCGGTTAGGAAACATACACGACAGGTTTAAGGTTGAATGGGCTCAAATTTTCTGCGCAATTCATCCGTTAATGGAGCTACTTTGCCGCTTTGAAGTAGCCGCAGTATTTTTCGGGGCGGTATGACGGTATAAAGTCCTGTTGGATCGGCGAGACGGATGTTTTTATCATCGGTCATGGTCAGATCGAATGCGCCATTCACCGGGCGACTCAGGACCGTCTCCCGAAGTATTTTGTCGTAACCCACCAGTGTTCGCTGGCGTGACAGTTCGGAATACACCACAAAAAACAGGGTCTCTCCGTCGTCATAAACGGGTGATTCCAGAGCCCCCTTGCTTAGTTTATTCGTTATGAGTGTACCGTCCTGATCCTGCTGGGTACGATTTGTCGAATACGTGTCGGTGCTACTGTAAACGATCTGATCACCAATGATATACAGGGTATTTGCTGCCGGAAGCTGCGTTGGGTCATATAAGTTGCTTACGAGGCCATCAGCCCCAAGTTCATAGTATTTTATCATATTGTTTCCCCCAGTCAGCGTGACTAGCTGTTGGCTGTTGGGGTGAAATCTTGCCGTAATCGTGGGCTCAAAAGATATCGTTTCTTTGGCAGGACCCAGCCCTTCTGATCTAACCTGCCAGAGTGAATCAATGGCACTCCCGAAAAAGTCGACGAACAGCCATTTTGAATTCGGTGAAAACTGGCAATCTGTAGCTTTAAAACGTTCAGTAAATGTGTGAATAACGCGAAAGCCGGTGTTGTCCAGCATCCGTAATTGACCAGAGCGTTTTTTATCAGAAAAAAGAGCCATTCTGCTGTCTGGCGAGAAAATGGCGTTTTCGAACGATTCCGATAATCCGCTTACCCGATTAAAGTGACCAAATCGGTCAGATTCCCATAACTCGGCGGGCTTGGCAGAATCGCGGGGGCGCAGGACGACATACCGACCATTCGACGCCATTGATCCAGTCCTGAAATCACCCCAGAAGATCGTCTCACATTGTGCCAGCCACCAGTCCTGTATCGAATACAGAACAATATGTGGCTTGTCCGCCAAATGCTGGACCATCAGGTAGTTATCGCCCACGAAGAAAACGTTAGTTGCTTTGGTTCGATAATGGCATGCGGGGGGCAGAATTAGCTGCTGCGTTTTCAAATCGATGGTCAGGGACGTTGTCGAATAAGGGTCGGCTTCATTCAGCATATCCATCGTAATCTGTTCTCCTGCAAACCGGGTCGATAGAGGAGACCCACTGATGGACAGCATGTAATACAGATCACTGTTTACCTTTCGCCAGATAATGTTCAGTCCTTTCCTGCCTCCACCATGGATCACGATATAGTGGTTATCGGGAGAGAACCAGATAGAGCCCTGGTCGGTAAATCCTTTAAGGCCAATGAGTTCGGTGTCGGTTACCTGGTAGATGCTGTCTATTTTAACCGTAGCCCCGCCCTTATTTAGCTTTAACTGAAGGGCCAGTATCTGGCCATCGGACGAAAGGCGTGGTAAATTGTCAAATTGATTAATAAATGTGTGAATAGGAATTAGATGGTCACCATCGGTTCGCCAGAGAATAACCGAATTGGATGAATCCCGCTTTTCCTCAGAATTAGTGTCATAGTAGAAATAAGTATAATAAGTGAAGAGGAGATGATGGGCGGCAATAAAATGATAGCCTCCTGGCTCCTTTTTTCCTATTGGGAGGGACGCCTGAAATCCTTTTATTGGCTGATAAGGAGGCACAGTCAGTTGCCGAAAAACAGAATCGACTTGCTGCTGGAGTTTTTGCGGAAGCGAATCTGACCTGACCGTATCGTTTTCTGACGCAAATTCATTGGATGACAGGCGCCTTGTTCTGTTTGTCTGATAGAGTCCCTGCTCAGAATTAGCAACCACCTCACTGATGATCCGGAGCACGGCAGCTTCGTTGCGGCTTGTGCTGTCGTAGGTATTCCGCAGAAATTCGAGCAGGCGTAGACTTTGAGTCAGATTGGTATCCGCTATGTTTCTGGCTTGCTGCAACCCTGCCTGAAAGGCAAGACGGACAGAATTAGCCCGAAGTTGGACGGCATTGTCCTGAAGTTGTTTACTATTTTTTTGCTGGGCATTCTGCATTTTATCCGACATGCCGGATGCTCCCAGGCTTTTTGCCAGCAGAAACGCCGAATAGGCAGCCGTGTATTGACGTTGCCGCATGAATGCGTCTCCTTGTTTTACCCAATAGCTCCTTGTTTCGGTCGTAGATACGATAGACTTTTTTTGGGAAGCCAATTTTAGAGGTGCACGTATTATCTGTCCAACTAAGCTATAACAACAGAATAGCAGAGCCAAACTGAGTGATATATAACGTCTGTACATGGATAGATAGGTTTAGGGAGCTTGTCTTGGGCATTTTTACAAACTAAAATACGATCACGGCCATCACCCCTGGTCATTTAGGGTGATAGCCGTAATAATCAAAATCCGGTCAGTGAATTGTTGCGCTGGCTGGCTTTTGAATCGTGCGGATCTGTTTTACAAATTGATAGGCCAAATCCAGAAAGCCAGCATCATTCGGATGCGTTTCGTCGTGCCAGTAGGTTGGTTTGGCCACAATGTGGCGCAGATCCAAATATGTTACCATGTCATCGAATTTGTCGGCTGCGGTTTTGAGCCGCTCATTAAACTCATCGATTACCAGGTTCAACAAGTCCTGCTGTACCTGTGGGCTGGAGATTCCCTTTCTGGTAAGTTCTGGGGCCAGCCAGTTCCGCTCTTCCGATACCGCGTTGACCGACCGGATATAATCATAACCATGTGCAATGATATACACGTTGGATTTTTCTCGCCGGATGACCTCGAACAGCGACTCATATTGAACCTGCATGGCATCAAGAGTTTGAAAAAACTCGTCGGTCAGCCACTGGCGCGGATTTGTCTGCGGCAAATCGGTTATGTCAAGAATGAACCGATCAGGAAACTGATCCATGAGGTCATTTAACCCACCGCTAAACAATAAAAACTGAGCGTCGGATTCGTCAATAGCCTGCAAAACGTCGTTTGGCTCAATGGTTTGGAGCGTGTTATCCGTCGAAGCAAGGCTATACACCAGATATCCATTGCTTAAACAGTCGACAATATCGCGAATCAGAAAGGGATACTGAAACCACGAATCGCCACTAGCGACGACCCGTGCCCGATTTGGGTAAACCGTTCGGTTTTCTTGAAACTGCCGGTTTCGAATGGATTGTGATACTCGACTGGCCAACGCCAAGGAGATATCTTCACCCAGGCCTTTCTGGCCATCCTGCTGGTTGATCCAGTATTGCTGAAGTTGAGGTTTGACCTGTAGAGTAGGCGATTGATTGGTGCTGGTCGTAAAATATAAACCCAGCGCACAATCGGCCAGCGCATCATCGGCAACTGTATCTGGTTGCGGACTGATCATCGCATGGAGATCATACTTACTAATTTTGTTGTACGCGGGGTTTTCCCAGCGCAGGTTGATCGATTGTGTCCACCAGGTAGGTAGAGCCACTGCCGTTGATGCACGTGATGCAGCTATGGCCTTCGTTCCTCCGTCCATTCGGTCGGCTAGAGTAGGCGGTGGAGGGAGTTCATCAAATTGCAGAAAATTCAGGGTAGACTCACTCAACACACCCGACGCATTCGCTGATTTGGTGGTAAAAATGAACAGTAATCGCTCGTCTACGGCGGGCCAATTATAGTCGTGTACAACGTTTTCTCCTGCCGAGGATATCGGAATCGAAATTCGCGTTGAATTATCGGCTCCTTCATAGGCATTCTGACCGATAATAACCACTTGATTTGGTACCAGTTCCGTATTTGTGTCCAGAAACTGGAGCCACGAACCAATGCCGTGTGTCAGGTAAACGACAGTGCAATACAATAACTGGTTTGTAGTGTTGGTAACTCGAACAACGACCTCATTCGTATGCGTTTCATCTCGTTCGATCAGCGTGATAGGCACAATAGGGCCATTATGGGCAACAGATGAACTGCCTTCCGGCACAACCTCGATTTTAACCCCTGGCCCAGTGGCTACCGGATTTTTTAAGGTTTTCAGATACGTCCAGCGGGAGAACTGACGAATATAATTTCCGAGTTTTTGATTGACATTTTTATCGGTAAACATGACCGGACTAACCAATGGCCGGAATTCATTGTCGGGCTGGTCTTCGGTGTTGGGAAGGGTTAAAAAATACCAGCCATTACGGGCATAAAGCGCATAATCAGCCGCCGATTCGTCTTCTTCGGGCACATAGCAGCTGCCCGCTCCGGCCATCAGATTGGTGATCATTTTTGCCTGCTCGGCCGGAGAACCATTTCGGCTGGAAAAGAAAATTCGCAGGGGTTTGCTCATCAACCCAGGCACATCGACGCGATAGACGATTGCTGGATCAGGCTGAACCGATACCGCTGAGTCTATTGACAAGCGTGCATAATCTAACCCTACTTCCGAGACGGGTGCAGTTAGTAACGGTTGCCCTATAGACGTTAGCAACTTAACTTCCTGGCCAGGTTGTAGCCCATGTAAAGCCCCGACGTTCAGATACCACCCACCTTGAGTTTCATTTTTACTTTGGCTAAACTGTGCCTGAACGGCGGGCAATTCAGTATTAACAGAACGGTTCAGAAAGGGGCTTCGCTTGAGTTTTTCGGGAATGCTGCCTGATGCGAACAGTTGGGGACGCTGGTCATACCCAAAACGCATGTACTGACGTGCGTGATCAATCAGAGATTCGTACGAAACGGCCCCACTATTAGCCTGTAATACAGACAACAGATTTTTAGTGAACACGCCTTCATTTTCTACCTCTAATGCCTTTTCGTCGGCTGCACAGGCCGACATTTGTATATGTATTGGCTCTGGAAGCCATTCCGGCATTGGCTGAGAATGAGCCTGCTCTTCAGAAATTTGACTGCTGAAAAGAAAAGCAGTCCAGGGGCGAAGCGGAAAAATATCTTGAATACTGCGTTGACGCGTGTCTTGTGCGTCCAGGTCGAGGAGGCTTCTTGTGTTATCGCCAGAATGACAACAATCAAATATGGCAACGGTATGCACTTTCCCTTCCTGGGCGACTTCATGAAGCAGGTACCGTAGTTCCTTGTCGGCCAGCAAAAAGTCCCAGCTGTTGGTTGTGTCGCCATTATAACAGGCAATACACTCTAAAACTCCACTCGATTCGTCCGACCAGATGGTCGTATCGACTCGTTCGCTGGTACCATGACCCGAAAAATAAAATAGAACTGTATCGCCTGATTTTGCCTGGCCGAGGTGTTCGCGGAAAGCGGTGATTAGTGCGGTTTTTGTCGCTTCACTATCTGTTAATATCTTGATGTGCGTATCAATATCGGTGAGTGTTTTTAGAAAATCAGCTACCTTTTTGACATCATTGACAGGTCCCTGAAGTGGAGAAATGGTATAAGTATTAATACCGACTAATAAGGCATAGGTAACGGTTTTAGAATGAGGGTCTGATTCCTCGGGAGGAATGGAGAGCGGATTCATGAGTGAGTCTAAGGTTAGAGGATAGAAATAACATATTAACTAACTGATAATCTAATTAATAAAGGAAATATAGACTAAAAAAATGAGATGCAATCTTCTTTAGTACGCCTTGTCCCAAATCCGAACATTTTTGGCCAGAATACGATATAATCGGATACATTCAGGCTTCTGAGCTTTCATGGAATTAGTAATAAACAGAAGAGAAGGCTTAAGTTATGTTCCTGATCGTCGCATACATCTAGGGGAAGTTCTCTTGATTGAAGAGCACTGGCACCCAATCCTAAACCACTAGTTTATTCCTCCATCCAATAACAACCAGTTCATGGTCCGGGCAGTCGGGATGGACAGGGCAGGCTTCTGGCGAAACGGATAGCCTATTACTGACTTTCTTTGAGAGCGTTTCATTATGTTAATGCCTGAGAACTTGGGGTCAATATGATGCAACGCTTTTTTGTGCTTGTCTGCGAGGCTAGGTTACTTAATCCAGAGTAGGTGATATTAAATTTCTGGTTCGTATGTAACTTTTTGTGTACTTACTTCATTGGAAACCAGTATCATATAAAAATCAGTAAAATTACTTTACATTAAAAGTGTAGAAAATACTCCTCATTTATTTGGCAATAATTCCACAATGCCCTACTTTTATACAACCTAACTTGGATTTGACCTATTTCTATGACGAAGAAAATGCTCCTGACGGCGCTTATTGCCGTCTCGTTTGGCATCGTTCAAGCCCAGACCGTACCTACCGTAACACAAGACATTTCTACCGTAACAGACAGTAAACCCGCCGTAACCCAAGATTTATCCACCGTAACTTCTAGTCAAAAGTCGTTTTACGAGCAAATTCCGCTCGTAGGTGATCTGATCGGCTTTGCTAAAGAACATCTCTCGATTCGTTATCGCTCGGGAGGGTCCAGCAAACGCGGTTTCGACTGCTCTGGTTTTACCCGGTTCTGCTTCAGCCAATTCGGTATTTCGCTTCCTCATTCCAGTGCTGCCCAGGGTAATGTAGGTCAGGCGGTTGATCAAGCCGATGCAAAACCCGGCGACCTGATTCTTTTTAAAGGACATAGCTCTGGCGGAAGCCACATCGGGCACGTAGGCCTGATTACCGAAGTTGTTGGCGACCGTATCAAATTTATCCACTCCGCCTGGAATGGGGGCGTCCGCTACGATTATCTGCATGCTTCTTACTATCAGCGTCGGTTCGTGGGCGTTCGGCGCGTACTTAATCTCCTGACAAATAAGTAGTGATTGGGCCGTTACCCAATCACTGTTAATCATCCAGTCTCAACGTGGTCCCGGCACCTTGTTGAAGAGCTGCTGCTACTTCGTCGGCATGGCAGATAATTACTTTCGATACGCCATTACCCAGTGCTTTAAAGGCATTATCCAGCTTCGGAATCATACCTTTGTTTATCGATCCAGCAGCTTTATGTTCAGCATAGAGCGAAGGAGTTAGTTCACCAATAACACTATGGTCGTCGGTTGGGTCAGCCAGAACACCTTTTTTCTCAAAACAATAAACCAGGGTAACGGCATTGTGCCCGACCATGTCTACGGCTATGGCAGAAGCCATGGTGTCGGCGTTGGTGTTCAATAAATCGCCTGTTTGGCTATACGTAATCGGGGCAAAAACCGGGGTTAAATTCTGACGCAGAAAAAACTGAATCTGTCCCGAATTCACTTCTTCAATGTCGCCCACCATCCCATAATCAATATCCTTAACCGGGCGTTTTTTCGCCAGAACCGTACCGCCATCGGCACCGGTCAGGCCAATCGCATTGATGTCGAGTGCCTGTAATTTCGCAACAATCTGTTTGTTGACGAGGCCGCCGTAAACCATCGTGACAACATCGAGCATGGGTTGGTCGGTGATCCGTCGCCCTTCGACCATGGTCGTTTGGATGCCTAATTTGTCGGCTACCTGCGTCGCAATTTTTCCTCCGCCATGAATAAGAACTTTCATGCCCGACACAGAAGCAAAGGCGGTCAGGAAACGTTTTAGAGCGGCTGGATCGTCGATCACATTCCCGCCTATTTTGATAACCGTAAGGGTGTTCATAAACACAAGAACGTTGGTTGGTGTCAGACAATAGACTCCCGTCTTAGAAAGTCGAATGTTCAGTTTCCAACGTCTATTTATATACTTTTTAAAATTTCTTTCAGGACTGCCTGCGCCGACCATTCGCGGTTAGCTGCCTGCTCAATGACGAGTGAATGAGGACTATCCAGCACTTCATCCGACACTTTCAGGTTACGTCGAACGGGAAGGCAGTGCATAAATTTGCCATTATTCGTCCGGCGAATATCGTCCATCGTGACTGCCCAGGAGGGATCCTGAGTGAGAACCTGCCCGTAATGCGTATAGGACGACCAGTTTTTACCATAGATGAAGTCGGCGCCATCAAAAGCTTCATCCTGATTATGCATGACACGGGCGTTGCCAACAAATTCAGGAGCGAGTTCGTAGCCTTCGGGATGTGTTACCACAAAATCTACGTTCCCTGATTTGGCGCGGGCATTCATCCACTCACAGAACGAATTGGCGACGGCCTGTGGCAGGGGCTTGAAGTGAGGCAACCAGGTCAACACCACTTTCGGGCGGGCCGGAATCAGACTCGAATTGGCTTTCGCTTCTTCAATGGTGATGCAATCGGCCAATGATTGCAACGGGTGGCGCGTTGCTGATTCCAGATTAACAATCGGGACGTTTGCATAGCGTGCAAACTGGTGCATGACCTGCTCTTTGTAATCTTTATCGCGGTCTTTAAGCTCAGCAAAAGCCCGAATGCCGATCATGTCGCAGTAACGGCCGATCACCGCAGCGGCCTCACGAACATGCTCGGCTTTGTCGCCATTCATCAATACGCCTTCTTCCATTTCCAAACCCCAGCTGTCTTGCCCGACATTCATGATCATGACGTTCATGCCGAGGTTCTGAGCTGCTTTCTGGGTACTT
Organism: Spirosoma endbachense; assembly: GCF_010233585.1. Lineage (NCBI taxonomy): Bacteria > Pseudomonadati > Bacteroidota > Cytophagia > Cytophagales > Cytophagaceae > Spirosoma > Spirosoma endbachense. The sequence goes on from NZ_CP045997.1 coordinate 8,129,674, forward strand.
AGGCGCGTGCGGAGGCTGGAGTTAAAGAAAATAAGCCCAATGGTTTTGTTTTTCCCCAGGTGTTGATCGGCAAACGGGTTGGCTTTGGCATCGCGGCCAGATTGTATCAGGGCGTCGAGGTCAGTGACATCGGCGAGGGACAGAAAATTAGTCATTTATGTGTTACTGTAAAGGCAAAAAATACCTTGCAAAGCTTCTTTTGAAAGGCGCGGATAATTGTCTAATAAATCCTGCTCCGTCCAGCCGTCTGCCAGACGTTCTAACAGAAATTCAACGGATAAGCGCGTTCCTTTTATGACAGGTTTCCCCAATAATACTTTTTCGTCCGAATGAATATACTCCTGCCAGTTTATCATGAATGTAAGTTAAGCAAAGGTAAATCGCTTCGTTTTTTTTATGGGGCTATCATAACTAAAACAAGTTATGAATTAGGATACATTTACTGTCACCTGTAGCTTTACTGAAGTTTAAAAATGGATCTAAAAACAAGGTGTGATATGAACCGAATTATTAGAATTAGGGATTGCATAGCTGAACGATTTTCTGAAAACCATACACGAAATTTCTACGATTTTCGTGATTTTCTTGATATACTATTAATTGCTGATGCGGATAATAAAGATCGACTTGAAGAGCCTTTTTATACCTGCCCTAAAACCATTAATGGTTATTGGGTTGATGCTTATGCAAAAAATAAATTGGCAATCTTCGTCTATTCACTATCAGATCCAGATGCTCTGTCTGTCAAAAAAATACTGGATATGTAAATGAGTGGTGTCGTGTTCTCAAACCCGACACCACTCATTTTAAGCCGCTGTTTGCTCTGTTTTTAAACACTTTTCCAGCGCTTCCAGGAACATGTCGGCTTCGTCTGTACCAATAGCCAGCGAAGGCAACAACCGGATTATCGTTTTACCCGCTACGCCGGTAAATTGCTTATGCTCAAACAATAAGTTTTTACGCAGCGACTCAACCGGAAAATCATACTCGATCCCGATCATCAACCCTCGACCGCGCAATTCTTTATAACCACCAATCTGCCGAATACCGTTCATGAAGTAATCGCCCATACGAACGGCATTTTCGATCAGTCCTTCTTCTTTCATGATATCCAGTACAGCTATAGCGGCTGTGCAGGCCAGATGGTTACCACCGAAGGTGGTGCCAAGCAAACCATAGCTGGCTTTGAATTTGGGAGATATCAGGATGCCACCAATTGGAAATCCATTGCCCATGCCTTTCGCCATCGAAATGATATCGGCCTGAATACCACTGAACTGGTGCGAAAAGAACTTCCCTGAGCGACCGTAACCGCACTGAACGCCGTCCAGAATCAGGACCGTACCGGTTTCATCACACCGTTTCCGGAGGGTTTGCAGAAAGTCATCACTGGCGACATGTATTCCGCCCACACCCTGGATGCCTTCAACGATGACGGCTGAAGTTTCGGTTGTGATCGCTTCCCGAGCTGCTTCGGCGTCGTTGTAGGGCAGAAACGTAACGTGCTTGTTATAGTTGACAGGTGCGACAATGGATGGATTGTCGGTGGCGGCAACAGCGCCCGCCGTACGCCCATGGAAGCCTTTCCGAAAGGCAATTACCTGTGTCCGGCCATTGTGAAACGACGCCAGTTTGAGGGCGTTTTCGTTCGCTTCTGCTCCGGAATTACATAGAAACAGCGCATAATCAGGATGCTCTGAAAGGCTTCCCAGTTTATCCGCCAGTTCCTGTTGCTGAGGTATTCGGACAGAATTAGAATAGAACGAAATTTTATGAAGCTGATCGGTTAACGCCTGCACATAACGTGGGTGCGTGTGGCCGACCGAAATTACGGCATGACCGCCATATAGATCGAGGTAACGGGTGCCATTTGTGTCCCATAAATAGCTTCCCTGCGCCCGAACGGGTTCAATGTCGTAGAGCGGGTAAACGTTAAAAAGTTCAGCCATTGCCAGACCGAATAACCAATGTATCCGGCATTTACGATGATAATGATGACCAGGTTCTTGAAAACCAGTGCAAGTTTACGGAGAATCGGGGGGAAAACGGCGTTTAAACGCAAAAAGGAAGCCAGTTGGCCTCCTCTTAGTTGCTCATCTATCGTCAAATGACTGCTTAGAGCGGCTTCACAAAGTCGCGGAGTATTGTCTGCGATGCTTCGGGTTGTTCGACCATGCTCAGATGGCCCGCGTTGTCGATTAGTGCTACACGGATTCGATCCGATAATTCGGCCAGTTTCTTTGTTTTCTCAAGGGGTATGAGCTGATCCTCTTTTCCTAAAACCAGCAGGATCGGAAAGGGCGCATCCCGTAAAATGTTCGTCCGATCGGGGCGTCCCGCAATGGCTTCCATACCGGCAATGAGCGCATCGGTAGGCAAATCCCGATAGCGATCGATCAGCTCCTGTACTTTTTCGGCAGGATAATCGGGTGCAACCATTTTCGGGAGTTGCTTTTCAATGAATTGTGCCCCGCCCTGAGTGCGCATCGTTTCAATAAGCTGGCGACGCTGTGCTTTACGATCTTCGTCGTCGGCGTAGGCCGTCGAATGGTAAAGGACCAGACCACGCACCTGTGTCGGGTAACGTTCGGCAAAAGCCAGCGCTATATAACCACCCATCGAATGGCCAACCAGCACTACATCGTTGATGGAAGCAGCCTGGAGCCGGGCGTTTAGCTCTTCCGCATAAGCTTCAATGGTTGCATGTGAAGTCAGGCGGGCAACGTCAGGTTTTAGAACAGGGTGATCCAGGGCCAGATCGGCGTGGATGCTATCCCAGATGGATGCATCGACACCGTGACCGTGGATTAGAATCACCGAAAATGGAGTCTGCATGCTATGGTTGACTAAGCTTATTGTTTCAAAAGTTCCAGCAGAATCAGCACCAGGCCAACCACTAAAGCGATGGCGCCAATGACCGCACCAAAGCCGTTGCCAATAAGAAGCAATAACAAACCGGCTGCTGCTACAATCAGGCCAATGGTTAGCATTGACGTGGCCATAGGCTGCTCAGGTGATAGTTTCTGCTGAATTTTTTTATTGATCTTTTTGGCGGCTACACGTTCAAGCAGCGTCATTTTTTTAGACGCGACAGGCGGGGTCGAAGCCAGCGACATTTTCGCGGATGTCGAGCTAAGCATTGATTTAACCCGCTCGATCCGGCTCGTCAATTTCCTGTTGGAGGCTAGTTTGTTATCATTGCGTACGTACGCTTCGATCTGATTCACGGCCTGTTTGGCCTGAACAACCTGTTCGGTGGGGGAGGCTACTGGAATCGTTACGTCGCTGGTGATTGAGGAGGGTGCGGGCGATGGGGTAATTTCGGCAGGTGTACGAACGGCGGCTGGTTCAATCGTTGATGTGTGATAGCGTTCGACCGGGCCACGTTGAAAATAAGCCACGGGGCGACTGCAGGACGAGAGAATCGCTATTCCAATCAGAGCAAAATAAACGTGTTTGAGACTTGTTTTCATAGAGCAGTTTTCGTTTAAAGTATAATTATTGATTCTCATTCCCAACAACCACGCGTTGGTAACTTTGTTAACCAGTAGGTATAAGAAATGCTGGAATACGCTTAAAAATTGGCATAAATCGTGTGAGCGGTGGTAGGAAGGAGTACAAAAAAGTCGGCGTGACTGATCTGATCGATAGTCACGCCGACTTTAGGAATAGTTTAAGCACTTTGTTCTAGCTTTCCAGAACGCCCAATAGAATCAGAACGATACCGACCACGAGCAGAACGAGACCAATTACCCCAAGCACGCCACCGAAAATGAGCGATAGAATAAGACCGATAGCACCGATGATGATACCATTTTTGGTATTTCGGTTAAGCGCTTTGGTCTCCTCAGGTGCTACATGGTTTTTAATCTTCTTATCCAGTTTCTTGAGCATCACCCGCTCCATCAGGCTCATTTTCTTCGCTGATGTAGCCTTTGTTGATACGTCAGCCTTGTCGGTTGCAGTCGCGAGTAACTCGTTCACTTTTGCCATCCGCGTCGTCAGTTTCTTGTTGGATGCCAGTTTGCTATCGTTGCGAACATAGGCTTCAATCTGACTCATTGCCTGCTTTGCCTGAGCAACCTGTGCTGTTTGAGCGGGAGCGGCTTCAGATGCGACAGGCGCTTCGGTTGCAACTGGCTCGGCTATGGGTGCTACAGTCGGGGCGACGGCTGCAACGGTTTCGGTTTTAGGCGACGTGAAATGTTCGCGCTGACTTGGCTGGAAGTAAGCTACCGGACGGCTGCATGAAGAAAGGATAGATACCCCTAACAGGGCTGCGAAAAGGTGTTTGGAAATTGGGCTCATAGAACACGTTTTTTTTAGTGGGACCATAAAATTATCAAACTCAACAACTGGAACTCTATCGGTTTGTTGCGCAATTATCGCGTATTCGCTTGAAAAAAGTTGGAATCTGAGTGAGCGAACCGGAAAATCGCAATAAAAACCCGTTCAGCCAGTGTGTAAGAAGGCTGAACGGGATACATAGTCCTGATCAGAAAATTTCGCTACAGCAATCCAACCAGTAAAATGACGGCACCTGCCAGCAGAACAATAACACCGACGGTTGCGCCGGTACCAGTAGTTAGCAGGAGTAGCAATAGACCAATAATAACCAGAACGGCACCTGTTGCCAGAATACCGGTATTGGCCATTGTTTTATTGGGGTTATTCGGAGCAAGTTGTTTGCTGATTTTTTTATTCATCTGCTTCAGCACGAGCCGTTCCATCAGGCTTGCTTTCTTGGGAGCAGTAGTTGCCGAAGGTGCCAGCGTAGATTTAGCGGAGGTGGAGGCTACTAACGACCGAATGCGATTCAGACGTTTCTGAACGGTTTTGTCGGCAGCTAATTTGCTGTCGTTACGAACCAGAGCATCCATTTGATTTAGCGCTTCGTTCACCTGGGTGGCCTGGGCAACCGGGCCTGACGCGGTTTCGGGTGTAACGGTAGTCGCAGCCAGGGCTACGGGAGCGGATTCAGTCGTTACGACAGGTGCGGGCGTTGGTGTGGTCACCGCAAAGTGTTCGCGTGGGCTTTTCTGAAAATAGGCGACCGGGCGGTTGCAGGCAGTGAACAGGGTGGTCATCAGGAGACCTACCAACAAGCGTTGAGTATTGGTTTTCATTGTGTTAAATTGATTGGCTTACGTGTAACGAATAGACTTATCAAGGGGTAAACCGGCTGCCTTTACATTTGTTGAAAACCATCGATAAAATCCGATTTAATGGAAAAAACAAGCCCCGATTTCGTCAGGAAATCGGGGCTTGTTTTTTAATAAATTCCTATTGTCAGGCTACTGAACGCATCTGATAAGTGCTCGACTTGCCGAATTTCTCCTGAGCGTATTCCAGGCTTACGGTTAGTTCTTTAACCCCGGTTTGTGAGGGCATCTCGAACATCGCATCCATAATGATTGATTCGCATATAGACCGTAGACCGCGTGCTCCGAGTCCATATTGCAAAGCCTGATCAACAATATAGTTCAGGGCGCTGGGGTCCCAGTGCAGGGTTATTCCCTCCATCTGGAAAAGCTTGTTATACTGCTTGGTAATTGCATTTTTCGGCTCCGTCAGAATTTGCATCAGCGCATCGCGGTCGAGCGGTTCAAGATGCGCCAGAACGGGCAGTCGGCCGATAAGTTCCGGAATCAGACCGAATGATTTCAGATCAAGAGCAGAGATATACCGCATCAGGTGACCTTTTTCGAAGGTATCATTCAGCCGACGATCGCCGGAGAAACCAATAGGCCGAGTGTTGATCCGTTTGGCGATATGACGCTCGATCCCGTCAAAAGCTCCCCCGCATATAAAGAGAATATTTTCCGTATTGAGGGCGATCAGCCGCTGGTCGGGATGTTTACGGCCTCCCTGGGGGGGGACGTTAACGACAGAGCCTTCCAGCAACTTTAACAAGGCCTGCTGAACCCCTTCTCCGCTTACATCGCGCGTAATGCTTGGATTATCGGACTTACGAGCGATTTTGTCAATCTCATCGATGTAAACGATCCCGCGTTCTGCTGTTTCAACGTTGTAATCGGCGGCCTGTAATAGTCGTGTCAGAATAGTTTCGACATCTTCACCTACATAACCGGCTTCGGTAATGACGGTGGCGTCGGCAATGCAGAAAGGGACTTCAAGAATTTTAGCGATTGATCGGGCCAGGTACGTTTTGCCCGTACCCGTTTCGCCCACCATAATGATGTTCGATTTTTCGATCGTAACGTCATCATTGGTTTTGGGCTGCATCAACCGTTTGTAGTGATTATAGACCGCTACGGTAATGGCTTTTTTTGCATCATCCTGACCAATAACATACTGGTCGAGGTGGCGCTTCATCTCAACGGGTTTGATGAGGTTGATATTTACCTCTGTCGGTTCGCTCCGTTTCGGGCGCATTTCTTCCAGTACCACCTGGTGTCCCTGCTCAATGCAGTAGTTACAGATGTGTGCGTCGATGCCCGATAGCAGCAACAGTACCTCGTTTTTGCGCCGTCCGCAGAACGAGCAACTGATTTGTGGCATGTAAGGTTGCAGTGTATTTGACGTAGTTATACGAATAAATAGCTACCTGGGCAGGCTATTGACTGGTTTTGTTAACAGTTTGTCCCGGCGCTTTTTAAACTAAGTTCAGCAGAAAAAATGACCCATGCTAATTTGGGCCGTTCGTAATTAACAAAATTACCATTTGGTATTGAAAAGGCCAAATAAGCTGATAAAAGACATTGGTCGGGTTACAGTAGTGCCTTGCTTATTTCGCAAGGTATTGCTCGTAGTCGTAGGTGGCTATATTACCCTGGTATTGCCCTGAGCCTATTGTTTTTATGAGATAACCCTGTTCGTTGTAGGTGGGTGTGAGATCGCTGATCAGATTGTTTTTATTATACGGATCAATAGCAGGAATGAGCTTTACAGTTCCTTTGTAAGCATTTGGCTTATCATCATACTGATAACTGTAGTCTACGGTTTGCGTGTGAGTTGAATACCGGACTTTAACGGCATTACCGCCTGAATACACATAAGCATACTCATCCTGATACGGGCTATTCAGGTTAACATGGCTTATTTTAGTTGGTATATTATCAGCTCCGTAGGTAAGACTATACTCATCCTGCGGAATGAATAGGGTAAAGCCTTCAGCAATTAGGGATACTTTAACCGTTTCGGCGTTCCCTGTTGCATTGTAACTGTAAACCGCCCGAAATCCAATTATCCTGTTAACACCGTCGACATAGCTACTGGGCAAAATCTGATCAATATGATCAATCCGGTCGGCTGAGTTGTAGGAAAGGGTTGTTTTGCGAATAAGCTTTGGATCGGTCCCATGAGATTCGTAATTGGTCAGACGCCCGGTCGCGTCATACGTAAAGACCGTTGTATCGACATTGACAGTACGTCCGGCAATGGCGTATGAAGTTGTTTTATGGAGCCGATAGTGCGGGGTTGGGCCAGATTCGTCGGCTTTCGGAGCCGAACAGCCAGTCAGTTTCAGAAGAACCGCTATATAGCTCAGCCGAATCAATATAGAACCGATTCTCATGCGGGTTATTGGTTGAAGCCAGGCACTATCAGGTCATGAAACGCTATACTGTAGGGAAAACGTTTCTTCAGGGCAAAATGTTTAGCGAACGGTTAGTTGGTATAAAGTCCTTAACGCAAATAAGCGCAGACCGCCCGGAGGCAATCTGCGCTTATTGATGTTAATCAACTGATCAAAACTATATGTTTTGAAGAAATCAGCTTACGCTTTTTCCCGGCGAAGGACTTCGTCGATCAGACCGTATTCTTTGGCTTCTTCGGCTCTGAACCACTTGTCGCGGTCGGAAGCCTGTTCGATTTCTTCGTACGTACGACCGGAGTGACTGGCTAAAATGCGATACAGATCTTTTTCTAATTCAAGCATTTCTTTCATGGTCACCTGCATATCCTTCGAGGTTCCCTGTGCACCACCCGATGGCTGGTGAATCATAACACGGGCATGGGGCAGAGCCGACCGTTTTCCGGCAGCACCGCCAGCGAGCAACACAGCACCCATCGATGCTGCCAGGCTCGTGCAGACAGTGGCAACATCGGGCCGAACATATTGCATTGTATCATAAATACCCAGACCGGCATATACCGAGCCGCCAGGGCTATTCAAATACATCAGGATGTCTTTTTTAGGATCAGCCGACTCCAGAAACAGCAACTGCGCCACAATAATGTTAGCAATGTTGTCATCGACGGGCAGGCCCATGAAAATAATACGGTCGGCCATGAGCCGGGAGAAGACGTCTACTTCACGGAAGTTCATCGGACGTTCTTCAATAACCGAGCGAGTCATGTTTTCGACAGTGTGGTTCATATAACCATCTACGGTCAGGCCATTGAGGCCCATGTGGTGTACCGCGAAATTGCGGAATTCTTTTTCTTGATTCATAATTGGGTTTACTCCTTTGGTTTGAGAACGAATAATGGGCGAATCAGGTTCGGGATTTATTGATACTGGACGTTGGGTGTTCCTAACGCTAATATCCGGCCGATCCGAATTCTTTCCTTGCAAAATTGCGTTATCCTACCGAAAATTAGTGTCGGTTTGGGTTTAGAATTTATCGTAGTTACTTGATATGAAGACGTCCATCGAAGAAAAAATACGGCTGCAACGTCTCCAGCGGGGTTTATCGCAGGAAAATATGGCCGATCTGCTCAATCTGTCAACAACAGCTTATGGCGATATTGAGCGCGGTAAAACTGAACTGACCCTTTCGCGCCTGAACCAGATTGCCAGCGTGCTGGCTCTATCGCCATTGGTATTGCTTTCCGATGAGGCTATTCCGGCGCAGGTCGTTGAGCAAAAAAATGAGCAGGACATTGCCCATGAGCTGGCAACCCTGAACCTGATTGTTGAGAAGCAACAGGTTGAACTGGATAAGCTCCGTCTGGAGGCCGATTACTGGAAACGAAAATATGACGATCGCATCGCTTTCGAGCTGGCCCGGACGCTGGGTATTCAGCAAACCCGTGAGCGAATAGGATTTTAAGCTATGTAGCGGTTTGGCCGTACTACTTAGTTAAACGAACGAGCGGTATCCGTTTCTGAAACGGATACCGCTCGTTCGTTTAACGGTATGCTTACTCGGAGAGCGCTGCAAACTTATTCCGGTAGAAGGCGTAAAAAATTAACGGAAACACGAACAATGTCAGGAGTGTGGCTGTGATCAAACCACCGATTACGACGATCGCGAGTGGTTTGGCCGTTTCGGAGCCGATCCCGTGCGAAACAGCCGCCGGAATCAGACCAATGCCAGCCATCATTGCCGTCATAACCACTGGACGAATGCGTGAAACCACACCCAGGTGAATCGAATCATTGAGCGACATTTTGTTATGCAGGTTTTTCTTGAAAACCGATATCAGAATAACGCCATTCTGAATACAAATACCGAACAGCGCAATGAAGCCGATACCGGCCGAGATGCTGAAGTTGACGTGCGTGATTAGCAAAGCCGCAATGCCGCCAATAATCGCAAAGGGTACATTGAACAGCACCAGACCGGCATCCTTCACGTTGCCAAACAACACAAACAAAATAAAGAAAATACCCAGCAGGCTAATCGGTACGACCTGTTCCAGGCGGAGGGTTGCCCGTTGCTGATTTTCAAAATCACCCGCCCATTTTATGGTATAACCCGCTGGCAATTTCACATTAGCCGTTACTTTTTGCTGAGCTTCGGCAACGGCACCACCCATGTCGCGGCCCCGAACCGAAAACTTCACCGCTCCATATCGTTGACTGGCTTCACGGAAGATCAATACCGGTCCGGTTTGGGTATATACATGAGCAATTTCTTTGATCGGGATCATCGAACCACTCTCCGTTGGCACCATAAGCTGGCTGATTTGCTGCTCGTTTGACCGGAACGGGCGGTCGTATCGGATACGAAGGTCAAATTTGCGCTCCCCTTCGTATATCTCCGTGGCAGCTTTCCCGCCGATGGCCATTTCGATTACGGCTTCAGCATCCGCTTTGTTAACGCCATAAACAGCCAGTTTCTGCTCGTCGAGTTCGATCCGCATCTCAGGCTGACCCGTCGTACGAATCAGGCCAAGGTCTTCAATACCATGTACGGTAGCCAGTTGCTTTTCAATTTGACCCCCCTTTTCTTCCAGAATGCTCTGATCGGGACCGTAAATTTTAACGGCAATGGACCCTTTAACCCCCGATACGGCTTCTTCAACGTTGTCCATGATGGGCTGCGAGAAGTTGAAGTTCACACCAGGGAAGACACTCAGTCGTTCCTGCATTTTGTCGATGAGCTGTTCTTTCGTCAGGCCGCTTTTCCAGTCATCCTGTGGATAGATATCCACCAGAAACTCAATGTTATAGAAGCCTGTCGGATCAGTTCCATCGTTAGGACGGCCCGTTTGTGAAATGACGCCTTTTACTTCAGGAAAGTCTTCAAAAATATGGCGCATCTGAACCGTTTGCTTCACCGATTCGGGCAGCGAAATGCTCATGGGCATTGTGGCCCGGACATAAATAGAGCCTTCGTTGAGTTCGGGCAGAAACTCGGTGCCAAGCAGCGTAAAACCAGATAAGCCGATAGCAACGATAATGGCCGTGACAAGCAGGCTCATTTTCTTGTGAGCGAAGGTGAATCCAAATGCTTTTGTCGAGTATTTGGTCACGAGGTTCACGAATGGATTGTGTTTTTCGCGAACGTTTTTGCGGAGCAATATACTCGCCAGTACCGGCACCAGCGTCAGTGTGAAAATGAGTGCCCCCAGCAGCGCGAACCCGAGGGTCCAGGCGAGTGGCGAGAACATTTTGCCTTCAACTTTCTGGAACGAAAAAATCGGGACAAGGCAGGTAATGATGATCAGTTTAGAGAAGAAAATAGCTTTCCCCATTTCTGTTCCTGTCTTACGAATAACACCCAGCTTGGCCAGTTTATTGAACCTGGCCATGCCCCGTTCGTGAGCCAGTTCATCGAGCGTCACAAAAATACCTTCTACCATAACCACGGCCCCATCGACGATGATACCAAAATCGATGGCACCCATGGAGAGCAGATTGGCCGACATTCCCTTCAGGCGCAGACAGATAAAGGCAAACAGCAACGCCAGAGGAATGATGATCGACACCGTGACCGTTGTTCGCCAGTCGGCCATGAACAGGAACACGATAACCGTTACGAACACGATACCCTCGATAAGATTGTGCGTTACGGTATGGGTCGCAAAATGAATCAGCGTTTCGCGGTTATAGAACGTGTTTATCTGTACGTCGGACGGTAAAATGCTGGTGTTGAGCTCATTGATTTTATCCTTTACCCGCTCAATGACCTCGCTGGGGTTTTCGCCCTTGCGCATTACAACAATACACTCAACAACATCGTCCTGTTTATCGCGCCCTGCCTGACCGAGCCGGGGTAGAGCCGCTTCAGAAACCTGGGCTACATTGCGAACCATGATCGGTGTTCCGTTGGCGTTTTTAATAATGACGTTCTGGATATCCTGCTGGTTTTTTAACAGACCGATTCCCCGAACGACATAAGCCTCCGAATTTTTTTCGATCACATCACCGCCAACATTGACGTTGGAATTGGCTACGGCCTGATATAATTGAAGGGGTGTAATGTTGTAGTCGCTTAACCGGCGCGGATCGACCGAGATCTCATACGTTTTTACCTCACCTCCAAAACTGACCACATCGGCCACACCCGGTACACTCTTCAACTGCCGTTCAATGACCCAATCCTGCAAGGTTTTCAGTTCGCGGGCCGTGCGTGTCGGCGACTGCAACGTATACCGGAAAATCTCGCCGGTTGGGCCGTAGGGTGGCTGAACGTCGGGCTTGATTCCTTCCGGAAGTTCGACGCCGTTAAGTAGGTTGTTAACCTGCTGGCGAGCGAATGCGTCATCGACACCATCTTCAAAAAGTACCTTAACGACCGACAGGCCAAAAAGCGATGTCGATCGGATGTCTGTACGTTTCTGAACGGAGTTCAACCCAATTTCGATGGGGATCGTAACGAATTTCTCAATCTCTTCAGCCGAGCGGCCAGGCCACTGTGTGATGAGCGTAATCTGAGTATTTGTTACATCCGGAAAGGCTTCGATGGGCGTATTCTGGTAGCTAATAATCCCTGCAACAACAGCCAGTGCCGTCAGGAAAAATATAAAGAATTTGTTCTTCAGTGAGAACGACAGAATGCCTTTGATGAATTTATTCATGAATTGGCGGTGGACTAAATTACCCTGCGCAAAGGTGCCGTCAACAACTTAAATTGGTCTTAAGGCGCGGTTAAAAGAGTGTTAAATTGATAATTTCCAGAAAAAATCCTAATCAGGCCGATCGGAGGTGTGCTTTGAGATACGTACGATGAAGCCAGTTTAGCCCGCTGTCTCCGTTTCCTGATAAACAAAAAAATACAAACACTGCTTTAGTAGAGTATGAAGCAGAAGGAGATAGTGAGCAATTTGGCGGTAATTACTCATCTGACAGGCGCTAGTAATTACACGTGGGTCTACTTCAAAGACAGACCCCGGCTGTTGGTGTCGAAGTCATTAACTTACTTTGAAAAGTTGCTGCCGTCATGCATCAGAATTCATAAGACGGCGCTGATAAATCCAGCTTATATACAAGATATCACCCCGCCCCTGCGTGCGAAAGCACCGGGATCTATAACCATGGTGGGGGGAACGCTACTGCCTATTAGCCGCCGTCGATGGCTGGAGGTGGCCGATAGTTTACACGCTTCCAATACAACTCACGATGAAACGAATGGAACGGAAGGCTTACGGGAGGAACCCGTTGAAATGAACGGCAAAAGCCAGGTCGGTCGAGCAAAACAGGGAATCGAATTGCCTGAGCGATTCGTGTATACGTTTATGCAGGACGAACGAAAACGCCAGTTGCTGGCAGAGATTATCAGCGAAAAATGCCCCCATTACACCATTCAGTTTTTCGAATCCAGTACTTCACTGATTGGGCAGTTGCCCCAGACTGTACCCGAGAGCCTGCCTGCCCTGGTATTGCTGGAAGTTCGGACGGTTGGCTGGGCCTTATTGAATACGCTTGAATTTATTAAGACAGATAATCGATTCCGGCAGATTCCTACCGTTGTGTTTTTGCGGGAGCAGTCGGGCAATGACGTTGAAATCTGTTACGCTGCCGGAGCCAATTCGGTTGTCTGTGAAACCAATTATGTTGCTTTTACTGAAGCTACCGAGCGTATTTGCCGGTACTGGCTAACCTTTGCTGCGTTACCCATTGATAAAGTAATGAGCAGTAAATGACTGTTCAATAATAACGAATGCAGATTCCCTGCAAGGATCAATAGCCGTACTTACATGATGATGCGATCGTTCGGTAACGTAACTGTTTCCCACCAATAAATGCGGAGGGTTTCAATATAGGATTGCCATTCTCCTACATCGGTAGGTTTAGTGATGTAGGATGTGCTTCCGTAGAAATAGGATTCGGTAATGTCTTCCCGGTTATTAGAATAGCTTAGAATGACAATGGGTAATTGTTTAAAGGCCGATGAACTGTGCTTAAGCTGTTTCAATAAACCCCATCCTGCTTCACGATCGGGCAGATATAAATCAAGCAGGATCAGTTTTGGTAAATCATGGCCATTTAAGAAACAATTATTCAGGTAGGTAATAGCTTCATCGGCGTTGGCTGCCCGAATTGCTTTAACCTCTGCCAATGACCGGCCCATTGCCAGCTGTATCAAACGCCAATGGTCGTCATTGTCTTCAACAACCAGCAGACTGGCGTGCTTAAAATTCTGGCTGCTTACTGACAAATTGTGACGATTCAAGCTCATTTGTTGCGTTGAGAAGGAGATTTAAGATTAGTATGGCAATATAAGGGGTAGAATCAAGAAAAAATAGCAATTGAGTTCGCTGACAGCTACCAGAGTGACTGGTTACGAATTGCTGAATGCGTCATTTCTTTTCCTGAGAAATGGAGTTGCTCAAGCCAGCATTGCTGAATAATCCTTGTGGTATAATTCAGTAGACTGAGCCTATGCTATTAGGCGTTTCGCAGCAAGGTGTGCCACGTATTATCAGAATATCATTAAGAACCGCAGCACGCCTTTCGGCGAAATTCCTGAAATAACCAGAACCGAAAAAAACGACTTTACCAGCATAACTATAAAACTCAATTAAGCCATTACAGTTAATAGAATTGATAAAAACCACTAGTCTACATACACTAAAATTTGCTAATGCTATGACAAATGAGCCTTTATCAGCGGCTTCGTTGCAACCAGACTTAGCTACCTACTTATTTGCCCGGCGCGAGGCAATACTCAACGGATGGCGAACCCGCTGCGAACAGGATACAACCATACTGGCTACTTCTGGACTCTCCCGCGAAGAGTTTAATGATATGGTGCCAACCATTCTCAATATTCTGGGGCAGCGACTGAGTGGACAACCGGCAGAACTGGACCCTATGCAAGTCGCCAACGAACATGGGTTACATCGGTGGCATAAAGGATACACATTACGGGAGTTGCTGAAAGAAGTCGGACATCTGTTTCGAATTATTTCGGATGAATTAAAGACGTATGCCGAGCTTTATCCAGCCACGAATGCAAACGTGCTTACGCGGGCATATGGTGAAATTATTGGAATCAATGAAGAGACGCTCGAAGGAAGTGCTGCTCGCTACGATGACCTGGAAAGAACGGCCGCAGTTAGCCGTGCTGATACACTTCAGGCGGCCCTAGATCAACTAAACGAACTTGCTCGTCAGCGATCGGACCTCTTACGAACATCCAGCCATGATCTTCGCAGTAGCGTAGGCATTGCGCAAGGGGCTGTCTTTATGCTCGATCTGGATAATCAAAGTCCCGAAGAGCGTAACCAGTTGATGGCGATGCTCAACCGAAACCTGACCAGTCTGGAAACCATGCTGCAAAGCCTGATGAGTCTGGCCCGGCTAGAAGCGGGGCAGGAGACCCCGGAAATCAGTGAGTTCGATGTAGCAGCTCTATTGCACGAATTAGTGCAGAGTGCTCAGCCTTTGGCCATTCAGCAGGGTTTACCACTTCTGGCCGATGGCCCAGAACAGCTTGTGGTAAAAAGCGATCCGGGTAAGGTTCGACGCATTGTTCAAAATCTGTTATTAAATGCACTCATGTACACCTCAACGGGTGTTGTCTCTATTTCCTGGGTAGAAGAAAATGATCACCAATGGACAGTTGGCATTCAGGATACAGGGCCAGGAATGCCCGATAGTTCACTTACGTCGATAGTCGGTACGCTGAAGCCTACTCAGGATAGCGCATCCGTATTTGATAGCCGGGTTAAGCCAGACCTGCCAGTGAGTGAGTCGCCAGGCCCTCCACGCCAACCGAACGTCATCAAATCGAAAGGAGAAGGTGTCGGATTGCATATTGTAAAACGCCTTTGTGAGTTGCTGGAAGCTAATCTTGATATCGAAACCAATTCCGACAGAGGCACTCTGGTTCGGGTTCGCTTCCCAAAGCGATTTAAAAGCGAATAGGCAGGTTCTCTGTTCTCAGTAGGCAATCAAGCCCGGCACACTGCTTACTGAGAACGGCTTTTTCAAATTATGGCTCCATGGGTCTGGCGCATAATGCCGCGAAGCGCCGGTTTGAACGCACTCAGCGTCCGCACGGCCAGCTCCGATAACCAGTCAGTACCAAAGAGTTGTTGTACAGTCCGGCCAACCCAAAGGCGTTGAGCAAACAACTTCGACCAATCGCGCTGGTAGCGTTGTTCCATATCGGAGCGGTTTAGCTGACCGCTCAAAAAAGCAGCCGAGAGATTACTGGCCAGCTTTGCCCCATGAATAGCCATGGCCATGCCATTGCCGCACAAGGGGGTAATCAACCCGGCCGAATCGCCCACCATGAGCATATGATTTTCGACGGACTGTTTCGACGCAAATGAAATTTCATTGATCACTTCAGGTTTGTCATACAAAAAATCAGCGTTCTCAAAGACAATCTTCAGATGTGGATTTTTATATAAAACAGCTCGCTCCATATCAGGAATGTTGCCAAATAAGCGCAAATTAGAGCGGGTTGTCAGGTAACAGAGACAATAGTTGCCGTCTTCAATGGCCGACATACCGCAGTAGCCATCCGTGAAATTATGCAGCGCTATCAGATCCGTCGGGAAATCGCATTTGATGTGGTACTTGACTCCGATATAAGAAGACCGGCTTGCCGGAGCGGGTTGTCGCAGGAAAGACCGATCGAGGGTTTTGTCGAGTTTGGATCGTTTTCCAAAGGCACCAATCACTAATCGACTGGTCAGGATTTGGCTGGTTCCAGTGAGTCGGTCGCTTACTGAAACCGTAAACAGGCTGTCATTGAATAGTACGCTGTCGACCTCTTGGTTGAGCAGGAACTCAACACCAGCGGCTTTTCCTAACTGATACAACTCATGGTCAAGCGTATAACGACTGATGCCAAATCCGCCCAGATCAAGGGGCGCACATAACGACCGACCCGAAGGAGCCGATACCTGAAAATGATTGATAGTGGCCGCTCCAAGGCTCTCGAGGTTAACGCCTAAAGCCTGGATGTAAGGTTTTACTTCGTTCGATACATATTCGCCACAGACTTTATGAAACGGATAGGACTTACGCTCCACGAGCACAACGGCATGGCCCGCTTTCGCCAGTTCAAGGGCGCTGACCAGGCCAGCCAGCCCGCCACCAATAATGACAACGTCTGTTTTGAACATCCCGATTGTCGACAGTAATTCAGACCCGAAGGCTATTCATTAGTTTGATGTGCTCTCGATAAATAAGTAGACAATTAACAAGTCTATTTGGTTTTATAAAAACCGTTTTACATTTGCTCCATGTCTATCTTGTCCAACGATCTGAAAGCCGATTGGCAATTGAATCACCCAATCTACATGGAGGCCTATCAATCTGGGCGTTCATCGTTTATTACCAATCTGTTGCCGCAATTTGCCATGCAATTTTCGGTCTATCAGACGCTGGAAATGCTGCACAAGCGTTTAGGGAATGAAACGCTTCGACGGGCATTAGATCCGGTTGAAACCATTGCCAGCCCCGTTAAAGGTCGGCCCGATGGCGAATGGATGAAGCGTAGTAATATGATCGGTGTCAACGTACGGACGACTGGCTCCTTTTGGCAGGTTGTCAATTACGTTCTCACGCTTCCGGCCAGTCATGACAGTATTCACCTGTTACCGATCTGGGAGCCGGGTGTGGTGGGGAGCTTATATGGCATGGTAAGCTGGCAAATCAATCCTGAGTTTTTTGATGTCGATCTGGCGCGCTTTGTTCCGGCGCTGGATACGGTCGAAAAACAGCTAAAGGTGGTTATGAACCTGCTCCATGCTATGGGGCGCACCGTTGGAATGGATGTCATTCCGCATACCGACCGTTTTTCGGAAATGGTGCTGGCCTGTCCGTCCTTGTTCGAGTGGGTTCAGCGCGACGGCGATAAAATTAATGATCATTCCAGTCTGGTTTATAAATATGTGGAAGAAGCGATCTGGCAATACCTGAAGTATGTTGGTGCCGCCGATGGAACGCCGATAACGTTCGCCAAAGACGTTTTCTTTTCTACCGAGCTGGCTATTCTGACCGACGATCAGCGATCACGAATTTTGTTTGGTCATTTTAACGACTATGGCGGCCGTCTTCAGCGGAGAATTAATCTGATTCGTCACCTGACGGCACAGGGACTTGAAACGCTGCCGATGACAATGGCTCCACCGTATCGGGGAATTCATATCGATCCAACAGATTTTATCGTCGATGAGTATGGGCAGACGTGGTATCAGTATGCCTTCGACGAACCGCAACTGATGTCGCGCGTATTTGGCCCATTAGCCCGGTATCGTTTCTATGAATCGAAAGATAATAACCAGAACTGGGAGCTTGACTTCGACCGACCGAATTACCCGGCCTGGGCCTATATCTGTCAGAAAGTGCACGAGTGTCAGCAGACCTATAATTTCGACTTTATGCGGGGCGACATGGCGCATGTTCAGATGCGGCCAGCGGGCGTTCCGGAGATGATAGGGCACTATTATGACCCCTTGCGGGCCATCAAACGCTATGTCCGGGGGAA
Source organism: Spirosoma endbachense (assembly GCF_010233585.1). Lineage (NCBI taxonomy): Bacteria > Pseudomonadati > Bacteroidota > Cytophagia > Cytophagales > Cytophagaceae > Spirosoma > Spirosoma endbachense. Next base: position 8,147,757 of record NZ_CP045997.1, read on the forward strand.
TGGATCACCTCATTTCGCGTTCTTTGCCGAAACATTTCTGGCTCCGCCTGATGTGATGGGTTATGGCGATGAACTAGATCATCTGGACGCCATTGAGGCTGAATCGACGCTGGGTGATTTGCAGTCGCTGGTCGTGGGCTCTGAGGAGTTTAATCGCCAGTTCTCGGCCTATTACGACTACTTGAAGACGCGTCGGTTTGCGCCTAATTTTACCGTTATCTCGGCCGATAAAGATGATCCGCGCTTCGATGAATTTTACCAGACCGGCAATCTGTTTCGCTATTTTACGGCGCTCTTTCTTACCGATATGCCCAGTTATATCGGCCTGGGATTTGAATTGCGTAATCTCCATGATGAGCGGGGAACAAACGAAGAATACTCGAAACTGTACGTTTTTCAGATCGAAGATGATCGTCAGCCCGATAAGGTGACGCACGGCCCATACGAATGGGGGCAGAACGTAGAGCAATTCAAAAGTATTCTGCGTATCCGGACGTTTGCCGAACGTATCTGGCCAGTCATTGCCGGTCAGGAAACCCGCTGGCTGGTGGCTCCCGATGCACAGAGCACCGATCGTGACTTCATTGCCTGGACACACACGGGGCCAACGGGCTATGTTTTTGCTGCAGCTTATTCCGACGAGTTACCCGATACGATTCCAGAACTGGAGCAAACAGCTTCGATGGAGCTGGTTTTTGAGGAGGGTGGATGCCGGATCTGGCATACTATCGAGTCGTTGGAAGGTTGAAAAGCTGGTAGTTTCGGGCAACTATACCTGTTAACCAATGACATTTCGATTGATTTGAAGAACGTGTTTCGCTAGCGCTTTCGGTTGTACCTTTACACGATGAATCGCAACCTGCTCGACGGCCTTAACTTTGCTTCCAAACTAACGCCAAAGCGTGTGGCTAATGCGCTGAAGGTATTGTACAGTTATTACCGTTCCCGACAAACGGGCCAGTCCATGCACCAGGGCTTGCCTATGTCTGTGTCGTTTGAACCAACTACTTCCTGCAATTTGCGATGCCCTGAGTGCCCCAGCGGTCTGCGATCATTTACGCGACCGACCGGAATGCTCGGGGAAGATCTCTACAAACGCACGATCGATGAACTGCACGAAACGCTGCTTTATCTGATCTTTTATTTTCAGGGCGAACCCTATCTGCACCCACAGTTCCTGGAACTCGTGCGGTATGCCACTGACCGTAATATCTATACTGCAACCAGCACCAACGCTCATTACCTAACCGATGCCAATGCTCGAAAAACGGTTGAATCGGGCCTGGATCGATTGATTATTTCCATCGATGGAACAACGCAGGAAGTGTATCAGCAGTATCGGGTAGGTGGGAAACTCGAAAAGGTGCTGGAGGGCACGAAGAACATTATCCGCTGGAAAAAAGAACTGAAATCGCGGACGCCCCATGTTGTGTTCCAGTTTCTGGTTGTAAAGCCCAACCAGCATCAGATCGCGGAAGTGAAAAAACTGGCGCGTGAATTAGGTGTCGATGAAGTTGGCCTGAAAACGGCGCAGATCTATGATTATGAGCACGGTTCAGACCTGATTCCGACAATAGACCAGTATAGCCGGTACGCTCATCAATCCGACGGGACGTATGCAATCAAGAATGGCTTCGGTGACCATTGCTGGAAAATGTGGCACTCCTGCGTGATCACCTGGGATGGTCTGGTGGTGCCCTGCTGTTTCGATAAAGATGCTCACCATCGGCTTGGTGACCTTCAGAACGAATCATTTGCTGACCTCTGGCAGGGTCCATCTTACCAGGAGTTTCGCCAGACATTACTCCGCTCCCGTTCTGAAATAGAAATGTGCCGCAACTGTACCGAAGGTACAAAGGTTTGGGCCTGAGTTAATTGTGAATGAGTGAGTGAGTGAATGAGTGAATGAGTGAATAGTTTTTGCGCCAGCTATTCACTTATTCACTCATTCACTCCTTAAATTTTGTGGAACATTCCGTGGAACAGTTCTTGCATTCGTGAAAACTATCCGGCATCTTTGGGACTGCAACGCACAGACCCATGGGTAAAGTCATTGCTATCGCCAACCAAAAGGGGGGCGTCGGTAAAACTACGACAACAATCAACTTGGCCGCCAGCTTGGCCGCCCTCGAATTTCAGACGCTTATTGTAGATGCAGATCCGCAGGCGAACTCAACCTCCGGGCTGGGATACAATCCAAAAGAAATCGAGAACAGCATTTACGAGTGCATGGTCGAAGGAGTTCGTCCACAGGATGCCATTATTCAGACGGATTTCCCGAACCTGAATTTACTTCCTTCGCACATTGACCTCGTTGGTGCTGAAATCGAGATGATTAATCTCCAAAACCGGGAGGATAAGATGAAAAATGCCCTCGACAGCATCCGCGACGAGTACGATTTCATCATTATCGACTGCTCGCCGTCGCTGGGGTTAATTACAATCAACAGCCTGACCGCTGCTGATTCAGTTATAATTCCGGTTCAATGCGAGTATTTTGCGCTCGAAGGCCTGGGTAAATTGCTCAATACGATCAAGATTATTCAATCGCGATTAAATACGCATTTGTCCATTGAAGGAATTTTGCTGACTATGTATGATCTGCGTGTCCGACTCTCAAATCAGGTAGTTGGCGAGGTGACCAGTCATTTCCAGCAGATGGTATTCAGCACCATAATTCCGCGGAATATTCGACTGAGTGAGTCGCCAAGCTTCGGCGTTCCGGCACTTGCTCAGGATGCCGACAGCAAAGGAGCGGTAAGCTACCTGAATCTGGCCCGCGAAATTCTGGCTAAAAACGGGTTGATGCCACATGAAGTGTAAAGCGGGTGGGAACCCGTTAGTAGTGTAGAGAAAATGCGGGCTTCCTCCCGCGCTACAGGTATGGACAACGCGAACACCAAAGCACCGAATAAGAAGATGATAGGATTGGGCCGAGGCTTGGGTGCCCTGTTGCACGACAGCGAAGCGGTCAATCGGCAGTCGAAACCGTCGCCGTTTGAGTCCATTAGTACGATGACGGAAATCAGTTTAACGCTGATTGAAACAAATCCTTTTCAACCCCGTACCCGTTTTGATGAAGAAGCCTTACAGGAATTAGCCGACTCGATTCGGATTCAGGGTATTATTCAGCCCATTACGGTTCGGCAACTGGGCAAAGATCGCTACCAGTTAATTTCGGGCGAACGGCGTCTTCAGGCATCCAAACTGATTGGAATGACTCATATTCCGGCTTATGTCCGGACGGCCAATGACCAGCAAATGCTGGAAATGGCTCTGATTGAGAACATTCAGCGCGAAAACCTCAACTCCATAGAAATTGCCCTGAGCTATCAGCGTCTTATTACCGAGTGTAGTCTGAAACAGGAAGAACTGGGCGAACGTGTCGGAAAAAACCGCACAACGGTTAATAACTACATTCGGCTTCTGAAGCTTCCGCCCGTGATTCAGGCGGCTCTTCGTGACAATAAAATTTCGATGGGGCACGCCCGTGCGATCATTAATATTGAAAACCCCGATTCGCAAATTCGCCTTTTTAATCGCGCCGTCGACGAAGAATGGTCGGTTCGGAAGGTTGAAGAAGCCGTTCGAAATCTCTCTGACGATGGCGAGGAACCCCTTGCCAGTCGTCGTGTAACACTGCCCAAGCAGGAGATGCGTAGCCTTCAGTTTAAGCTATCGTCGTTGTTTGGTACGAAGGTTTCGATTAAAGCAGACGAAAAGCATAAGGGCGAAATCAAAATTCCGTTTACTTCTCAGGAAGAATTAACTAAAATTCTGGAGGTACTGAACTCACAGGCGTGACCGTGTTAAATTACCTTAAAAGGGTGACTCGTCGGTCGAGACGAAGTGGCATTGGGCGTTGTGTTTCTATGAAACAAATTAGTGCCTTATTGGTCGTTATTCTGTTGTTCACGTTGCCCCTGTTTGCCCAGCAACCAGCCATTAATCCGGCCCCAACACCGGCTCCAATCGATTCGACGGGTAATTTGAATTTGCGTTCAACCCCGGATACGATTCCACCGGCTGTTCAGCAAAAGGGCCGGATTGGCACAGATGCGGCTCCCCGACCGATTCGGGTTGGAAGCTCCGTGTTGACACCAGAGGGCGGTTCGGGAATACGGGCCAGCGATACCGTTCAGGTTACAGCGAAGCAGGAAGCTGAAATCCGGAAAATCATCCCCCGTAAAGCCACCATTCGCTCGCTGATTCTGCCCGGCTTGGGGCAGGCCTACAATCGACAATACTATAAAATCCCATTTATTTACGCTGGTTTCGGTGTGATGGGTTATTTATTTGTGAAATACAAAGGTCTGGCTAACCAGGCAGAAGACGGGTATCGGTTGCTTCTATACGGACGAAAAATTAGTGATAAAGTATATGAGCCCGTCGATTCTGTTGTGATCGGAACGCAAATTATCCGCACGACAACAGGGGCCAAAGCAGGTTATGATCTGTATCGTCGGTATCGTGATCTGAATATTTTGCTGTCGGTTGGGCTTTGGGCCATCAACATCATTGAGGCTAATGTAGCGGCACACCTCAAAACGTTTGATTTATCCGACGATATTTCTATGCGCATCGAACCCCGGGTCTTACCTGTGCCGGGCGCAGGGTTTGTTCCGGGCGTTCGGGTCGCTTTCACCTTTAAATGAAGGATGTATGATGTACACTAATCGATGCCATCTACGTTAACATTCTTCGTTATAGATTAACTATTTATGAATATTCTTCTTCTTGGCTACGGAAAAATGGGTAAGGCCATCGAGCAAATTGCGCTCGAACGGGGCCACCAGATAGCCGTTCGTATCGATGCTGACAATCGTGCTGACCTGGAAACTACGCCATCAGATGCTGTCGATGTGGTGATTGAATTTAGCTCGCCTGAGTCGGCCGCCGAGAATATCAAGTACTGCCTTCAACGCGGCTGGCCGGTAGTTTGCGGAACAACGGGCTGGCTAAGCCACCGGGCTGAAATCGAGCAGATATGCCAGGAAAAAAAAGGTGCGTTTTTCTACGCATCGAACTATAGCATCGGTGTAAATCTGTTCTTTCGGTTAAATAAAACGCTGGCGCGTTTTATGCGGAATTACCCATCCTATCAGGTGTCGATGACAGAGATTCACCACACCGAGAAAAGGGATGCGCCCAGTGGAACGGCCATTACACTGGCAGAGGGCGTACTGGAAAACCTACCGGGCAAAAATCGCTGGGTGAATCGGGAAGCGGGCAGCGAAGGTTCGTTAATCGACTCGACTGATGCCGTTGAAATTGAGTCGCTGCGTGAAGGAACCGTGCCCGGAACCCATACGGTTCGGTATGACTCGGAAGTTGACCAAATTGAAATTAAACATATTGCCCACAGCAGGCAGGGTTTTGCCCTTGGAGCGGTGGTTGCGGCAGAGTGGATTATTGGCCGTGAGGGCATCTTTGGAATGGACGATTTATTGGGGAGTGATCAATTATGAATCGGAATAGGTCAAATAAAACCAATCCATCTTCGTAATTTCGTTAAAAGTTCATTCAATTAGTTACCCGTTAGTTAACGTAGTCATCATTTATCATTCATAATTCACCATTAGTTACAGTGTCGATAACCAAAACACAGGCCGAAACGAGGCCGGCTAAACCCAAAAAATCGGCCATTCGGGAGTGGTTCGATTCCGTTTTGTTCGCTGTTGTAGCGGCTACGCTTATCCGATGGCTGTTTATGGAAGCGTTTACGATTCCGACACCTTCGATGGAAAATAGCCTGATGGTTGGTGATTTCCTGTTTGTAAGCAAGCTTCATTATGGCACCCGCACACCCAGAACCCCCTTGCAGGTTCCGCTGACGCACCAGAAAATATGGGGTACCGAAATACCTTCCTACAGCACGGCCATCCAGTTGCCATCTTACCGCTTACCGGGATTCACACACGTCAAAAATGGAGATGTTGTGGTCTTTAATGTTCCTCCTAAGTATCTCAACGACAATATCGACTATCCCGTTGATTTGAAAACGAATTACATCAAGCGCTGCATTGGCATTCCGGGCGATGTGCTCGAAGTCCGTCAGCGCGAGGTATTCGTGAACGGAAAAGCGTTTCCAACTCCGCCCCGTTCGGAACAGAAATATTTCATAAAAACAACGGAAGTGCTGGATGCTACTTTCTTCCGTAAATACGAAATCGTTAACGACTATCGTGATCCAAGCCAGCCAACCGAAAACTGGAAGCCACTGGAGCAGTACAACGACTCGACCAAAACATCGGCGATGGTTGGCTATATGGTGAACACTACTGCCGATGTAATGGCCAAATTTAAAGAATTCGACTGGGTGAAGGGTATCGAGCCAATGGCCGACAAGCCCGGCGAGATGTCGCCCGGTATTTATGGTACACCGACATTCAAGTGGAATCATGATAATTTCGGGCCGATCACCATTCCGAAAAAAGGGGCTACAATTCAGGTCAACGCGCAAACAATTGCGTTATACGGCTCGGTTATTGAATTGTATGAGGGCAACGAGAAAGTGGAGGTAACACCAACCGGTATTAAAATTGGCGGTCAGCCTATCACCTCCTATACCTTCAAGCAGGATTATTACTTCATGATGGGCGATAACCGTGATAACTCACTCGATTCCCGCTTCTGGGGCTTCGTTCCCGAGGATCATATCGTTGGGAAAGCGGTATTTGTCTGGATGTCACTTGATCCAAACCCAGCTAATGTCTGGAATAAAATCCGCTGGAATCGGTTGTTCCGAACGATTGATTAATCAATCTACCATACGAGTTTGACGTGAGGCCCCGAATGAACATTCGGGGCCTTTCCATAAATGGAAGTCGGTTTATTCGCTATATCTACATCAATTCACTGAAAGATAGCGTTACTTTGTTCATAGATAGCTACATAACGCCAGTGCAGAAACGGAATACTTCCATCAATACTCAGTTTTTTGTCGTCCTTTTAACCCTATTTTTCTGCTTAAGTCGGTGGGGAGATCAGCAGATTCTGGCCAGACCAACCAATAGCCATGTCGCTCCGACTAAACCCGGCAAGAAACGAATAGCGGGAAAAGTACATCGGCGCTCAACAATCAAGTCAATCGCAGTCAATCGCAAAGCAACGAAGGGAAAAGCGCTGGCTAAGGAAAACAAGAAGGTCGTTTCATCAACGACTGTAGCCTTGTTTGGCCCGAGATATGCCCGTGTAGCGGTGAAAGATCATTTGCTGAGAGGAGCGGTCTATTATCTGGCATCGGGGCATGGCGGGCCTGATCCGGGCGCGCTGGGCCGGTATGGCAAGTATGTCTTACCCGAAGATGAATACGCCTACGACGTAACTATCCGGCTGGCTCGCGCCCTGATGGAACATGGTGCTACTGTTTACATGATTCTTCAGGATCCTAATGATGGCATTCGGGACGATAAAATACTGAAGCTGGACCGCGACGAAGTTACGTATCTCCGACAGACAATCCCATTAAACCAGACCCTTCGGCTACGCCAGTGTACGGATGCCGTGAACCGGCTAAACCGAAAACATAAGGGGGCGTATCAACGAATGGTAACCATTCATGTCGACAGCCGGAGCGCGGGCGAAACCATCGATGTGTTTTTCTATCACCACCAGAACAGTGGTGTAGGGAAAAGGCTGGCAAAAAATATCCATCGGAGCTTCAACGCTGGCTATAAGCGATACCAGCCTAACCGGAGCTATCTGGGCAACGTATCGGACCGGAGTAGCTTGTACGTGGTAAAAAACAGCCATCCGCCAACCGTCTTTATTGAATTAGGCAATATCCGGAACGAGAAAGATCAGCGTCGCTTTTTGCTGGCAGGTAACCGGCAGGCTCTGGCTAACTGGATATGCGATGGTATGCGGGCAGATTATAAATTACGATAGCAGTAGGCAGTAAGTAAATGACTATTGACTAAATACTGCCTACTGAGGACTGTAAACTGCCTACTAAAAACTACCAGTCGATTGGCGGTAGACCTTTACTCTCCAGGTAGCTATTGGCTTGACTGAAATGCTTGGTACCGAACCAGCCACCCCATTGAGCAGCCATCGGTGATGGATGTTTTGCTTTCAGAACCAGGTGTTTTTTGCCATCGATGACAGCGCCTTTCTTTTGAGCGTAAGCTCCCCAAAGCATAAAAACGACATGTTGCTTCTCATCGGAGATCAGTTTGATCACAGCATCCGTAAACGTTTCCCAGCCTTTGCCCTGGTGTGAACCTGCCTGACCCGCCCGTACGGTAAGCGTCGAGTTGAGTAACATTACACCCTGGTGAGCCCAGCGTTCGAGATTTCCCGATTTAGGAACTGGTTTGCCCAGATCATCCTGAATTTCTTTAAAAATATTGACCAGAGAGGGCGGCTTACTGATGCCATCGGCAACCGAAAACGCGAGTCCATTGGCTTGCCCTTCACCGTGGTAGGGGTCCTGGCCGAGAATGACAACGCGTGTATCGTCAAAACTGCACGAATTGAAAGCATTGAACATCAGCCGACCGGGCGGATAAACACGCTGGGTGCTGTACTCCTGCCGCAGAAATTCCGCTAATGCGGTAAAATAAGGCTTATCAAATTCGGACTGTAGCCTTGTTTGCCATGATTCTGCAATAGATACGTTCATGTAGGGAACTGATAAGGGTGATTCGGCATTATAGGCCTAAAAACGCCGAGAGCCACTCTTTGAAAATTTTTTCAAGACTGTTCTTGCGTATCAAAACTAATCAACTTAATTTTCGTTTTAAGGTTGCAAACGACACTAAATTTATGGTATCGTCAGTCACAGAAGGCGTAAAGGTAAGTGTGAAGACAGAGTATCAATCCGATTACTCCAGTCCACTCCAGGCGCATTACGTGTTCACTTACCGGATTACGATCGAAAATGCCAGCGACTATACCATTCAGTTGCTCAGACGGCATTGGACAATCTATGATTCCAACGGCACCGTCCGTGAGGTTGAAGGGGAAGGCGTGGTTGGTTTACAACCCGTACTGGAACCCGGAGAAGTTCATCAGTATGTATCGGGCTGTAATCTCCGCTCAAGTATGGGCAAAATGGCTGGTACTTACCTCGTTGAACGCATTATTGATGGGAAACAGGTTCGTGTAGCCATTCCGGAGTTCACGATGATTGTACCCTATAAATTGAATTAATGAGCCATAATGGATAATGAACCCCGTGGGCGGTTCTCAATGAATAACTGTCGTATGACGGAACTATTCATTTTATATTCTACATTATCCATTTCCTATGTTGTTTGCTTATTTACGCTACCTCGCTCGCGCTCGCGACGAGCATTCTCTTCACTCGCCCTTTCTGTTTACGCTTTATACTCGTGTCATTCGGGCGGGCAATCGTTCTGAGCCTGTTTTTAAACCTATTCGGGCATTACAAAGTAAGCTTCGTCAAAATCGCCAGCTGATTCATATAACGGACTTCGGAGCGGGTTCGAAAGTAAATGCCTCCCAACAGCGAAGCATTCGGGATATTGCCCGAAACTCCCAGAAACCAGCCCGGTTCGGTCGATTGCTGTTTCGGCTCATTCGCCGGTTCGACGCAAAAACTATTCTGGATTTAGGTACATCACTTGGGGTCACGACGGTTTATCTGGCCCAGGCTGCCAAACCACAAAATGGACGCATTCTGACATTTGAAGGGTGTCCGGAGACGGCGGCTGTTGCCCGCCGGAATTTTGATGAGCTGGGCATTCAAAATGTAGACATCGTAGTCGGGAATATCGACGAAACATTGCCTATCCAGGTGGAAAAATCGACACCACTCGACTTTGTTTTTTTTGATGCCAATCATCGCTACGAACCGACAATTCGCTATTTTGAAACATGCCTGACGAAGATCCACAACGATACGGTATTTGTATTCGACGATATTCACTGGTCTGCCGAAATGGAACAGGCGTGGGCAACTATTAAAGCACATTCCTCAGTAAGCGTATCGGTCGACTTATTCTGGGTGGGCTTGGTATTTTTTAGAAAAGAGCAGCCGCGTCAGGATTTCATACTAAGGTTTTAGCGGGCCCTAGACGCAAAGTTGTGCCACGGTTCACTACATCTCAGCAAACCGTGGCACAGCTTTGCGTCTAGGGCCCGCCGAATATAGTCGCTAGTTTTAATAGTCCTTGAAATAAATTATGCGCCGGAAGATGAGATAATATAGTTAATTTTCAGTATACCTCTGGCTGATTACTGCTATATGAAATCCTTGAATTTTATCCGTTTTGGAATTAGTATATTTATTGTTAGTATATTGTTAAATTCGGTTTCCTGTCAGAATTCTACTAATGGTACGGAGGACCCAATGGCCGTTGCTTCCTTCGATTTAATTCAGCAAAAAATTCTGACACCATCCTGTGCCACATCGGGTTGCCATTCATCTGAAAAAGACGCTGATTTTGTGCAGCATGGTCTGGTGTTAGCAGCCGGCGTAGCTTATGAAAATCTGGTAGGTGTCGATCCGAAAAATAGTGCGGCTAAAGCAGACGGCTTAAAGCGTGTAAAAGCGTTCGCATCGTTGGAGAGCCTTTTGTACCATAAACTGACCCCTACGGCTAGCCACCATACAGGCAAACAATATGGTAATCCCATGCCATTGGGTAGCCCACCACTCTCTGATGGACAGATTGAATATGTTCGGCGGTGGATTGATGCCGGTGCACCCAAGACGGGTAGTATCGCTGATCCCACCCTATTAGATGATAAAACCGTATCTGGAACGGCTTATGAGCCCCTGCCGGTACCAGCAACGGGTACCGGTATTCAAATGGCCGTTCCCGCGTTTGATATTCAGCCGAATTTTGAACGTGAATTATTTACCCGTCGGGTGGTTGGCAATACACAGGATATATACGTAAACCGGTACGAAACCAAAATGCGGAGTGGCAGCCACCACTTTGTTGCCTATAATTTTCGGGATAATACGATTCTGCCGAACATGAACGACATTCGTGATCTGCGAAATGCCGATAATTCACTGAATCTGCTCACAACGCTATCCATGTCGAACCATGTGTATCTGGCGGGGTCGCAGGCTCAATACCAGGATTATAAGTTTCCAGAAGGGGCAGCATTGTTGATTCCGGCGGGCACTTCGCTTGATCTTAATTCACACTTTGTCAATAAAACCACGTCGGTGATGAAGGGCGAAGCGCAGATCAATCTATACACAGTAGACAAATCTAAAGTACAGCAACTGGTTCAGACGCTCGATCTGGGAAACTCGAATCTTACTATTCCAGCCAATACCCGGGTTACGATCTCGAAGTCTTTTCTTTTTGATAAGCCACGCAAAGTCCTGACTTTAACTTCGCATATGCACAAACTGGGCGAAAAGTTTGTCATTAAAATCAAAGGTGGGAGCCGCGATGGTGAAGTCATTTATACATCGACCGACTGGGAACACCCTGATATTGTTACCTTCCAGACACCCATTTCGTTGCAAAAAGGAGAAGGGCTAATGTCTGAAATAACGTACAATAATACCACCGCCAAGCTTGTCCGTTTTGGCCTGACCAGCGAAGATGAGATGGGTATAATTTTCGGGTATTATTTTGAATAAGCGTTCAGAACCATGAGATTCTGATTGGGTTAGTACACAAAACTGCGAAGTTTAGTCGAAACATAGGATGCTTCGACTAAACTTCGCAGTTCTGTGTATAGGGTAAAATCGTTTCTTCAGAAACACAACCGTAGGAGTATCGACTAGAGTCGTGCCACGGTTCACTATTCCCGCACACAAACCGTGGCACGACTCTAGTCGATACTCCTAAACCTACTCAAAAAAGCCGGGCCATATATCAAGCCAATTCTACCGGTTTTTACGCCGTTCCATCCACTTATCAATCCGACTAAATCTGTCTGAATTTTTGACTCAACTTTATAATGAGTTATCAATATCAACACCAAAAGAAACGGGTATGGATCGGGGCGAGCATTTTATAAAAAAAGACGTAGTAAAATCGATCAAAGAAGGATCAAAGCGTTTCCTGGAACGAGGGTTTGACTGGATTGCACTGGTTGTCATAACGTTAATTATTCTGCTTACGCTGATCTTTTTTTAAGGCTTGACTATCGACTTTCATGAACCAGGACATCGTCTATAAAAGCATTTTCTTCGGCGGAATTTATGCCGTCTTTTTTCTGATGACGTACCTGATTGGCCGGAAAGTCTCACCGTCGCTGGCAATTCGGGTTGCGGTTGGTTGCTGGGTCGGGCTGATGGCGGTTATGCTGATTTTCGGTGGTACCAGTTCAACATTATTATTTATTCCCAGCTTCATTGCATCGCTGGTTGTCTTTCGCAAAAAAGAAGACAGCAGCCTTCAGCAGTTTTTCAGTAGCAATCAAATTTATAAAGCAACCGTTGTTCCGGACCAAGTGTCCGAACTGCTTGGCAGTCCTTATTATTCCTGTGCGGAAGGAACACTAACTACCCAATCGGGCGAAGTGGTTCAGTTCAACTGGTGGCAGGGAATGACCTCGTCTATGGTCTCGACGGGGAAGTCTCACGTTACTACATTCTCGCATTACCTGGCCATTTCGTTCGGCCCCAGCGTTGTTAGTGAGGAATTTAAACAGATGGCCCGCGCAAAAATGGATACGTCAGGGCTTCCCTTCCGGCAGAAATTCAAACGTTTTTTTGTTCTTGATACCGAAACACCCATTCGGATCGAAGAAACGCAGGATGGCAGTTTCGTGATTATCTGGCAAACCTATCATGACGCGCAACACTTTGCCTATTACCTGAACTGGCTAAAAACAAATCGACTAACCAGGGCAGAAGTAAAGCCAGTAGAAGAGCAGGGTGTCAGTCTGGAAAAAATGGACAGTATCCTTCAGGTTGAGCGCAACGTTTCTTCGCCCTTGACGACCGAATCAACGGATCATCCAGTTCTTCGCACCAGTAGACCGCAACACGAACAGGCGCTTGGTCAAACGCCAAAACTACAAACTCGTAGCCGCTATTAATGCCGCTCACTATGAATTTTCTACTCAAAAAAGTATTCGCTCCTTTTGCGTCAATTGCTTTTACACTTATCGGGTTGCTGGTCGTCGGTTGTGGCGAAAGCTCACGCAGAGGCTATCGAATAGAAAAAGGCGAGGTGGTCATGTATAGGGGCTGGCCAGCTACCCGATCGATTGTCGATTCGGCTGATGCTGAGTCATTTACGGTAATCAATGACGAGTATGGAAAAGATAAAAACCATGCGTTCTACATCGGGAAAATTATTCCGGATGCTGACCCCGCTACGTTTGAGTATCTGGCAAGTGCCTATTCCAGAGACAAACACAATGGCTACTCCCGGGATGAGCGAATCAGCAACGATGGAACACATTTCTCCTTTGTCCCTAATCCCAATGAGACGCCTGTTCATATATCGGCCGAAGGGATTCCCTATGCCCGCGATCGGTATCGGGTTTATAAAGACACATTTATAATTGAAGGGGCCGACCCCTCTACGTTTGTCTTTGTTCCGATGTTTAATGGCAGCTACCTGACGCATGACCGCCGACGGGTTTATTTTCAGGATCGGCCGATCGAGGGCGTAGATGGCGCAACATTCCGAAAAGTCTCGGACTTCAATTTTAGTGATAAACACACGGCCTGGGGGCTGGTGCTGGGTAAAGACCTTTACTGGAGTCCAATTGAAGCAGTTGACCTCGCTACCTTTTCAAGCATTGGAAAATACTATGCCAAAGACAAGGAACGGGTCTATTTCAGTAATTATGCCGTTAAAGGAGCCGATCCAGCCACATTTGAAGAAACAACTTATCTTCAGGCCAGAGATAAGCATAGAACGTATTCGTCGGGTTACGGCGCTACAAATCAAAATTAAATGGGTATGAGCCAGAAATTTATCCAGTTAATAGTCCTTTTCCTGCTGCTTGCGTGTGGAGGTATTACGCCAGGAATTGCACAAACCTATACGCCTGAAACCGTACCCAATCCGAAGCAAAGCCGGAGCGCACAGTATGTCAGCAATCCGGATCATATCCTGTCAAATGAGGCCGTAAGTCAGATTAATCTGGTGCTGGGAAAGCTGGAAGACTCCACAACGGCGCAGGTAGCGGTTGTGTGCCTTAACTCCATTGGGGAAGGCATACCCAAAGACTTTGCTACGGCGCTGTTCAGGAAATGGGGTTTGGGCTATCAGAAGAAAAATAATGGCCTGTTGGTGTTGCTGGTGAAAGACCAGCATCGGATCGAGATGGAAACCGGCTATGGTTTGGAAGGTGTCCTGCCCGATGCCATTTGTAGCCGGATTCAGACCCGGAAAATGATTCCGCTGGCTAAAGTCGGCGATTTCGACGGGGCCATGATTGCCGGTGTTAACGAGATTGCCCGCCTGATCAGTGAACCCGAAGCTGCAAAGGAAGTTTATGACAAGTCAAAATCTACGTACCGAGCAGGACAGCCACTAGAGAATTCGGCCATTTTCGTCTTGTTCCTGTTGTTAATTCCTGCTTTGTTCATATTTCGACTACTATCATTCTTCTTCAGAAAATCGAATCCCATTGTCGACAAAATCGACGAAACAATTTCGCAATCGAAATGGCGATTTCCCCGAGTTTTTCTGCTGTATGTCCTTCTGCCGGTATGCGTAGGATTCATGGTTGTAAAGCTTCGGGCACCTTTGTCGCTGCATGGCTGGCAAATTCTCCTCGTTATGTATGCCTACACAGGAGCAGTCGTGTGGGAACGTCGGCAACGTCGAAAAAATGCGTTTCAGAAACTCTTTGGCACCATGGCCGAGTCAGCGCGTTATGTGCGATACAAAGCCGCGCGACTCAACGGCTGGGGTCCTGTTCTGTTATTTCCTATTCCGTTCGGGTGGTTTAAACGCGAGGATAACCGGGCGTTGGACGCGATTCGAAATCATAGCCGTCAATCGGCGGAAGGATACATGCTTACTAAAGTGGATAATACCCGGAAAGGTGATTTTCTGACTGATTACCAGAGAACCGAACAGCGGCTGGGTAGCGTTGACTATGATGTTTGGCGCAACGAATCCCACAACATCACGCAGGCTATTGCCTACGAAAACCTGAACGATAAAGTCTATCAGAACTGCAACAAATGCGGGTCGAGAGCCATGTCCTTGACAGGCAACCGCATCGTGACGGAAGCGACCACTGAACGCGAAGGAAGAGGGAGCCATGATTATCAATGCCAGGCTTGTGGCCACCATCGCGAAGAACAGTACACCATTGCGGTTATCCGACAAAGTAAACCCTCCACTTCACATTCATCCACTACATATTCTTCGTCGGGTAGCAGCAGTTCATGGGGAGGGTCGTCGGGCAGTTCATCCAGTAGTAGTTCGTCCAGCAGTAGTTGGGGGGGCGGCAGCTCAGGGGGCGGTGGTTCGGGTAGTTCGTGGTAATCCGATGAACGTAAAGCAGGTCAGCCGCGACTTACAGACTTATGCTTTGGGAAAAATACAGCAAAAACCGTCGACTTCGACGGCAAATTGAGCGACTTACTGAAGCCGAACGACAAGCTATTCTGGAGAAATCGCCATTGGAAGCGGGCTGGTTTCAGGGGGCAGGTTATCATGTTTTTTTGAAAGCTGAACCTAATTTTAATAAAGCCTACGTTCAGGGCCTGGGTGGGGTTTCGCAACAGGCTGCTGAAGACTGGATTATCCAACAATACTTACTGGCTAACGTGGATACTAAAGATTAGCGGCAATTCACGAGCCGATGACTTACCGCGTTGACAAACTTGCGACCAGTTCCTGCGAGAAGCCCAGAAGACAAGAGTTCCTGACAAGACGGTGCAAACTCTACCTGCTGCTGGGTAACAAATAACCACTTTTAAGGCAGTTTATACCAATTGTAAAGCCAAACCAACTTGGCATAGAGTTGTCTTATTGGGCCTCTGCTGGTGTAGTAGTTTTGACCTGTTCAAACGAATCATTCTAAAACTACCTCAATCAAATGGAACCAATTAAAAACCCGACTCCGGCCAGACCGGATGATGTACAGGCTGCTGCTTACAATGAACAGTACAATCGTGTGACGACCATGATTCAGCACTATGTCGAGTCTATTGGGTTGACCAAAGAGAGCACCTACAATCCCAAAAACAGCAACTGGCTCTGGAAAAATGGCTCGGCTACGATTGAAGTATTCATTCAAACCATCAATTTTCCAAACGGTAGCCGACGCGATTACCTGCGAATTTTCTCTCCTCTGCTCGAAATTCCGACCAATAACCTGCTGAGTTTCTATCGGCACCTGCTCGAACTGAACGATCTGCGCCTGGGTGTGAAGTTGTGCATTGCTCCCAAGACACAAACCGTGTATGCAACCTATGAGCGCGACATTCGGGGAATGGATTATCAGGAACTAACAACCTGCATTGTTGATCTGGAATTGTGGGCCGACGAGTTGGATGATCAGCTGAAAGAGCAGTTCCCAAACTGGTCGAACTAGGCGCAGCAAGAAGACTTATGGCCATAAAAAAGTTGCTGGCTTTCGGTGAATTCAGATGAACTATACCACCCTTCTTTGCGTAAGCCTGCTTTCCTGGTCCTTATCGGGTTGTTTCATGCGTACCGATACGCACCCCGACATACCGCTTTTACCGCAAGTCGATAATGCCAGCATTCGGGTCGATTCATTGCCGGATACGATGGTTCGTAACTTTATCTTCTCGGCGGATAAAACGAAAATCTACGCGATTGTTCTGACTGCCTCAACGGGCGTGTTTGCGCAACACACACTGGTTGAATTCGATCAGGCGGGTCATCGGTTGCGCCAGCTCCCGTTTGGTGAGATGAGCATTCAACAAATGGAATTGGCCCTGTTGCAACCGAATTTGCTACTATGGGAGTTTTCGGGCCTGTTTTATCGTATTGATCTGGATGCGTTTAAGGTCGTTGATAAAGTCCGTGCGTTCTGGACAGGGAACTATCCTGATGATCAAAAAAACAACGATTGGGCAAGGGTGGACCGGGAAAGTCAGGCGTGGTTCCGACTGAAGCAGAAAGAGATTGGCCAGCAATTTGATATTCAGGAAACCGATTCGATAACATTGGCAGTGCTGAAAGGCAACAAAACCAACGCGGATGCTTATTGGGAGGCCATTCGAAAAGCCCGGTCGGACCTGAGAACTCAGTTTGAACCTGATCGGCATAAGGCCTATTATGAGGCTTACGCTCTGGCACGCATCAGGTCTGGTAAATTGTCTTTTGCATACCGGAGTCCTGATAACTATGCGTCCTATGTTTTTACCAAGTTTGCCGATGGTAGCACAACTGCGTTTACGCTGGACGAAGCAATTATACAAAAGGCTGGCGTCAAATTCCATCCATACGATGTGAACACCAGGGTAACCATCGATCGAAACAATTCCGATGTTTCGTTGTCGGATGGCCGCTTCTCCCTGTCAGAAGGCCAGGCAGTAACCGATAGAACGAGCGTATTACAACTGACTGAGGGGATAACCGCAAAATACGGCGACCTGATGTGGGGCGGAAATTCATTCGACGAATTTCTGTTTTATTTCGACCTGAAAATTGGCGGCAAAATCGCTCGCTTCAAGTGGATTTACCCGCTGGCTCTATCAAACGACTTTTATCTGCAATCTGCCAATGGATCCGTCTATGTGCTAAAAGCAGGTGTATTATATTGGTTTCACGTATAAGCAGGCATACCTCATGGCCATTCGCAGTTTATTGCTCTCATTTGCACTTACATGCTTTTTGGGTTATTCGTTTACCGTGGGCCTGACGGATCCCAATTCGTTCCTGAAAAAAATACCCGATTGGTTAAGCATACCGATGCTGTTAGTCTGCTTCCTCCTATACCTGTTGGCAACCTGGTGGGCATTCAAAGGCTTCGGTGATCATAAAATTACTGCCTTGTTGTCGCTGGGATTTTGTGCATTTGGTTTAGGGTTGTATGCCACCGCTTTCTTTATGGAAGCCGGACATGGCAGAGCAGCGCCGGGACAGTATGATTATGATTTTTCAAGGCTTGACCCTGCCGAGAAAGCTGCTGTCGAGCAACTCGCGAATGGGGCAGGTATGGGCTTGCAGAACGCTGTTTTTACCGAGCACTGGCACATCGCTCAATCGGCTAATCCTTCGAATCGTTTTGAGATTTGTGTGCAGAAAGGGCGCGTAACTGCCCTCAACCTGTCGGATCATCGGATTTCTGACCTGGCTCTTTTTTCAAAGCTACCCGCACTAGGCGACCTATACCTTAAAAACTGTCATCTGTTCGATATGAGTGGCCTGCAATCCGAGAAGCTAGGCCGACTTGATGTGTCTGACAATCAGATTGTCGATTTGAAAACGCTACGCGGTTGTCCCAACGTTCAATGGCTATTTGCGAAGAATAACCAACTCAAATCAACCGATGGGCTTGAGCAATTCAGAGAAATTGTCAGTACCGATTTTACGGGAAATCCAATGCACTGATTAGCCGTATTGTACCCTCACTGTCGGACTCGCTTTTTATCGCTACCGTTTCTGTTCATGCGAACTACGCTGTTGCCCTACCGCCAGATTAACTACCAGACTGAACTAACTCCCGACCAGATCCGGTGCTATTTAAGCGAACATGTCATTACCGGATTTAGCTTTTATAGCCATAAACCTTACTACGGCGATTTTACGACCTACAGTTTTTCGGTGCGGAAAGTGAGTAGTAAAATCAAAAAACAGAGTTTTGCCCCGAGTATAGAGGGCATGTATAAAAGCAGTAAGGGCAAAACATTACTTTCGCTCAGTTTGAGCCCCAGTCCAGTTCTGATTGTGGCTTTTCTATTGTTTGCGTTTCCGCTAGCGTTGTTTCTTTTCTTTAGTGTTAGCGAGTTTTTTAAGACTGGAGATCTAAATATCGTGATCAGTGGATTGATGCCTATCGTGGTCTGGTACGGTATTTTCTGGCTCATTTTTCAGATGCAGAGCAGTACCGACATTCGGTTCTGGGTGCACATACTGGATTTGCGGGAAAGTCCGGCACTTTAAGCCCGGTAGCGTCGGAATGACAGAAAAAGTAGCTCGTCAAAACGCAAGAATAGAGATTTAGACGGGCTTTATGCAAGCTGAAGTTAGCTTAAGCGACGATATCAATAAGAAAGGAGATGGCTTCTGGCGAATGCAACGCAGCAGTTGATTCCAGTGTAGCTAATGCCGTTTCAGAGGCTCTTGTGCGCATCTGTTTTTCATAGGCGGCAATGGCTGATTGTACGTCAGGAAAATCGTTGCTGGTGAGGCATTTACTGAGCTCCAGCGCGTCGAGCATGGCCATATTTACGCCTTCACCGGCATAGGGGGGCATGAGGTGGGCAGCATCACCCAGTATAGTCAGGTTTGGTAACGCTTCCCAGGTCTGATCTAAAGGCATGCAATAAAAGGGACGAGGTATAAAAGGAGCCGTCGCATTGTTAACCAACTCTTCCCAAACGCTATCCCAGCCCGAATAGGTGGCTTTGAACCAGGCAAGTACCTGCGCCTTATCTGAGAAATCGATTCCACTTTCTTGACTCCAGTATTCATCGGTTTTGCAGCCAGTATAAAACACCAGACTGCCATCACCCTTTGAGCTTACGATCAAACTTTTCTCGTCACTCATCGCAAATATTTTCCCCCCATTCAACAGTTCATGCACCTTTGGGCTTGCCGTTTCAGACTGATATACGGTGCCTTCTATGCCTGTAACCCCAGAATAGAAAGGCTTGATGGCGGTAATGTATGGACGAATCTTTGAGTTTGCCCCGTCTGCTGCAATGACTACATCGGCAATCACAGACGTGCCGTTTTTAAAGTCCAGTTTCCAGGAATCACTTTGCGGTGAAAGCGCTACAAAATGGCTATTCCAGACAACAGTGTTGGGTTGCAGGGAATCGAGTAAAATTGTCTGTAACGGGCCGCGATCAATTTCGGGCCTGGCTGTTTCTTCCTTACCGTTCGCATCGTCGTCAAACAGAATAGTTGCGTTTTTATCAACGATGCGCAGCTTGTCTGCTCCCGGTCGATAATTGGCTTTAAACGCTTCCATCAGCCCGGCTTCGTACAGGGCCGCCAGCCCCGACTCCTCATGTAAATCCAGGGTGGCTCCTTTTGGCCGGGCATCTTTATGCCTATCCCGTTCATACACATGGACATCTACACCGCTCATTTGCAACAGTCTTGCGAGCGTTAATCCGCCTGGGCCTCCGCCCACAATAGCTATTTTCTTATTGTTAAGTAAGTTCATTGTTCTTGTTTTTTCAGTTCAACATGCCTTTTATCATCACATCGCAACAGGTTAAAACCAGTTCTTCGGTTATGATTTGGTGGGGTCTTTCCCGGTAATCAAAATACTCACTTGCTAAGTCAAAAAGGGGCGAAAACAACAATGCCCGGTGTACATCAAATGGAAAATTCCGGATGGCACCGGTTGCAATATGGCGTTCCAGGAAGTGGTGTATGGGTGCGAAAAAGTGCCCTTGTCTGATGTTTGCTTTCTGGTAGGCTTTATTCAGCAAAGGAGATGCTTTGCCATGCTGGATCAGGGCAAAATGGTGTCTGTTCCCTGTCAAATACCGGAATGTGTTCAGCCAGATCGTTTTTACGCCCTCCGGAAAATCCATGTCGGAGCGAAAGGTTTCCAGCACTGCTTTTTCATAAGCCCCTAATACCTCATCGATGAACAGCTTAACCAGAAAATCTTCCTTGCTATCGTATTTTATATAGATCGTGCGTGGCGATACATTGGCAGCTTTCGCCAGTTTCTGCATACTAAGATTTTCCAGACCTTCTTCTGCGATTATTTGAAGGGCTATGCTTCGGATCGCTTCTTCCTTTTCTAGATTTTTAGGCCTCATGATGCACATACTTCCTTTTTAAGTGAGAAGAATAAATGATGATACAAAGTAAGTAAACGTTTATTTACTAATCAAAATATTCATTCTATTTTTTACGAACGCCTATTTTACGGATTGCCAACGGGTGTGTTTGTCGGTAGTAAACGGCGGCATGTGCTTATGCGAAAGCCAGGTTCGTTGGCCTGACTTCTTCCATGAGCCAGGCAATCTTAACTGTAAAAAGAAGTATACAAATTGCCGGTCGTTGTAAAATGTACTGTTTGAATCACATAACTTTGTGTGATGGAGCAAAAAGAAACCGCCAACGATTTTCATCAGCGTCTGACCAGAGATCATTCTGAGCCAGGGCAGTTTGCTATTTACAAAACGGAAGACATTCACGGCACAACTCCATTACCGCATACCCGAAGGGACTTTTATAAAATATCGTTAGTAACCAGGGCAGAAGGAGTTCTATCTTATGCCGATAAGAGCTTTTATATTAAAGATAATGTCATCGCTTTTTTTAATCCGATGATACCTTACTCCTGGGAGCCTTTGTCGACCAATGATAAAGGGTACTCCTGTTTATTTACGGAAGACTTTATTACGCATCACCTAAAGGCCGATAGCCTGTCAAAATCTCCTTTGTTTAAAGTCAGTGGTAATCACGTATTGGTTCCTGATCAAAAATCCATGCAGTTTCTGGCTGGAATTTTTGAGCAAATGATTACTGAAATGCAGTCGTCCTACATAAACAAGTATGATTTGTTACGCAGTTATGTGCAAATCATCATGCATGAAGCACTTAAGATTGAACCGCTTGAAAAAGAAAAACTGCCCGGTAGTTCTTCAGCCCGAATTAGCGCCTTGTTTTTAGACCTGCTGGACAGGCAGTTTCCGATCACTTCACCGCAGCATACTGTTCGGCTTAAAAATGCCAGCGAATTTGCTGGTCAACTGGCCATTCATACCAATCACCTGAACCGCGCCTTAAAGGAAACCACGGGTAAAACAACGACGGAACATCTGGCCGAAAAGTTAATCAAAGAAGCGAAAGCCTTATTGCTGCACACCAGTTGGGATATTGCCGAAATAGGCTATTGTCTGGGTTTTGAGCATGCGTCTAATTTCAATATATTCTTCAAAAAGCAGACGGGACAAACCCCCAACCATTTCCGCCGGGAAGTTATCGCTATTTCATAAGTATGTATTTGATTGGCATAATTTTTACATCCTGACGGAATCTAATTTTGTACCATAAAAAACAGAAGTATGGTACAGGAAAATTTGACTATTGGAAAAGTCTGGTTTGTTACCGGGGCATCTAAAGGCTTTGGCCTTGCGCTGGTTAAATTATTGTTGCTAAACGGGAACAAGGTAGCCGCTACGTCCAGAAATGCCGCCGACATCGAACAACAGATACCTGATCACTCGGAAAATTTGTTGCCGCTGACAGTAGACATCACAAACGAGGAAAGTGTCGATGAAGCTATAAACCAGACAATTTCCTCGTTTGGCCGTCTGGATGTGATCGTCAACAATGCGGGGTATTTTATATTGGGAAGTGTTGAAGCGTTGACCGCACAGGAGTTCCGCCAATCAATGGAAGTCAATGTTTTCGGGACGTTTAACGTGATCAGGGCGGCAATGCCTTACCTAAGAAAGCAGCAATCAGGGCATATCATCAACATCTCCTCCATTGCCGGGTATACGGGTAATGGAAATGCGGCAAGTTATAATGCAGCAAAATTTGCCGTGATTGGCCTTTCTGAAGCATTGGCAGAAGAGGTCAAGCCGTTTGGCGTAAAAGTGACCGTTGTTGCCCCCGGATTGTTCAGAACCAGTTTTCTGGATAAGGGTACGTTTATGGTGGCCCAAAACAGGATCGAGGGATACAATAGTGACGTACTGGAAACGGCTATGCGCCAGATAAACGGTAACCAGCCGGGCGATCCCGATAAATTGGTAGCTGCATTGGTTAAACTCACCGAAGCGCAAAATCCACCTGTACACTTATTGATGGGGCCGGATGCTTACCAGATCTTAACCGAAGCGCGTAAGGCAGAAACGGCAGAAATTGAATCCTGGAAACACATCACGTTATCAACTAATCTAGACAAATAAGCAGATCGACGGGCACTGTTTAACCTTGCTTATTCTGACTTATTGCCATACTCATACTATCATGGAAGCTATTAAAAACAAAGTGATCGTTATCACCGGTGCCAGTAGTGGCATGGGCGCGTCTACAGCCCGAAAACTCGGCCAGCTTGGTGCTAAAGTAGTATTGGCCGCACGAAGAGAAGATCAGTTGAAAGTCCTGATCAATGAAATTGGTGATAATGCCATGTATGTACGAACCGACGTTAGCAAACAGGGCGATATGGATAACCTCATTCAGCAGGCAATCGGCAGGTTTGGGCAGGTAGACGTGTTATGGAATAACGCTGGTATTATGCCGCTCTCGTTCTTTGAGGAAGGGCAGGTATCCGAATGGGAGCGCATGATTGATATCAATATTAAAGGCGTGTTATATGGCATTAATGCTGTTCTGCCGCATATGCTGGAAAGGGGAGACGGGCATATTCTGGCTACTTCATCGATGGGCGGTTTAAATACATTTCCAAGTGGTGGAGTCTATAGCTGTACCAAATTTGCCGTTCGGGCCATTATGGAAACGTTACGCAAAGAAGTCGGCGAGAAAATTAAAGTGACGACGATCTATCCGGGTACTGTAGCTACCGAACTGGGACATGATATCACCAGCCCCAAAGTTCGTGCCCTTTATGGCAATCTGGATGGCATCCCCAAAATGGATTCAGAAGCCATCGTTAATGCAGTGGTCTATGCGCTTAGTCAGCCGGGCAATATTACCGTAAATGATGTCATGTTGAGGCCGCTTGGGAAAACCGTGAATTAGCCGCCAATTTTTAGACTGAACAGTGGTGCCCCATAGACGCTAAAACTCTGCTTTAGCGTCTATGGGGCACGTTGTATGGTAGCAGTATAAAGCCGGGTAACTAAAATAGGCAAGTATTCTTCACCTTTCCGAAACCAGCGACAACCGCCTATAAAGCAAAACCTACCACTTTTTAGTAGCGCCCCACCAGATATAGAGTCATGCTGTAGAGGGTCGATGATTCAATTAAGTTTGGTTCATCCAACAGACTCGATTTAAATCCTCTAAATTACCATGACTACGCTTCAAACACTTGCTGTGGGAGCTTTCCTGATGGCGTATTACTACTTCGTTCTGCGGAAGTATAACACGCTGGGATTTCGCCTTTTCTCACTCTTTTTCTTCGTGGGAGCTGCCGTCTGCTATTGGTGGTATATTGATTATGTTGACCTGAAATGCGTTCAGCAAACGGGTATTGAAACCCAGGCAATCGTACTGAAAAAATCGGCCAATAGCCTCGATATTCGGTTTACCGATCAGGCAGGTAAAGTAGTCATGCGTACCAGAACAGGTGGAATTTCCGTAGAGGAATTCGCGGCTGTACGGGAAGGTGAACCGGCTCCAATTCTGTATAGCCCGGTGTCTGACACGTTTTATTTAACAAGCACCTACCAACGTCAGATTCATGATACTATTTATCTGTTGATATTCCCTGGACTTCTGTTCCTGATTGGTACTCTGTGCTGGATATTCCTGCGAAAATACAGGGTTTATGCGCATGAGGGTACGATATACGAATACGTAACCGACGAACATGGTAATGTAGTGCTTGACGATGCTAGAAACAGTACCACAAAAGCACTCCGAACCTACAGCACCTTATCTAAACTCGTCCAAATCTTCGAGCGATAATACCAGTTATGAAAGCATTATTTCCTTATCTGGTACTGATTAGCTTATTCGTAATAGGAACCAAACTGGTCGACCGGCAACGGAGATACACGACCTCCATTCAGCGTGTGGCACCTGTTCAGCCTAAAATGTTTCCGTTTCAACTGTATCTGCAACTGGCAGGTAATTTGGTAGAGGATTCCTATCGGAACACCAGATCGATACCGGATACTGACCAAAATCGTGTTGTGATAAAGCCATTGAGCGGAAAAGCAATGAATATAGTGACTACATCGGTGAAAAAAGAAAGATCAGCCGCTTTCAAGGGTATCTACCATACCAATTAATACGATGAAAGAGCTATGGGCGGTGGCAGAGCATTTTATACGTTACTATTGACTGAATAAAGATGGTCTGGTATGAGTGGGTACACATGCCAGACCATTAGCTTTCGTATCGGGTTGGGAGAAGCTAAATCGCTTTATTGTAATTTGCTCGCAAAACACCATTTTATGAGGTATTTATTGGTTTTTCTGCTGGTTTTTTCTGCCTGTTGGGAAACCGATGCCCAAATGCCTACGCTAACCATCGATCACCTGACAACCAAAGAAGGGCTTCCATCCAATGATGTATGGTGTTTAACGAAAGACAAACAAGGCTTTTTATGGATAGGTACAGGCCGTAACATATGCCGATACGATGGCTATAATTTCCTTCGCCTGGATAGCCTCAAACTGGGTTATTGCTCTGGCGTATCGACCGACTCGAAGGGTGATATCTATACGTCTAACGATACCAGGGGGCTTTGCAAAATCGATGCAAAAACACTGACCGTAACGACCCTGGTGAAAAACGATTATGATGATGCCGACCCCAGCAATGATTTGCACGAACAGGGTATGGTTGATTCGTTCGATCAGGTCTGGGTGTGCGACTATACGTCTGTACAACGGTACGATCCGGCGACCGGAAAACTGCGTCGCTACACGTTTTCACATACGGTGTCGGGCGGGGATGTGTATCAGTATGCCAGCTTTTTTGAAGATGCCGGGCATACATTATGGATCGTTTCAGAGCTTGGTCTGTATCGCTATGACCGTCGGCACGACAAGCTCATCTGTGTGCTTGGGAAAGAAGCCAGTTTACCCCGGAACCGAGTGCCAATCCGCTTGTGCAAAGCCTCTGCCGATGCCGCGGGTAACCTTTGGATTGGTGGTTATGAATATGGGTTAGTTCGATTTTCTACTGAAAATCAATCGTTTAGTATTAGAAAAGCAGGCTTTGAGCACAATAACGTCGTCTGTGTGCAGGAGTCGCAGGATGAAAATGGCCGCAAAATACTATTCGTTGGTACCAATGATGGCATAAGCGTTTTTTATCCTGACCGGAACGAACTGTATCACTTGCCTGAATTTTATAACAGCGGTATTCAGGTCAAAGATATGTACGACGACAAAGTCAACGGTATTCTATGGATTGCCACCAGCGGTGGAGTCTATAAGTACCGCTATCGGAACATCGGTATTCGAACCGTAGCGATCCCTCACAACGTTGTGCGATTGCCTGTTCAGGTAACGAGTATTTCACCAGCACCCGCCACTGGCAACTATCTGCTGGGTTTATCGCATTCGGGTGTACTATCGTGGAAGCCAGCCGCCAATCAATTTCAGTTATTGCCGTATCCCACTGATGCATTTACGCAGCAGATTCGGTGGATTCAGGGTCGCCCTTTTGCCTTTACGGATAAAGGGGTTTTTGTGGGCGATAAAACGAATGGCCGTTTTTCGCTCTGGGAGCCGACAGCTCGTCTGTTTAAGAACACTGACTTTCGAGATGGTTTACTCGACCGAAAAGGACGTCTCTGGATTGCTAACCTGAACGAAGGTCTGAAAGTAATAGATCCCCTCACGAATCAGGAAATCAAACTCTGGTCTGACAAAGAGGCTGGTAAATTGTTAAATCTCACCTACGTAAAAGGTGTTCTGGAAGGTATTGATGGACGTATCTGGGTGGCTACCTGCTCGCGTGGTCTATTCTTTTTCGACGAAAAACAGAGCCAATTTATCAACATCGATAAACTGCCGGACAATAAAGGAATACGCATCGGTGGCGATTGCATCAATGGTATGCGACGAACCACGGATGGATCTATTCTGATTTCCAGTTGGGGAGGTGTATCGAAAATATCGGCTAAAGGTAAGATTTTAACCACGTTCGAATTTAAGACCGATGCACTGATCGACACCTACTGCTCTAATATTGCGGAAGCACCTGACAGGAATCTCTGGTTTAGCACCAATGAAGGAATCCACATAGCCAATCCCAAAACCCATGCTATCCGTTACCTCACCACCATTGAGGGATTGTTCAGTAATGCGCCGGTCGGGTTCTTCTATAGCCCGGCAAATGAATTGTTTCTGGGGCATACCAATGCCATCAATATTCTAAATATTAACCAGTTAAACAGGCAGATAACGACCCCAAAGATAGCCATCAGTTCGGTTGAGGTGAAGGGTAAAATGCTCCATCAGGACCTCACGGAAGAGATTGTTCTTCAACCCGACGAAAATCTACTAACGTTCAACTTTACGACACTGAATTTCGAGCCTACTTCCCAAAACCTGTATAGTTACCAGTTAGAAGGCTTTGAACCCAACTGGGTCGAGATGGGTAATCAGCATACGGTTTCCTTTACAAATTTGCCCGCTAAATCGTATACATTACGCGTAAGAAGCAGCAACAATTCGGGTATAAAGAGCGATAAACCGCTGGTTATCCGATTAATGGTAAAACCTTATTTTACAAGTACCTGGTTTTTTAGGACGCTTATTGGATTGTCCATTGCCGCCCTGATTGTTGGCATGATGCGCTGGCGTGTCAATACGCTTGCCGAACGGAACCAGCTGGATCTGGAAATTGCGGAGTGGCGACTGAAAGCCCTGCAATCGCAGATGAATCCGCATTTTCTGTTTAATTCGCTCAATTCAGTCCAGAATTATCTGCTTACAAATCGCGGTGTCGAAGGCGCTAAATACCTATCGAAGTTCTCTAAATTGGTGCGCCGGATTATGGAGAATTCGAACCACCAGTATCTTCACTTCGAGAAAATTATCGACACCTTACGCATGTACGTCGAAATCGAATCGTTTCGCTTCAACCACGAATTCAGCTATTCGTTCGATATTGAAGAGAATGATGTGCTTCAGGATGCACTCCTGCCACCGATGCTGCTTCAACCCTATGTCGAGAATGCCATCTGGCACGGCCTGATGCCGAAAGAAGGAGAAAAGAAACTGAAAATTACGGCTCGGGTTCATCAGAATCACATTGTTTGTATTATTGAAGACAACGGTGTAGGACGCGAGTTTGCACCCCGGACAGAAGGCCATATTTCGCGCGGGCAGGAAATGACAAAAGGAATTTTTGAATCACTTCGTCGGAAAGACAGTGAAGCCAAAATAGAGATGATCGATTTGTTTGATGATAACAACAACCCGGCAGGAACGAGGGTACAAATGACGATTCCTATCGAAAAAGTATAAGACCATGAAACGCCTACGCGCTGCGATTATTGACGACGAAACAAATGCCCGTGAGGCCCTGACCAATCTGCTACAGATTCTCTGCCCGGAGGTGGAAATTTGTGGCGAAGCTAAAAATGCTGATCTGGGCATCGAACTGATTAAGAAAGAACACCCCGACCTGGTTTTTCTTGATATTCAGATGCCAGGCAAAACGGGCTTCGATTTGCTGTCGAGTTTCGAAAAAGTAGATTTTGGCGTGATTTTCACGACCGCTTATCAGGAATATGCCATTCGGGCGTTTCGGTTCAGTGCGATCGATTACCTGCTCAAGCCGATTGATCCTGAAGAGTTACAGGCTGCCGTCGAAAAGTCGAAATCGCAGGTGGCAAGCGTAAATCCTCAACAGCTTCAGATTTTACAGGAACACCTCGACATTCCACAAAGTCTTCGGTTGATTCAGCGGAAAAAAAATGACAACCAGCGCATTGCTCTACCTACTGCTGAAGGCATTCACTTTGTGCAGATGACCGATATTATCCAGTGTGAATCGCTGGGGTCGTACACCAAATTTCACCTGACCAAAGGCCCGGCTATTGTTGTGTCACGCTTGTTGAAAGAGTACGAAGAAATTCTGGATAACTATTACTTTTTTCGGGTACACCAGTCAAATATCATTAATCTCGAACACATCAAACGATACGTAAAAGGCGACGGCGGACAGGTCTGGATGAGTGATAATACCGAAATAGAAGTATCGCGTCGCCGGAAAGATGAATTCCTGTCGTTACTCTCTGATTTTTACGTGAATTCGGGTAAGCTACGGTAAAACAGAAAATGAGCGGGTGCGCTATAGCAGCTTATCGTCATTGAAGAAATAGGCAGAATACCCGTTCCCACACGCTTACCAATTATCATGTCAATATATACTGCCTTTATTAGGCTAAAATTAAGAAAATGTATTGGCAATTAGTAAACTATTTTCTTGTTTTTGTTGATCAAAAAGCTGCAGCAGGAAGTATTGCGACACTAAAATAGCTCTGATAATCAGAGCTATTTTAGTGTCGCGGCTTTACGCCCTTGCCGATGTTGAATGAAAAACCAATAAGTTGTCTCAACCTCCAACTTTCGGTCAATGGTACAAACGCCTGAGTTGTGGCAGGTGACAGGGCCAGGTTTAGACACAGTGGGGCTTTGTACGAAATAATGTACGCTTAATGGGTTTAGTTTGTGAAGATACATTGAATTCCTATCTTACAAGTCAGAACTAAACCCTTGATTACCAATGAAAAAACCCACAAATTGCCCTATGGGGAATGGTTTATATCATCATCTTTGGGCTTCATCTTAGTTTTATTCCGAACACGATACTGCTCACTTTCGGCATACCAAAGAAATTTGACTTCGCGTATTGACTATGCTATGTAGTAACTCAACTGATTGAAGGTATACAGGTGTAAACCACCTATGGTAATGTTAATTTATTTGCTCCGTATCAGTAACTTCCTCAAACCCTTCTATCTTTTTACCCATGAAACGTGCATACCTGACTACCCTTACGCCTTTGCGCGGGATAGCTGCCCTTTTAATGGTAGTTTTCCATTTCAATATGC
This sequence comes from Spirosoma endbachense, assembly GCF_010233585.1. Taxonomy (NCBI): domain Bacteria; kingdom Pseudomonadati; phylum Bacteroidota; class Cytophagia; order Cytophagales; family Cytophagaceae; genus Spirosoma; species Spirosoma endbachense. Next base: position 8,177,502 of record NZ_CP045997.1, read on the forward strand.
TTGTGTTGCCAATTATTAATCCTGCCATCACTCAATTACACCGCCGTTGGTATTTATTCGTAGACTTTTTCTTCATTCTGAGTGGCTTCATTATAACGTATGTATATGGAAGCTGGTTTGAAGATCGGGTGTTGGCCGTATCGTTTCGGCGCTATATGGCAGCCCGGTTTGCCCGAATTTATCCGCTCCACATTTTAACGCTCCTCTGGGTAATTGGGCTTTATTTACTGCTCACTCAGGGGTATCATGTCGTTTTAGACCCTATTGCTCAGGGGGTCTTTGACGCATCAGCTATTCCAATGCATGTGTTAATGCTACATGGCTTTAATACCGTTCGGTCAGCAACATGGAATACTCCATCGTGGTCTATTGGCAGCGAATGGCTACTCTATTTGCTATTTCCAATACTGATGCTCGGCTTCCGGCGGTTGCCTTCAATGGGCAGATTCGCTCTGTTGCTCGTGGTATTGGGGTTATACTACTATTTGACAAAGTCAATTCAGGCTGGTCAGCCCTACAAGCCCTGGCTTTGGTTGCTACCCAATACGCTTGACAACATCACCTTCCCAATGAGTTTTCTGCGCTGTTTTACGGGCTTTTTGCTTGGTATGATTACTTATCATGCTTATAATCAGCAGTCGGGCCTGTACTGGTTGCGCCGGAGTTGGGTATTTGTCGCGTTGGGTATTGGACTGGCCATAAGCTATCATCTACAGTTATCTGATACGCTGACAATCTGGTTTTTTCCCTTACTGATTTTAGGTGCCTGCTATAACACCGGGCGCGTGTCGAAGTTGTTGCAAACCCGCCCGTTCCAACGTCTTGGCGATTGGTCATACTCGATTTATATGGTACACATGCCCATTCTGTTTTCGTTTCTGACCATACAACTTATTAATCCGCCAGCCCCATCTGCCCCGGCTAAACCGCTTGTGTACGGCCTTGCAGGACCAATTACCTGCATCGTTTTTGTCGCTATTGTGCTGGGCGTATCGGCCCTATCGTACCGGTTTGTAGAACTTCCAGCCCGTAGCTATCTGAATAGAAAACTAAAATCCAGACAACTGACCAACCAGACACTCAAATTTTCATAAAAGCTACCTTTTATTGATTTAGGGCTTTCATTACTCACTGCGCAAACTCTTTACCGGGTTCATCAGCGCGGCTTTGATGCTGTGAAAACTTACCGTAGCAAGTGCAATGACTATGGCAGCAAGCCCGACTAAAATGAATATCCAGATGCTTATTTCTATTCGATACGAATAGCTATCCAGCCATTTCTGCATAAAGAACCAGGCCAGGGGCGTTGCAATTACGATGGCCAGAACGACCATTTTTACGAAGTCCTGTGAGAGAATAAAAACGATATTTGGGATGCTGGCACCCAGCACTTTCCGAACGCCAATTTCTTTGGTTCGCTGCTCAATGACCATCAGCGCCACAGCAAACAGACCCAGACAGGACAGCAGAATGGCTATGCCCGAAGCAAGGCTAAAAATCTGCGAAAGCCGTTCTTCGTTCTTATACCAGGAATCGGTATTCTCATCCAGAAATGAAGCGATAAATTCGGATTGAGGAGCTACTTCTTTCCAGATCGCTTTCAATTTATCCATCGAACCCGCCAGACTCTGCGGGGCCACTCTGACAAAAATGTAGGGAATGGATTGAGAATGAGCCAGGTACATTGTGATTGGCTTTTTCTCATTCTTTGTAGAATACAGATTGAAATCGGGTACCAGACCAATAATCTGATACTTGACGCCAGCGGTGTCGGTCTGGAAAAATTTGCCAATCGGATCTTTTTCACCGATCATTTTGGCCATACTTTCCGTAATAATCACTCGGTCGAGCGTATCTGACGAATAGGCCGGACTGAACTCACGGCCAGCTACTAATTTGATATTAAGGGTTTTAAGGTAATCATAATCGACCTGCAACCAGTCGGTCGAAATCTCTTTCTCCTTATAAGTGAACCCTATAACGGATCGCGACGTACTTCGATCCTTACCCAGTCCGAGGTTTACGGTACTGCCAGAGAGTGCTATAACAGTGGGGTCGTTGGCCAGCATATTCCGCATCCGTTTGAGCGCCTGCTGCCCATTTACCTTGTTGCCGACCGGAATGCTGATCACCTGCTCTTTCTGAAAGCCCAATGGTTGTTTACGCATGTAATCGACCTGCTGAACGGCTATAATTGTACAGCAAATCAATAAACTCGACAGCATGAATTGGGTAACAATGAGCGAGTTGCGGAGAATGCCGGGACGCTTTATCGTGATTTTCCCCTTCAATACCTCTACCGCATTGAATTTCGACATTTGCCACGCCGGATAGCCACCGGCCACCAGCGTAACCACAATAAAAATGCTTAGTATGAGGGCGAGCTTGTCGGGTTGTAATACATAATCCAGGCTCAGCTTGCCCTGAAACGTGGTGTTAAAAGTTGGTAAAAGCAGATAAGCCAAAATCAGCCCGACAACAAAGCCAACAAAACAAATAATGGCCGCTTCGCCCCAGATCTGAACGAAAAGCTGGTTTTTAAGCGCACCCAACGACTTACGAACGCCTACTTCTTTCGCACGTGTAAAGGATCGGGCAACACTCAGATTAATGAAGTTGATACAGGCAATCAGCAGGATAAAAAAGGCAATTCCCGATAGGGCGTAAACAAGCGTAATGGGTGCTCCGGCCCCACCCGATATGGCCGTATCAAAATGCACATCCGACAGTTTCTGTAATCGTAAGGCAAACACGTCGCCACGTTCATCAGGTTTTGCGCCTTTCTTTTTAAGGCTCTCAAAACTTCCTGAAAAGTACTTTTGGGCAAAGGACTTTAATCGGTTTTCAAACGCTGTCTGATCGACATGCGGGGCTATTTTTACAAACGCTTTATGCGACATAGCGTCCCATCTGTCTTTATCGACCTGATAGCTACCCGAATTGGCAATTTGGATGAACGCATCGTATTGAATCGAGGAATTGTCGGGAAAATCGCCTAGTACGCCCGTTACAATAAAATCTTTTTTGTTGTCATCTAAGCCCAGTTGTACTCGTTTGCCCATTGGATCTTCGTTGCCAAAGACGGCTTTAGCCATATGCTGACTAATGACGATGTTGCTGCGGTCATTAAGCGCTGTTGCCTTGTTTCCGTTGAGCATTGGGAAGGAGAATATTTTCAGAAAATCAGGATCGGTTAGCATGACCTGCTTGTCGAAATATTTTCCATTATATGTCACCACATTACTGCCATTCATTAGCCTTGCAGCCGCTTCTACTTCGGGAAACTCTGCTTTTAGCGTTGGAATCAGGGGAAGCGGCATCGACCCCGACCGGCTGGCCTTTTCGGGATCATTAGAGAAAAGATAGGTCTGGAAAATACGGCCGCCATCTTCATGGAAGGAATCGAATGATAGCTGGAAATAAGCGGTCAGAAACAAAAAGACACTGACAAAGAAGGCTACCGAAAGACCGATAACATTGATGGCTGCATAGCCTTTGCTTTTCCAAAGGTTACGAAATGCAATTTTCAGATAATTACGTAGCATAGAATGATGGAGTAAAGATGGTCGGGGATACTCACCATATCGGGTGTGCCTGAACTGGTGGGCCGTCGGTTTTGGAAAGTGCTCTGCTGTCTTGATCGTATTAGTTGTGCTGGAAATAAGGGCAACGGCTCGGCGTGAAATAAAGTAAGGGCGAAGGAACCGGAGCACCTCAACTACATACTGCTGGCGGGCTTTTAGCTCACCAACCTGTGCTACCTGATCGGCAAACTGCTCGTGCAGATCACCCAGTAGTTCTTCCAGCAATTGAGGAGGGCATAGCCACTTAAGCAAACGGTCGGCCCAGATCGGGGGAGTGGGGGAGTAGTTAGCCATGATTTACGACACAGAAGGGTTAGGAATGGAGTCCCACAGGTGATTACGAACTTCCCTCAGTTCGCCCAGCGTCTGTTTGCCTGATGCCGTAATAGCGAAAAGCCGTTTTCTACGGCCTCCTCTGGCTGTTGTAGCACCACCCAGTTCAGAGTGTACGAAGCCTTTTTCTTCCAAACGATACAGGGCGATATGTACGCCACTAAGACTGATGGTGCGGTTGGTGCGTTGCTTCAGCTCGGCCGCTACGGTAACGCCATAAGCTCCCCCTTCCAATACGGCTACGGTGAGTAAGACCAATTCTTCAAATTCGCCTAAATATGCTCTACCCATAATCGCAAATGATCGCCTTTCATATTTTCTTGTTATTTGCTAAACAAATGCCTTGCCAAACCAGAAAAAGGTCGATTCTACTTAATTCTGGCCTATTTTGGGTATTTGCCGGTTCGCATCTTGTCCGTTTCTGGACAAGATAAGTACGTTTCTGGACAGTACCTGGATGCGGATAACAGCCCTCAGGCCAGGCTTTATGGATGGCTTTCCGATTGCTCAGGCACTATAGTCATCGGACATTGATCGAAACGAATAGTTTCCCGGATTTACCACTTTTTGGGCTATTCTCACCGTGCTTAAAGCCAAACCTTCCTCCTACATAGTTTCATCTATTGACCCGTTCCGGTTGTCGTAGTTTTGACATGTCAAGCGAACGAAAGAGCAATCACCATTCATCTGGTTCGTACCTGATCTACACGTTAAACACTCTATTTTTCATGAAAACCTCTCGCATTGTAATTCTCCTCGCTATCGTTGGTATTGTCGGCATCAGCTCGTGCAGCAAAAAATCGGATGATGTTACACCCAACCCAACCCAAACAACAACTTCAAGCCAATCGCAGGTGGGTTTTCAGGTGAAGATTGATGGAAAGGATTATATGCCAGACTTCGCTTACGCACTCTCATCCTTTACGGGTGCCAATGGCTACTATGCGATTTATGGCCTCGATAGTAAATCAAGCGATGTAGTAGCCCTTGCGCTGCCCAATACGGCCGTTGAGGGAACCTATCCTTTGAGTAATGTCAACATTGGCATTCTTACCTTAAATAAAGAAGATTTTTCGACTACTAATGGAGGCAGCGGAACAATAACGATTACGAAAAAAACTGCTACCTATATGACCGGAACCTTCAGTTTCACTGCTTTTGATGCAACAGGGCTTAAGAAACGGACATTGACCGCCGGTACGTTCAATGTAAATATTCGGTAAGTAAGGGTTTTCGGAACCTGAACGACTACAAAAAAACGGCCTGCTTCAAAAGCAGGCCGTTTTTTTTGTCTATAAAAGAAGAAGCCATTTAAAGCCGGTAAGGCCAGCATATCCCGTAATTATCAGACCACCGAATGCTCGATGTCTACTTCTTCGCTGCTGTTTTTTTCGCAGTAGCAGTCGTCTTTTTAGCCGCTGGTTTCTTGGCCGTTGCGTCAGCCGCTTTTGCTTTTGCCGGGGCCGCTTTTTTAGCGGGAGACTTAGCCGCAGCCGGATCATCGCCCGCCAGTTTCAGGCAATCTTCCAGGGTGAGCGTAGCGGGGTCAATATCTTTCGGGATTTTGACATTACGCTTACCAACGGCCAGATAAGGACCATATTGGCCGTTGACAACCTTTACAGCTGGATTTTCCGGGAATTCCTTAATGTATTTATTCGCTTCAATCTGTCGCTTGGCCAGAATCAGTTCAATTGCACGATCGAGTGTTAAACCCGCCAGCGATTCATTTCGAGGCAATGAAATGTACTTATCCTCGAATTTAACGTATGGCCCGAAACGCCCTTTGCCTGTGCTAACCGGCTTGCCTTCAAACTCACCCAGGGCTTCGCTGATCGATTCTGCCCGCTTGGCCTGGATTAACTGAATGGCCCGTTCGGCATCGATGGAGTAGGGGTCATCTTCCTTGGTTAGCGAAACGTACTTGTCGTCGTGTTTCACATAAGGCCCAAACTTACCAATACCGATGGTCATGGGTTTATCTTCAAAGAAACCAACCTCGCGGGGTAAAGCAAACAGGTCGAGGGCTTCCTGCAACGTAATCGTTTCAATAAGCTGACCTTCACGCAGGTTAGCATACTGCGGTTTTTCGTCGTCGGTAGATTCGCCGATCTGCGCAAAGGCACCATAGCGACCCAAACGGGCCGATACTTTTTTACCCGTTCGGGAATCGATACCCAACTCCCGCGCCCCGGTCTTAAAGGAAACGATAGACGATCCCTGGATTTCTTCGATGTTCTTATGGAAATCACCGTAGAAATCTCCCAGCATTGTCTGCCAGTTCATTTTTCCATCGGCAATTTCGTCAAAGTCCTTCTCGACTGTTGCCGTGAATTGATAATCGACAATGTCAGGAAAATATTCGACCAGAAAGTCATTGACAACGATCCCCGTATTGGTTGGAAACAGCTTGGCTTTTTCGGAACCGAAGGTTTCTTTGCCACTTGTTTCACTGATCTGTTCCCGCTGAAGCGTATACTCCGTGTATTTTCGTTCCTGACCGGGTTTGTCCTGTTTGATAACGTAGCCCCGGTTAATGATCGTCGAAATAGTTGGTGCATAAGTCGATGGTCGACCGATGCCCATTTCTTCGAGTTTTTTTACCAGCGACGCTTCGGCATAGCGCGGTTGCGGACGAGTGAACTTCTCGGTAGCTTTCATCTGACCGAGGTTCAGTATCTGACCGATAGTTAACGGCGGCAACATTCCTTTCGCGTCTTCGTCGTCCTCGTCGTCTTTCGATTCGAGGTAAACGCGAAGAAATCCGTCGAACTTGATCACTTCTCCCTGCGCAATAAGCTCATTGGGAAAGCTCCTTCCTTGCGTTGGTGGCGTATCGGCAAATGGACTGTCATCGACGTGAGCCTGAACCGTTGCTGTTACGCCATTGGCAAATCGGATACCAATCGTAACGGTCGTGCGTTCGAGTTGCGCATCAGCCATTTGCGAGGCAATCGATCGTTTCCAGATCAGCTCGTACAGTCGTTTCTGATCGCGGTCGGCCCCGGCATTGCGATCGTTGAAGTTCGTTGGCCGGATGGCTTCGTGGGCTTCCTGCGCCGATTCGTTCTTGGTCTTGAACTGGCGGGTCTGAACGTATTTCGGGCCGAATTCGGTTTCAATTTCAGCCTTTGCCTTATCGATAGCTTCCTGCGACAGACTGGTTGAGTCGGTCCGCATGTACGAAATCTTACCGGCTTCGTACAAATTCTGCGCAATCCGCATGGTGCGGTCAACAGAATAACCGAGTTTGCGGGAAGATTCCTGCTGAAGTGTTGAGGTCGTAAATGGCGGAGCTGGTGACTTCTTGGCGGGTTTCACCTCCAGGTTTTTGATGGTGAACGTAGCTCCGATACAAGCCTCCAGAAAAGCCCGCGCTTCACCAGCCGTCGCAAAATTCTTCGGCAGTTCGGCGTTCAGAACTTTACTGCCATCAACGATGAATTGTGCCGTTACTTTAAATGATGACTTCGACTGGTGTTTGTCGATTTCACGTTCGCGTTCAACAACGAGCCGTAAAGCAACCGATTGGACACGTCCAGCCGACAAACCTGTGCTACCACCTTTGATTTTGCGCCATAATACGGGCGACAACTCATAACCCACCAACCGATCAAGTACTCGACGGGCCTGTTGGGCGTTCACTAAATCAACGTCAATCGTGCGTGGTGATTTAATGGCGTTCTGGATAGCATTCTTCGTGATTTCGCGGAAAACAATACGCTTCGTATTATCACGCAGTCCAAGCGCTTCTTTCAGGTGCCACGAAATGGCTTCTCCTTCGCGGTCATCGTCAGTAGCGAGCCATACTTCTTCGGCAGATTTAGCCAGCGATTTCAGCTCACTAACCAGTTTTTTCTTGTCGGGCGAAATTTCGTAAGACGGTTGGAAGCCGTTCAGCACGTCAACAGCCAGCCCATCTTTGGGCAAATCGCGTACGTGACCAAAGCTAGACTTCACCGTAAAGTCCTTACCCAGATAGCCTTCTATGGTTTTCGCCTTCGCCGGCGACTCCACAATGACTAAGTTTTTCGACATAGTTGGTGTTCAGGTTGAAAATATCTCCGCTAGGCTTTCCTCATCGACCGAGCCAAATATAGACGCAAAAGTTCTCACTTGTGCAACCAGACAAGTCATGGACAACGAAATAGGGACGGGAGATTATATATAGTTAAATAACAATATGTAATAGCTCAACGTTCGGACCGGACTTGTAGAGCCCTGAAAAATGAGCGATTAACTCCTTTTATTTTGCTTCTGCATAGCTTTTTTAGTATACACAAGTTGTAGCAATTCTTAAAAAAATAGCTTTTGAGTTAGCTTAAAGGTATAGGAAGTTAAAAGAGGTAAACAAACAAAGACAATATAAATTTAATTTAACTGCCAGATTTGGTAACACATCATGCCAAATAAGCTCGATTATCGTCAATTACCTACGTTGTAAAGCGCATACCAGATTTCTGGTTATGTTAACTGGCTAGTTATAAAGCGGTTTTGGGCTGTTTCCGTTCCACTTTAGTGCTGTGTTTGACAGAAACCAGGATTTATACGCTGACCAGAAATGATTTGTTTCCCTTTTTTCTACTAAACTATGCTAATCGAGAGGCTTATGCCATAAAGTGGGGTACAGAATTAATCCGGCCAGTCGAAAATATATGGTTTTACTGGAAGCAGGATAGCCGATATACTTATGTATCATTTTTAGAACTTTCGCTTGGAGGTGTGCCACCTTATCAACCAATATGCTATGCTCCGTACCACTACTATCATTCTCCTGGTTAGGCTTAGTTTGCATTATTCTGTTGCACAGGATTCGCATTATTGGTCGTCGAATTATAGTCCTGGCGGTTTAATGACGCCTGGTGCTACCATTGCCGATACAAAGGATAGCGGTGTCTTTTTTTATAATCCGGCTCTGCTGGCTATCCGCCCGAAAACGGCCCTGGAGTTTTCGGGGAGTTTATACCAAATTGAATCTACCCGAATCATTGACGCGCTGGGAAAAGGGAAAGATTTGAAATCAGTATCGGGCGGAATTTCACCCCAAATGCATTCGGGCAGTTTTAAGTTAAAGCAGAATGAACGGCTGGTGCTGGCTTATGCACTGATTAACAACTATATACTGAATAATCGGGTAAACCAGCGGCAGGACACCAAAATGAATGTATTGAATGATGCCTATAGCCCTGGTTCTGAGTATTATATCGGCCAATTCAGCGAAGTAAATCAGGTAAGCGAAATTTCTGGAGTCTTTAGTGCGGGGTTTAAGCTATCCGAAAAACTGTATGTGGGTGCCTCGCTTGAAGCACAGGTTCGTCGGAAAACCTTCGATATTGAGTATAGTGGCCGGGCCTTGCTAAATCAAGCTGTTGGGGCCAAGCCTTTACTTTTTCCAGATTTCTCCAATACCGAAGCTGTTTATCGGGTCGACTACACGCAAATGGGCCTGAAACCCAAAATTGGACTTGCTTATAATCAGGCCAGGCATCATGTCGGTTTATTGGCTACACTGCCACTGATGCGTGTTTTCAGCCGGGGAATGCTCATGACCGATTATGTCGTTTCGAACATTCGGTTGGTGCCAACGGTAGAGCCTATTAATTTGCTGGCTAACACGCGTCAGGAGAAGTTAACGTCAAACTACAAAACTCCATTTAGTCTGGCGGCAGGCTACAGCTATGATTATGGACGGGGCCATGTTTACCTGGCTGCTGAGTATTTTGCCCGGCTTAAAGACTATGCCATTATTACGCCCCGCAATGATTACTTCATTCGCTCCGATACGTCAGGTTCAAGCAGCACGTCAACAGCCAATTCCTTAAAACTTAAAGATGTTCGGAAGGCCGTGATGAACGTTGCGGTAGGAATTAGCTTTCCCGTGAAACCATCCGTTATGGGATACGTATCCATACGGACCGACTTCTCGTATGCCGATGAAAAATCGTTTGCCGATACTGGTGGTTACGTCGCTTATACAACAAACTGGAATAGTTACCACGCACAATTAGGAGCCAATATCCGGCGACCAAAGTTTAGCTTTCGGCCTGGCTTGCTGCTATCGTATGGCACCACTAACGCCTTTAAGCCCGAGGTTAATTTCGATACGCCAAACGAGTCAAATTTATTGTTAGGCGATCCGGTCAATGCAAAAGTGAATCACGTTGTTATTGGTCTCTTACTTGCATACATTCATAATCTATAGCTTAAGGCGTCTGGCAAAAGCTGATCGGTTTAAACGGGCTGTGCAGTATACGATTGTTTCGCTTTTTGGCTGTCAATGGATTGCAATGAAGTTGCTCGAAAACAGTACATTGCAGTAGCTGAGCGTCGTTTTTGGGAGATTGTTTCCCCTGGCGTACGACTACTGGCAGAAAATTAATAGAGATTGATTTTATAGAACCTGACTTAAATGCGCTGGCCCATTTTGAAGCCCTTGGTGTTTAAACTCTACTAGCACTAGCTATTAAACTGATGAATATATCTTTGAAGCGCTGGGTTAAACTACTTCTACTTCTAGCGGCTATTCCCTTTCTGATAGTGGGTGTAGCCTATTTTATTCTGGTCAATGATTTAAAAGATGTAATCAAGTACGCCATTGGGAAACAAACCAAAGGTGGTTATGAATTGAAAAGCAAAGACATTAAACTCTCAATTCTGGATAAAACGGTCAGGATTGATGATTTGGTGTTTACCAGAAAAGATACTACGAATGTGCCAGTCTACTACGACGTAAAGATCCCGAAAGCACAGTTGTCTATCGAATCCTGGCGTGAACTTCTGGTTAATAAACGATTATTGATCGATAGCTTTTTGATTGAGAAACCCGAAATTGTTATTCACGATTATAAAGTTCATGAAAAAAGCCGTCATCAGACCAGTTTTCATACCTCAATGATTCTGGAAAACCTACAAAAAATCTTAGACCATTTACACGCTAAATCATTTGTTATTCAGGAGGGGTCATTGACACTTTTCAAGCGAAACAGCGCCGAGCCGCTGCGCATTAAAGATGTTACGCTGACTGTTCATAATTTTTTGAAAATAGATAATAACGACAAACGCTTATTTGGCTCTGATAACCTGGAATTGGCCTTAGGGAGGCAACGGTGGGTATTGTCGGACGGGAAAAATATACTAAGTTTTAGAGGGCTGCGATTTTCGAGCGCAAGCCAGTTGTTTGAAATAGATTCCGTACACTTTCATAAACCTGCTACTGCTGAACAGGACGAAGTAATTTTGCGGGCCGACAAATTTTACTTCAACTCGAAGCATTTACCGGCTATTTATCAGAAAGGAGAATTATCGCTCGATACACTTATTTGCGTAAGGCCTGTGCTTACGTTGCCACTTACTACCCAGCGAGTACCCGTAAAAGACACGAGTATTCACTCGAACATTAAAAGCCTTTTTAAAAACGTTGCCATCCGTTACACGGAAATAAAAGACGGTGAAATTTTGCTGGGAAGTCCTAAAAATAATGCCCTCAAAGCAGGTACCCAGAAGGCTAATCTAAACATCTTCAATCTGAAGGTTAATCCGCAGAACGAACACCTCATAACGACGGATAGCATTAATTTAAACCTGAACAATATCACATTTTTTTCGAAAGACAGTCTGTTCAAAATCAGCGTAGAACGGTTCACGCTGCTAAATGATGACGTTCTTTTTAAGAATGTTCATTATGGACCTGCTTCGCCAAAAGTGGCAGGTAAGGGTTTGACTTTTACCGCACCAGCCCTGCGCCTGAACAATGTTAGTCTCGATGATTTAATCCGGAAGCGTTTGGTTGCTACCGATGCCGAATTGGTTAATCCAAATATTACACTGATCGCTACCCGAAAAGAGCCATTGAAGCCGAAAATCACCGCGAATCATGATACGGTTACGCGCAAAAAAACGGATATCTATCAGACGCTGAATAGCTTCGGTGAGTTACTTCAGGTGGATCGATTTCATATTATCAACGGCAGTGGCCAATACAAATTAGCCGGGAAGACGAAACCTGTACATGCCGAATTAAAGGGATTGAATGCCCTGATTATGGTTAGGGATCTACTGGCGAGTGATTCGCTCATCAAGATTAAACGGGCTATTGCTGACCTAAAAGTTCAGCAGATGACTGTTGCTGCGAATGGCTTGAAACTGCAACTTTCCAATTATAGAATGAACGGCAGGCATCGCTTTAACTGGGTCGATAAATTGCAGATTGATCTGGCTAGTGGAGTAAGTGTAGCGGCCAATAAGCTCTATTGGGAGGCTTTCAGCTGGGATATACTCCAGCAAACCAAAGTCATTCAGATCGATCAGGTTCGGGTGCATGATTTATTGGTCGATGCCCAAATAAAGCCAAAAGCAACTGCTGCCGAACCGGTTGTTGCAGCCGCCGACAAACCGCAGGCTAAAGGATTACCCAAATTGCGAATTGGTAAGTTACTGGCTGATCACCTCAATTTGAAAGCGTCGTTGCCGAAAAGCGGTTTGGCTGGTTTTGAGGGACATACTATTGAAATAGCTGAGCTTACTACCGATCCAAAGTATTTCCGATGGGCGCAGTTCCTGGGCAATCTCAATAATTTATATTTCCGGCAACCCAATGGCAGGCAGATCACTGTGGCACAAATAGCCTTGCATAGTCATCAGCATACGGTCCTGTCGGACATACGTTATGCCGATAATAGCCAGGGGAAAACAATGCACGTCGTATTGCCGAAAATGCAGATTAAAGGCCCATTTCCATCCACTGATTTTACTAATATCAACCTTAGTTCAGTACTGCTGGATCGACCTGAGGTGACAATGGTTACGGAATTTAAAGAAAAATCAGGGGCATCCGGGATAGCTAAAGCATTTTTCATACCCCTTAATCTGGCGCTTCATGAGTTAGACATACAGCAGGCCCGAATAAACCTTATTACTAAAAAAGGCAAGGATTCGACTCAGCTACAAACCATAGTTGATGTGGAGGCTAAATCGATCCATGCCAAAAAACACGAAGATGCTACATTTGCTTCGATACGCGTGAGCCCGGCTGATTTGAAACTGGCCATGCCCAAAATAAAGACAACCGTTCAGTCGGTCAATGTTCAGCTAACGAATGGAAAATTACTGGCCACCAAAGACGGAAAACCATCGCTAACGACGCATCTGCTGGCTAATCTAACACTCCAGGATCTGCACCCCACATTGACATCGAAGAAAAATACGGCTCCGCCAGAGCTTCGGATCAAAGGGCTTGCCGGAACAATTGATATGCCGAATTTTCGCTGGACCGCTGGTCAGAAAATGGCGTGGCCAACGTTTGTTGATCATGCCAATGTAGCGATTACCGACTTATCGTTTAAGAGTGCCCGATCGACCATAAAGGCCGCAAAGGTGAGTTGGGAGCACAAGAATGAGCGCCTGCAACTTGATAACTTTCAACTAAGTCCCCTGATTACCAAAGAGGAGTTTATGACTCCGCCGAACCTGCAGTCAGACTACATCACCATACAGGGTGAACAGGCTCAGCTAAATGGCGTTAAAGCAGCCCGCTGGTACCGTGATTCAACTCTCGTCGTCAATCATATTGTCGTTAAAAATATCATTACTGATGTTTCCCGCGATAAACGATTGCCTGACCCGGCCGTTCTGCCTAACAAGCTAATGCCAACCCGGTTAATTTCAGGCATCAAAGTGCCGTTTCATATTGATTCGATTAGTGTGATCAACAGCCAGGTTAATTACCATGAGACGTCAAAAATAACCAACCGGGTAGGCACTGTTCCCCTGAAAGACATCAATGGTACATTGAAAACGGTTACCAATCGACCGACTAAATCAACCGATAGTTTGAAATTGCTGGCCAGCACAAAACTCCTGGGCTTACACATAAAAAGACTACACTATCGAGAGTCGTACGGTGATTCGCTGTCGGGCTTTCACATGATCCTGCGAACGTCGGATCTAAACATGCCGGAGCTTAGTCCGATTACCAATCCGATGGCTGCGGCCGATCTGGAAGATGGCTATCTCGAACCAATCATGGCGCGTATTGCGGGTAATAAGTATGCGTCGGTTGGTAATATGCGGTTTTATTACAAAAATCTAAAACTTCGCCTGCTTGGCCATAAGGATACATCCCGGCGCTCGCTGCTGATAAAATTCGAGAATTTTGTGGCCAGCAATATTTTACGGAAAAAGAATCGGCAAGAAGCACGGATCTTCTACGATCGCGACCAGAAGAAATTTATTTTCGGTTACTGGATCAAGTCCATTATGAGTGGCGTGCTAACCAGCGTTGGCGTAAAGGCCAATAAAAAATACCATGCTAATTACCTGAAACTAAGCCAGCAGCACACCTTACCCGCCGAAGATTAATCACCTGTTGGCTTTTGGTCTTTATGTTGTCATCGACGCATCGACCTCAGTGGACACTCCTATCGACTATAATTACCTGTTAAGTAAGGCGTTGTAAAATGACCCATTTCTTTCAACCTGGAAAGCGAAATACCCTTCTCCTTTTCTTTCGCAGTTCCTTCCTGCTGGTTTATGTGCTAACTGCTCATTCTTTACGGGGGCAAAGTAAATTCACGCCTGCAACTTCGGTCTATACAATCACTAAACGGCTCCTTTCCATTGAAAATGGACTGGCTTCCCACGAAGTGTTTTGTGGCGTACAGGATGCCGCTGGTTTTATGTGGTTTGGAACCCGTAATGGGTTGAACCGCTATGATGGTAAAACCTGCCTGCTTTTTACCCGACAACGTAATAAACTTCAGGATAATAAAATCGTCCAGTTGGCAAAAGATGATGCCAATCACCTGTTTATTGAGTATGGCAGTACAGGTTTTCAACTTATAACCAACGGAAAAGTGGATGTGATGGACATCACAACGCAGGAAGTTAAAACACTCACGGCTACTTATCCAAACTTACCTTTTAAAGAGCAGGATGTGTACTGGATCGCCAACGACGGTACCGATGAAGTCAGTTTTCTGACGGCTTTTCCGTTCCGGCTTTGGAAATATTCGGCTAAAACAGGGTTTCGTTTGCGCTACGAAATGAAAGACTGGAACAAAACGGGCTTAGCATTTGACTACCGCACTACGGGACCTGTTTGTAGCTTTACACCGGAAAAAGCTCTGTTGAAATTAACCAATCAGGAAAAGCAATATCTGATCACAAAAGATGCGGTCATTGGCTTTCGTCAACACAATGTATTACGATCATTACCCGTTGGCTTCACGGACCAAAATGAACTGTTAATCACCTACAACACCGCCACCAACGTCAATGAATTTGCCATCGACAAACTAACACCTGCTGGTAACCTTGTACCTGTAGCGGATTTGGCGAAATACAACCTGAACACCGTGAAAGGAAGATACTGGTACCAGGTTTGCGTGTCAACCAGCGGGGCTGCTTCCATGTTTTACGACGCCACAGATGCACTTTACCTTTGGCATAAACACGCCTTTGTGAAGGTGATTGACAAATCTGAACTGAAAGGGTTTGAGAATCTATTTTTGTATCGACTGTTTTTAGATGCACTTGGCAACCAGTGGCTTTGCACGTCGCATGGAGTACTGCAACTGACGCTCAAAAAGAATCGGTTTACCCCTTATTTTTCCAGCAGTCAGCAATCCATCCAACCCAACAGCCAGGCCAGAGGAATCTATGCAGATCGGACCGGAAAGGTTGTCGCCAATATATGGATGCATACATTCAGCCAACAGGGCGGAAAAATACAGGCTATTGCGCACGACGCTATTAATTATGCCCTGGTTGAACACCATACCGCATTATATAGTGGCGGGTATTCGCTGGTTCTGTACGATGATGTAAAGAACAGGGTGACCAACTATTCGGGCGGGTTAGGATCTGAAATATGGTCGATGTTTTCGATGAACGACAGCCTGTTGCTTCTGGGAAGGACGACCGGTTTTTCTTTATTTAACACAAACACCCACCGGTTTGATTCGATCCCTGTGGTGGCTGCTTCTGGCACTGAAGCCAGGTTTGTGTACCGTTTTTTTTACGACAGAACTGGTATCATCTGGGCGATTGCAGAGAACGGTTTGTATAAGCTTGTCGCCAACCATCGTTTATCGGCAAAGACCAATCATGGCTGGTCGATGGTTAAGCTCCAATCTCCTTTTTTGAACGGGCTAAGTTTGCTCGATGCTTATCAGGATTCCAGCGGGGTCTTCTGGCTGGCCACAAATGGCGAAGGGCTCTACCGCTGGAACCCTAAAACCAACGCCGTCCGGCAATTCAACATCACGGCGGGTTTTCCCTCCGATGTTTTATACAGAATTGAACCTGATAGCTATGAAAACCTCTGGATCAGTTCCGATTATGGATTGATCTGCTTCAACCGGAACAGTTTTTTAGTGAATACCTATACGACCATTGATGGTATTTCCCACAATGAGTTTAACCGAACCTCATCGTTCAGAGCCAGCGATGGCAGGCTGTTTTTTGGCGGATTGAACGGGGTGAATGCGTTTGATCCCCGCGATTTCAGAACTGATACCAACACGCTTCAAGTGCCATTACGGGTCATTGCGTTCAACCAGTTCGTTGGCTCAAAAAACGAATTGATCAATAAAACAGCTGAGTTGCTGAAGACAGCGAAAATCACCCTGGAGCCCGACGATAAGTTCTTTACGCTTGACTTTCAATTGCTGGATTTTGCCACTGATGAAGGGCACCATTATGCGTATAAAATTGAGGGTCTCGATAAAAACTGGAACTATATCAACGAAAACTCGATCCGAATCAGCAGATTGCCTTACGGCAACTTTACGGTACATATCAAAGCCCAGAATCGGGAGGGTACGTGGAGTCGTAGTCAATTGATCATTCCGTTGTCCGTTTTGAAACCTTTTTATTTGCAATGGTGGTTCGTTCTAACGGCTGTATTCCTGTTTTTTCTGGCGATTTATCTACTGATTCATTTCAGATTGCAACAATTAGCCAGGGATAAAAAGAAATTAGAGGAAACCGTCAATGAACGAACGACCCAGTTAAAACAGTCGCTTTCCGAACAGTCTGCCCTGCTGTTGGAAAAGGATGTACTCATGAAAGAAATTCATCACCGGGTAAAGAATAATTTACAGGTTATTTCGGGTTTGCTGGAGCTTCAAAGCAAAGGCTTGACGGATGAAACAGCCAGAGAGGCTTTACGGGAAGGGCAAAACCGGGTCCGAAGTATCGCCTTGATCCACCAGAACCTGTACCAGTACGAAAATCTCAGCATCATTGACCTGAAGCGGTTTGTCAATGATTTAAGCAAACAAGTGCAGAGTGTCTTTCAAAAACAAAAACCCGTAACGATCACGATACTTGTGCCTGATTTGCAGCTGGATATTGATTCAGCCGTTCCGCTTGGATTGATTTTGAATGAACTGTTATCCAACTCCTTTAAATATGCCTTTACACGGGTTCCGGCGGGTAAGATACAGCTGGCAATCTGTGTAATCAGCGAAGGGAAATACCAGTTAGTGTATTCCGATAATGGACCCGGCTTACCGAGTGATTTTAACCTGACCGGAGCCACTACCCTTGGCCTGCAATTGGTCAATGACCTAAGCCGGCAAATTGGGGGAAAGGTTCAGTATTCGAGTAAAGAAGGGGCTACTTTTACGATTAATTTTACCAATCGCGACGTGCGTAAAAACGAAGATTAAAACCTATGTCAGTTTTAAAAATCGGGGTTATAGAAGACGAGCTTGTTATCGCACGAACGATTTTAAGTGTACTGGATGAACTGGGGTATTCGTATTGTGGTCCGGCCATTAATTATACCGAAGCACTGGATATGCTTGACAATGACAAACCGGATTTAGTGCTGCTCGACATCCAGCTGGCCGGTCGGAAAGATGGTTTTGACGTAGCGGAAAAAATCAATGAGTCCCATAAAATCCCCTTTATTTTTCTAACCGCCAATAGCGACGTCGAAACGATTGACATGGCTAAAAAGGTTAAACCTCACGCCTATATTGTCAAACCGTTTACGAAAGAGGAACTGTATGCAGCCATCGAAATTGCCTTTAGCAATTTTGCCGGTAATCGAACCGAGGCAAAACCGGATAATAGTGCTTCGCATTACGCAAAGAATTTTATGTTTGTGAAAGACGGCTATGTCTTCAGAAAAATATTTTTCAGTGAATTGCTTTATCTGGAGAGCGAGGCTAATTACATTAACCTGCAGTTAATCGCACAAAAGCGGGTAATCGTGCGCTCTACGATCAATGATTTCATGAAGCAGTTGCCCCCTAATCAGTACATACGCATTCACCGACGTTTCTCCGTAAACATCAACCTTATCGATGACATTTTTCCCGGCGAACTCTCGTTGCAGGGTGTAAAACTTCCAATCGGGAAATCCTATCGGGAAGAGCTTTTTAATGCCCTTGGCATAAACCAACCCTGACATTTTCAATGGACTGGGTTCCATTGTCACAGCCTGTATTCCCAAAGTTCCTGCTGTTCATCCCTGAACAGCCACGTTCATCCCTTTTAGTTGGCCATACGCTCAGGCAACGCCACTTTTGGCGCTGTTATGGGCTTGCTCGATCTGGATAAAATCATCATTAAACAAACTATACTGGGAATTCGCTGCACAGCCTGCGGTGGGAACCTGGTCATTTCTGAGAAAAAATCCATCGCCGGTTGGCTGGTGAAAGTGATTTCTTTTGGCGCTATCCAACCTAAAACCTACAGGTGCGAAACCTGTAAAAAGCAATTTCTTTTTTTCTGACACCCCTACTTGTCAATACACCTTTACTCTAATTATAACCAATTAACCGATAACTACCATGAGTCTCAGATTAAATGACATAGCTCCTGATTTTCAGGCCGAAACTACCCAGGGAGTCATTCATTTCCATGATTGGATTGGCGATGGCTGGGCCATTCTTTTTTCGCATCCTAAAGACTTTACACCCGTTTGCACTACAGAACTGGGGTATATGGCCAAATTGGCACCGGAGTTCCAGAAGAGGAATTGTAAGGTGGTTGGTTTGAGTGTAGATCCGGTTGAAAGCCATTTTAAATGGGAAAAAGACATTGAAGAAACCCAGGGTTACCCCGTGACCTATCCGATGATCGGCGATCCCACATTAGCAATTGCAAAATTGTATGATATGCTTCCCGCTGAAGAGCCGGGTACGTCGGAAGGCCGGACGGCTGCCACCAATCAAACGGTACGCTCTGTTTTTGTGGTGGGCCCCGACAAGAAAATAAAGCTCCAGCTGACCTATCCGATGACAACGGGCCGTAATTTCTATGAACTACTTCGTGTGTTGGATTCCATGCAGCTTACGGCCGAACATCGGGTAGCTACGCCAGCAAACTGGGCCGATGGGGAAGATGTAATTATTGTTCCGGCAGTTTCTGATGCCGAAGCAAAAGAAAAATATCCGGATGGTTGGAAAACCATCAAGCCTTACCTGCGCATTATTCCTCAACCTGGCAAAAACTAATACGACTCCTGCGTATGGCCAGCGGTCCAGACGACGACAATGCCGCCATGACTAGGAACGTATGGCTAAAATTTGTCTGCGACACGATTACGTATATAGCTCCCGTTGGAAAATGGATTGATACCAGGATGGTTCGACCTATGAAGCAGACAGTTTACTAATTGCTTCATGAGCAGACTATGATGTGGAAGCAACTCCGGGATACAGCGGAATAACTAAATAGGACGGTGCTTCTGTGCTCTGGGTATGAAATCCAGGATGGCTCGACTATGAGGCAGGCATCGGTGTGCCCAACCCAGGCAATCCATTCACACAAATCAATAATCCGTTCAGCTATCGATTAAAAAAAGGCTGTGCTTCATTCCTGTCGTGAATGAACGGGCTATCACCCCAAACGATGAAAAATGGTTTGGGGTGAATCAGTTTAATGAACATAAAATTCAATGATAAAATCACTACTTATTTATACAAAAAAAACTGCCGTGCCGGGATTCGGTGCACGGCGGTTTTTGCTTCTACTCCCGATGCTTGTGTGGATAGCGGGCAGTGCGTTTGCTCAGACCACCTGGACTGGTGGTATTGATAACGCCTGGCAAAAATCAGGCAACTGGTCGGCGGGTGTACCAGATGCGACAGACGATGTAATAATTCCCGACGTTGCGAACGATCCCGTCATTGCAGGCGGAATAGGGGCATTAGCCCAATCGGTGCTCATTCAGGCCAATGCCTTACTGACCATTAATGCTACCGGTAGCCTGGCCATCAACGGTTCGGCAGCATACACCACGCCATTTACGTTTAATTTCACGGCTGGGTTGAACAACCTGGGAACGGTCAACAATAGCGGTAACATTACCCTGGGTTCGGTAAGCAGTGTCGGAACATATGGCATTGTTAATCAGGGCACCTTTACCAACAATACCGGCGGGGCAATCCATATTGACAACTCGACTGACACAGGGCTGTTTAACGCATTTGGGACCTTTACCAATGCCGCTATCATCGGCATTGGAGCGAATACCAACGTGGGGCTAAATGGTATTTGGAACGAAGCTACCTTCAACAATAATCCGGGGGGAACCATCCAGATCGATCGCTCATCGGTTCGCGGTCTGATGAACAATGCGGACGAATCCAAATCGATATCGGCAACCTTCGCCAATTCGGCAACCATCACCATTGGTGCCACAGAAACAGTGGGGAAAACGGGCCTTCAGAACCTCGCAACCTTTACCAACAACACAGGTGGGAGCATCAACATTGATCGCACGAGCGACAATGGGCTTTATCATGCTTCGGGTAGCTTCACTAATGTAGCCGACATCACTATCGGGGCGGTGGCTAGTGTGGGAACATATGGCCTGTCGAGCTGGAGTACATTCAACAACAATACAGGTGGACATATCTGGATTGACCGTGCTACAGACTTTGGGGTTTACCATACTTCCGGAACGTTCACAAATGCGGCAGCCATCATCATCGGAGGAGTAGACAGTGGAGGTAAAACGGGTTTGGAAAACCAGGCGATCTTTAACAATAACACAGGTGGTCTCATCCAGATTGACCGTACCGGCAATCTCGGATTTCATCATGCATCCGGAACGTTTACAAATGAAGCGGACATTACGATTGGGTCGGTGGAGAGTGTAGGGAAATATGGATTCTGGAGCCGGGCGACTTTTAACAACAATACGGGCGGAACCATTCGAATTGATCATGTAACTACCTTGTCAGGGGGGGTAGGAATGAATCAGACTGCTGGCATCTTCAGTAATTCTGGGGCCATCACGATCGGCGGAGTGGCTAATGGCGGGTATACAGGTTTGGAGGTCCAGGCTACCTTTACTAACAACACAGATGGGACCATCAATATAGATCGCACCAATCTATTCGCGTGTGATATTGCTGCTGCCAGTACCTTTACCAATGTAGGTAGTATCACTATTGGAGCCGTTGCTGCTGTGGGAAATCGTGGCCTTGTGAATAGTGGCTCATTCAACAACAGTCCGGGAGGGCACATACGAATTGACCGTACAACAGTAGTCGCGCTTTATTCACAAGCTACGTTCACCAACTCAGCAACGATCACCATTGGGGCATCAACAACGGTTGGAGTCAATGGGATACTACTGAACTCAGGTAACTTTAGAAATAGCCCTGGTGGAATTATTAGCATAGATCGTTCCAGCAGTATCGCGATCGTCAACTTACGCGGTACTTTTAACAACGATGCAGACATCACGATCGGAGGAGCGGAAAGTGCCGGGACGTATGGCATTTCGAACCAAAATGTTTTCAACAACAATACGGGCGGGCATATCCGAATAGATCGCTCTACAGACACCGGGATCTATCAACTTAAAGGTGCGTTCACCAACTCGGCAACGATCACCATTGGAGCGTCGGAAAATGTGGGGGTTCATGGGATTTTCAATGAATCTACTTTTCTTAATAATGCAGGAGGAGACATTAATATTGACCGTACAACCCTGGCAGGGCTTCGCAATTTTAATGGCACCTTTACCAACGAAGCGGCTATTGCCATCGGAGCAATGGCTGGTGTCGGAACCTACGGAATTTACAATCAGGCTGTTTTCAACAACAACGCAGGTGGAAATATCCGAATTGATCGTTCCACCGACACCGGGTTAAACAACCCAACCGGAACGATCACAAACTCGTCGACCATCACGATCGGCGCGACAGCAGGTGTGGGCTTTTATGGCCTTGTGAATAACGGTAATTTTAACAACAACACGGGTGGGCGTATCCAGATCGATCGTTCCACCGATACAGGACTTTATCATGCAGCCGGTTCTTTCACTAATACGGCTGGCATCACTATCGGCGCGACAGCAGGTGTGGGCTCTCATGGTATTTTCAATGGATCGACCTTTACCAACAATACCGGGGGTGACATCCATATCGATCGCTCAACCCTGGCGGGGCTTCGGAACTTTACTGGTACTTTCACCAATGCAGCGGGTATAACCATCGGCTCGACGGCCAGTGTTGGCTCATACGGAATTTACAATCAGGTTGTCTTCGCAAACCAAACCACAGGACAAATTAATGTCAACAATGCGGGAGTGGGCATTTATCTTCAGGATAACACCGTTGCCAATACTGGAACCGTTACCATTGGTGCGTTACAAAATGTAACCACTTTGCTAACCCAACAGGGAGCAGGTAATTTCAGTAACAATACAGCGGGAACTTTCAAAGGAACGGGCAATATCGCAGCATTGACCTTTACCAATGCCGGTGGGACACTATCTCCGGGCTATTCCCCAGGCAAATTGACGTTTAATGAAAGCAAAGATTTTAGTAACAGCATCATGGACATCGAAGTTAACGGAACGGCTACGGCAGGCGTAAATTTCGACCAGATAGACGTAGGGGGAACGGCTACATTAGGCGGAACCCTGGCCGTATCGATCAACTATACCCCGGTCAGTGGTGATGAAGTAACTATTCTGACTGCTCAGGCAATATCCGGCATGTTCACCTCCGTTACAGGACTTCCAGCCAACTGGAATGTTGTTTACACCAGTACCTCGGTCAAACTGGTCTACGGGGGAGCATCTCCAGGGCCTACCCTTACGGGCTTTAGCGCGAGTTCTGTATCCGTTTGCGTAGGCAGTCCCATCACCTTTACCGCCCTAGTAGGGAATGTGACGGGTAGCTACGCGTATACCCTCACCAACGGCACCAGTACTACAAGTGGCACAACACCCAGCCTGACGTTCAATCAGAGTCTGACTGCAGTTGAGACAGGCAATCAGAGTTTCACACTAACCATCAGTAGCGATGGCCAGTCCACAGCATCAGCAACCAGCCTATGGGTCAATGCGCTGCCAATAGCCAGCCTGCAAGCGAGTGCTACCCTCACCTGTGCAGTCAGCAGTGTGACCCTGACGGCCGGTGGTGGAACGAGCTATGCCTTTGCAGGACCGGGTATCCTGAGCCAGGATGCCACAGCGGGTATTGCCATAGTGGATGCCGAAGGGCCATATTCCGTAACGGTTACCAATGCTGCGGGCTGCCTTAGTTCGACGAATGTTCTGGTTGTCAGAGATGGCACCGCGCCCATTGTTAACATAAACCCAACCAGTGCTACACTCACCTGCGCCAGTCCCACAACGACGTTAACGGCCAGCGGTACTGGTAACTATCTGTGGAACACAGGGGCTACCAGTCAAACCATTACTGTAGGAACAACTGGTACGTATTCGGTGACGTTAACCGGGGCGAATGGTTGCTCATCGACTGCGACTGCTGGGGTATCGACGGATCAGACCACTCCTCTCCTGAGCATTATCGCGTCTCACACGCTACTGACCTGTAGTAATCCAGTGGCTAGTCTGACGGCGGTCGGATCCGGAAGCGTTTTGTGGTCCAACGGCTCGACCGATGCCCAGATCAGTGTGAATACGGCCAGTACATACTCGGTAACCCTGACGGCACCGGGCGGTTGTTCAGCATCGGCCTCCATCACCCTCAGCGCGGACAATACAGTTCCTACCGTACATATAACCTCGACCAGTACTACCCTCACCTGTAGTAGTCCCAGTGTGAGCCTGACCGCAGTTGGGACAGGTACTGTTCTGTGGAGCACAGGCTCAACGACTCCGATTATCTCTGCCAGCGTGGCCACTACCTATTCGGTAACACTGACGGCCCCTAATGGGTGTATGGCTACCAGTAGCGTAACCATCAGTCAGGATAATACCCCGCCAACCGTAAGTATCAATCCCACCAGCGCTACCTTAACCTGCGCCAGCCCATCAACGACGCTAACGGCCAGTGGTGAAGGCAGCTTCCTGTGGTCAACGGGGGTTAGTTCATCCACAATTTCGGTCAGTGCGGCAAATATCTATTCGGTTACGTTAACGTCTCCCAGCGGCTGTACAGCCTCAGCGAGCACCAGTATTTCCGCCGACCAGTCGGCTCCATCGCTCAGTATCAGCCCTAGTTCAGCTACCCTCACCTGTGCTAGTCCAACAGCCACACTAACGGCTTTAGGCACTGGTACTTTGCTGTGGAGCACAAGTTCGACTGAACCACAGATCACAGTCAGTTCGGCGGGCGTCTATTCGGTGACGCTCACGTCTCCAACGGGTTGTACAGCCTCCACCAGTATAATCGTCAGTCAGCAGCCTGACCAGACAATAACGATTACGCAGCAACCTCTCTCGGCCACAACGGTCTTTGTGGGGAGTTCCGTCTCAGTAGCCGTGGAAATTATCGGCCAACCTACCGCTTACCAGTGGTACAAGGACAATCTGAGCAATCCTCTGCCTAATCAAACGGGTGCTCAGCTGGCCCTGGCCAATGTCCAGCTCTCCGATGCGGGTAGCTACTCAGTGGTCATCACGGGCGCCTGCAATAGCCTAACCTCGAATGCATTCGCGTTGAGCGTCACGAATCCGGTAGCACCATTGAGCCTGACCCTCGCGGCCAGCCCTAACCCTATACCAACCGATCAGGCAACAACCCTGACAGCAACTGTAGCGGGTGGCACCATGCCCTACAGCTACAGCTTCACAGGGGCCGGTAGTATCACACCATCGGTAAACACAGCCAGTGTGTCTGGTTTGCCAGTAGGAGTGCATAGCTTTACCGTACTGGTGACTGATAACAGCCAGCCAGGTCAACAACAGGTTTCCGGGATAGTCAGCGTGACTGTGACAGCGGTGGAAACTGTTCCATTTGCCATGACCGGGGTTACCACTCTGGCCTGCTCGCCCAGTACGGCTAACCGATACAGCGTCACCTTTATGCCCCAGTACGTTGGGCAGAGCGGTGAGCCTGTCTCCTTCTCGGTGGTCAATGAGCTCCTGCCCACCACCCAGCCGGGGCCCTACACCATGCAGCTCTACAGTGATAAACCAGTTATTACCCTGCAGGCTACCCAGCAAGGCAGCTCGACCAGTTTTGTTTACCACTGGCTGGCAGCCTGTCAGAGCTCTCAGGGGCCTAATACGCCACCTCGACTGGTGACTCCAATCCCCAATCAAACCGTTCGGGTAAATGAATCGGTGACCTTTGTAATTCCTTCGAATACATTCACAGATAGTGAGACACCGCAAGGGTTGGTGCTGTCAGCTACCGGACTGCCCGCTGGACTTAGCTTTGCGGGAGCCACCCTGAGTGGCACACCGTCTACCACCGTGGGTTCGCCCGTTTCGGTGACCATCACGGCCACTGATCCGGGAGGACTCTCTGTGAGTACCCAGTTTACGTTGACGGTACTGCCCGCTAGTACTCCACCCGATCCAACGACCCCGTTCGCCATCACCAGCGTCACAACCATCAGTTGTACACCCGTGGCGGATCGGATCAGTCTCAGTTTTGCTCCACGGTATGCAGGTCTGAATGGACAATCGATTGCTTTCGAGGTGGTCAATGAGCTCGTTCCAACTACCAATCCAGCACCCTACTCACTAACGCTCTATCGGGACAACCCCACAATTACCCTGCGGGCTCATCAGACGGGAAGTGCTGAGGTGGCCAGCTTTAGCTACAACTGGCTGGCGGCCTGTAGTAGTGCTGGACAGGATAATACACCGCCCTGGATCAACAGCCCGGTGGGCAGTCAGACAGCAACGGTGGGGCAGCCATTTAATCTGAATTTAGCCAATGTATTTGCTGATCAGGAAACCCCTAATCAGGTTACCCTTTCGGCCACAGGGTTGCCAGCTGGCCTGATGCTCACAGGTACGGCCATTAGTGGTACGCCATCGGTGAGTGGGGTATCCACCGTGAAGCTGACCGCCACGGATGGCGGAGGACTCACCAACACCACCAGTTTTGTGCTGACGGTAGTGAATTCGACATCGGTAGGTAATCCAGTTGGTTTTGCCATCACAGGCGTACAGACGCTGAGTT
Organism: Spirosoma endbachense; assembly: GCF_010233585.1. Taxonomy (NCBI): domain Bacteria; kingdom Pseudomonadati; phylum Bacteroidota; class Cytophagia; order Cytophagales; family Cytophagaceae; genus Spirosoma; species Spirosoma endbachense. The sequence continues at coordinate 8,203,777 of NZ_CP045997.1, forward strand.
GTGTAACGTTAAGCGCTGGGCTTCGGTCGGTCACGTTCCTGCCCCAGTATGCTGGGCTGACGGGTCAGCCGATCAGCTTTAGGGTGGAAAATGAACTGGTAGCCACAACGGCAGCGGGGCCTTACACGCTAAATCTCTACACCGATAATCCGACCATTACCCTGAAAGCGGCTCAATCGGGTTCAGCCGGGGAGGCTAGTTATAGCTACAACTGGTTGTCGGCCTGTAGTGCGCCAGCCCGATTGGGAACGGGAGAACCAACGTCTAATTTACAGTTAACCCTATTGGGCAATCCGGTAGAAGGCGAGTTTGTTGAGCTGGAGGTAAAGGGCGTGTCGGGTCAGTGGGTAGATCTACAGTTGGTTGATCAGCAAGGCAAGCAGGTGCATCAGCATCGGATTGATCAAGCGCATTCGCTGGAATACATCAAACTTCCGGTAGGCTACCGTAAAGGTTTGTTATTGCTCGAGGTTCGGACCGCTCTCGAACATAGGCACCTGAAAGTGATCGTACGATAGCCTGGAACAATCAAACTATCCGGTCTGCCTGGTCTTGGTAGACCGGATGGTTTTGTTAATTATCTGTATATCAAAATTGTATGCCTATGTGCGGGCGAGTCAACAACCAGGGATGACTATAAAGAAGGCGGGTTGAGAATCCCTATTTTTATCCGGTCCTGACGGGGAACCGCCGGATGCTCCTTTTTTGTATCTTAGACCGCTGTTCAGTATGCCAATCAACTGATTTTCATGGATAAGTTCGCCCACATACGGATGATACTGGGCTTTATTTTAAGCTTAAGTATCGCTCATCTGCTTCGGGGTGTTACCAGGTTTATTGTCCATCCTACTAAAAGTCGACCTTATTGGATACACTTATTATGGGCGCTGTATAGTTTTCTGGCTCTTGTCTATTTCTGGTGGTGGGAGTATCGGCTTAGTCAATTGCACGAATGGACGTTTGCTGCCTATAGCCTCGTCATTTTTTACATCGTACTATATTATATCATCTGTTTCTTACTGTTTCCAGAAGATCTATCGGAGTATGAAGGGTATAAAGCCTATTTCTTTGCCCGAAAGCAATGGTTTTACGGTATGCTGGGGACAACATTTCTGGTCGATATGATCGATACATTCCTGAAAGGGGAAGCGTATTTCGATCGGTTAGGCCCGGAGTATCCGATACGGGTGGCGACTCATTTTCTGTTATGCATGGTTGCCATTCGGGTAAAAAATGAACGCTTCCATGGCGGAGTGGTTATCCTGTTCTTACTGTATAATATCTCCTGGATTTTGCGGAATTACTTCGTTGAATAAGGATTTGCTTAGTCAGGTTTCCTGACGTCAAAAAGAATCCGCTGGAAACCAGCATTTCCATCCTTTGAGAGCCCATTTACATCGATAAGATAAATACCTGCCATATCGGACGTATAAAAATCAAGCTGTGCTTTACCCAGTTCGTTGGTACGTACCGATGGATTCCAGTACAATAACGTGCGTGCGTCCGGCAAACGACTTTCCTGTTGTTTGGCGTTTGTATAACGGGGAGCGTAGAATTCCCGCTGTAGCTGTAACCCGTCGTAGTCCAGTTTTAGTACACGGGTGTCGATCGGAAACCCTGCCAGATCACCTTTGTAAGTCATAAAACTGATGAGGCCATTAAACAAGGCAGGGCCCATAAAATAGCGGTTCGTGATAACGTCCAGCTTCTGTATTTTAAGCGGGCTGAATGCCATAACCTTGTCCATATCGTACACCGGAACACCATCGACCAGAACCATCGGCTCCTCATCGAAAAACTCGCGATAGGGAGCATTGGGTACCATTAACCGAAAATGTCCCTGGCGTTTTCGGGGTAGTACGCCCAGCACATATTCACGCAATATATCCTCCATCGTTGGGAAGCGCGTGTAAGCATCCAGTAAGTACGACTCTTCGGCGATTCCATAAAAGGCCGTGCTATCGACTGTTGGGTAGTGATAACGCAGTGATTGATCGGCCCAGAACGTATTCTGTACCTGCATGGCTACACTCCGGTTCTGAATGGCTTCGGTGTTCTGCTCATTGATTTCCAGGGCGGGTAAGGGCATGGCCGATGGCTGCTCGGAAAACGGATTGTCGATGGTCAGTTTGTAGAGGCTATCCTTCGGAGTTGTCTGAACAAGGACCTGTCTGGGGCCGTAGAAATCCTGCATTTCAAACCGAATCCGCCCAACTGAATCGCTCCTGGAAACGAATAACCGAACAGGTTTGCCCGGTGCCGACAAATAGGTTAGTAGTTTGGGGGCAGGCGCATTTGACGAAGGATCTGTAATGCGTCCCTGAACCAGTAGTCCGTTGTAATCGGGTATAAACTGAAAACCCGGCTGCTGGTTCGAATTCGTCAGAATTGATTCCCACTTAAACCGACGCCAGCCGTGGGTGAGCATCAGGTTATCTGCTGCCTGTCGGCTGGCGACACTCTCGGGCTGGAAGTAATAGTCGGGTGATTCAATCGCTCCTGCCAGATCAGATGATAGCCACAAATAGCTGAGTATATCCTTCGATTTGAAGGAAGCCAGCGAGTCGACCCGATAGACCGCCACCGATAAATCGGCCTGGGCAGCGTTCGTGGCCGATGCCTGAACCGTAGCATCCAGCGTTACTTTGGTCCGATAGGCGTATCGGTTCTGGTCGGTTTTTAGCGTTATGGCCAGTGGATGAATAGGGCGTTTAAAATACAAACGTTCGCACACTGGTTTGCGGTCTGCGTCAAAGATCGTCAGGTGGGAGATGCCTTCACCCAGCGCTTTTTTGTCAAGCAGAAACGTAGCTTCCCGTTGAATCGGCTTCATTTCTGCGGTCTTGATGAGTTGCCGCGTATGCGCAAGTAAATACACCGCGGAGGCTGTGGTAACGTTGGTCGTGACGGTTAGTTTTAGCTGATCGTTGTCGGCTTCGTCCAGATGCAGGGCGTAGCCGTGCTCATAACTGGCTGGCAGTGCCTGCGTTACCGTCCGACCTTTTTCATCGCTGATAACAACCCGGTAGGCGTTAGCGGCCACTGGCGTAAATGAAAAGCTGCCAATACCGAATTTGAAGGTGCTGAATCGGGAAACAGTATCGTTTTGAGCAGTCAGCAGGAAGCCCTTGGCCGAAATGCCATGACCTGCCGCGTCGGTTACGCTAAAGGCTACTTTACCCGGTAATCCCTGAACCAGATTCCCGCCCTCCGGAAACAGTTGCACCGAAAAATTGGGCGTCTCTTTAGCGACTGGTGGTTCCAGGGGCTTGAACGAGTTAATGATGGTCAGCGGTTGTTCAAAGAAATAAGTTGTGCTGAAATTTCGCATCCAGCTCGTATACGCCCGAAGTATATAATTACCTGAACTAATCGATGCCGGGAGGAACAAACTGCCGTTTCCGCCACCTGCCGAAAGGGTAATTTTAGCCTGTAATGCCGATTTCTGGTCTTTATCCAGCAACTCTACATAAGCGACCTTACTGATCCTCAAGGGCCGATGAAAGGAGCCATCAACGTAAAAAAGCTTAAACCATACCGTTTCGCCCGTAAAGTGCATCGGCTGGTCTACATGCAGAAATAACTTCTCCTGTAGCGTCTGACGGCGATAAGTATCGAAAGACTGCGTGATCGGGCTAATCGATGCTGGTGCCTGAGCAATTGCGCGCAACCCGCTCAGAAGAAGCAGTTTGATTAGCAGCTCTCGTTTAATTATAAAATACATATAAACTCAGTTCTCAGTAGACAATCTTCAGTTGGCAGTATGTGGTGTCGGGTTCTCGAACCCGACAGTTCGCGTCAGCAATTTTTGTCGGATTCTCAAACCCGACATCACCATTCCCTACTGATCCCAATAGTCTGGTTTTTTGTTGACACCACCCCGTAGTCGGCAATCGATGCAGTAATGGCTGGATGTCAGATAACTGGTCCGATCATAGAACGTGATAATACCGGGCTGTTCATCAATGATCTTACTAACCGACAGCGTGTCGACGAGGCATCCAAAATTTCCTGTCTCGGTGAGCCAGTAGGGCAATTGTCGTTTAGTGATAAAAATACGGCGACTTTCTACGGTACCAACCCGAAAAAAACCCATAACCGGTTCATTCGTATTGGCTACTGAATGAATATTGCCGGTAATCTGTGAGGGCTGCGGATCAAAAATAGACCCTACATTCTGCGTTATTTTAGCCAGCTGGTCATAGTAGTCGAAAGCAGCCTTGGTGAGTGCCGTTTGTTTGACCTGTATGCTGTATTTAATGCCGAGTTTAATGGACGCGCCCCGAACGAACGTCAATGGTCGCTGACTAATAACATCCTGGCTCAGTCGGTCTGATGAAGCCAACTGAATCGACTTATCGACAAAATTGCTCCAGCATTGATAGATTCGTTCGGTTCGGGAGACGATCTCTTTATTTTTGAGTTCATAGCCCGAATCATACGCAGCCACGTACTCCCATGTTTCATCGAATTCCCAGCGGTAAAAGTGCGTTTTATTCGCCGGATCGTGCGTATTTACGTTGATCTGAACCCCATCGTTCTCAACATGCCAGCTTAAGCTATCAACTGGGGGAGTCGTATTAACCGGCACAAAATCAGATAGATATTCCTTGCCCTGAGCCGTGCGAATACGCAATCGATACGTTTCGTTAGGCAAGGGCACTACGCCCGAGAGGGTATAAACGCCACCTGTGCCTTCCCGCAGTGTGTAGGTCATCTTACTGGCGCTTTCAATGGTTACCTGCGCTTTGGTTTCTACAGCCGGTGCTTTGGGGTCGGTCAGGTTTTGCGTTCGCGACAACTGAATACTGCTTGTTGTACCCGGCGCACTATTGAAGAACCCGCTGACAACCAGGTAGCTGCCGGGCGAGGTAACTTCGGGCGGACGATATGGATCAACACACCCCCCGAATACAAGGATCATCAACCAGCCGATGGCTCTGGAAAAACCTGTTTTTTTCATGCGCGGGTTAAACTGCATTAGCGTCTGTTTCATGGCTCCCTTAAAATCTGAAGTTATAGGTAACAGACGGTATTGGCTGACCGAAAATGGATAATTTATACCCATTGATGACACCGTTCTCTGATTTGAAATATACCGAGTAGACATTGCGCCGACCAGTCAGGTTATAGACGGCAATGGTCCAGGAACTGTGCGCTAATTTTTTGATCTTATGGTTGCCTTCAATATTCATCGCAAAATCGGCCCGATAGTAGTCGGGAACCCGGTACTGATTTCGCTCGGAGTAGAATAGGCGCTGAGCACCATCAAGCGTGTATTTTGATACCGGTAGCGTAATTGGCCGCCCCGTACTGTAGGTGAAATTGAGCGATAAACTGAACCGGCGGTTGATTTTGTAATTACCAATCATCGTAACATCGTGCGGCTTGTCGTAATTGCTGGGGTAGTAGGACCCCTGATTAATGGTTTCGGCGCTGTTTGGGCTATTGGTTCGGAGCAGCGTCCGGGCATAGGTGTAGCTAAGCCAGCCGTTTAATTTGCCCGTTGATTTTTTAATCAGAAACTCGATACCATAGGCTTTCCCCTGGGCATTGACTACATCCGTTTCGATGTGGTGATTTAAAAGCAATATTGCACCACTGCGGTAGTCGAGGAGATTCTGGATGTTTTTATAGTACACCTCAACGGATGTCTCGATCGTATTTGTTCGATTGTTCCGGTAGAAACCCAGTGCATACTGGTCGCCAATCTGCGGTTTAATGTTTGGATCGCTCAGTTTCCAGATATCGGTGGGCGAGATAACCGTTGTGTTGGAGAGCATCTGAATGTACTGTCGCATCCGGTTAAAACTGGCCTTTATGGATGCTGTAGAGGATAAAGCATACCGGAGAGCCAGACGATATTCGGGACCATGGTAGGTTTGAATGGCCTGATTAGTAGCATAAGACACCGTATCGATGATCGTATTCTCTGTTCGTGCCTGACCCGGCGCATACTGAAAAACGGACTTTGGCCCCAGGTAGGTGTAGGCCGAATAGCGCAGGCCGCCACTTATGGACAACTGATCGGTAATGTCGAACTTATCACCTATGTACACGGCATTCTCCAGCCCCTGTTCGCCGGAAACGAGATCCGGAACAATTAATGACTCGCTACCCCGTGGCCGGAAGTTGCCGGGAGACAGCTTATAATACGTTGAACTGATTCCGTAATCGACCGCGTGCCGATTGCTTGGGTAATAATTAAAATCAGCCTTAACCTGCGATTGATTAATGGCGAAGTCTAACTGATAGGCATTGATCGGATTTTTCTCGCTGTAAACATTGTATTTATAACCACTGTAACTACCCGTAAACACACTGTAGAGCTTGTTATTGATAATGTGTTTCCATTTCAGGGTTGCGGTCTGATTCTGATATTGATAGGTCGTATCGCTATTGAGCCGAAACCGATCCTGACTCAGGTAGCCCGTTAGGTAAAGTGTGTTTTTTTCGTTGAAATCGTGTGTAACATGCAGGTTCAGATCATAAAACGAAGCCTGACTGTTCTTAAACGATGAATTGGGTAGTTGCCGCAATAGCCAGTCGGAGTAGGTTGAGCGACCGCCAATAATGAACGAGGTTTTGTCTTTTAACAACGGACCTTCAAGCGTTAACCGACCAGTCAGCAGACCAATTCCGCCCGAACCGACCAGCTTTTTTTTGTTTCCATCGCGCGTCTGTACATCCAGCACCGACGACAATCGCCCGCCGAAACGGGACGGAATTCCGCTTTTATACAACTCGGCGCTTTTAATGATATCGGGGTTGAACGCCGAGAAAAAGCCGAACAGGTGCGATGAGTTGTAGATCGGCGCATCGTTATACAGAATGAGATTCTGGTCGGTAGAGCCCCCGCGCACATTCAGCCCGGTTGAACTCTCGCCCACTGATTTTACGCCCGGTAGTGTCAGAATTACCCGCAGTAAATCCGCTTCGCCCAGGGCAGTAGGAACCTGACGGATCGTTTTGATGTCGACGCGTTGCTGACCCATCTGCATGCCCGATACATTGACGTCTTTTTCGGCTTCGATCACGACTTCTTTCAGAGCAATCACATCGTCTTCCATCTCAATATCAAGCTTGCCATCGGCGTAAAGAATTACCCGACGCCGGGTATCTTTCTGGCCAATGCTCCGTAGCTTCAGGTCATACCTGCCGCGGGGAAGTGTGATTGAATAATACCCGAACTGATCGGTTACGGTACCGATTCGTGGATTCTCGACGTAAATAGCGGCCCCAACGATCGGCTCTCCCGACGAAATGCTGCGTACAGAACCGGCAATGGTAGATCGACCGGGCCGGATTGGATTCGTTCGTTTGCCGATGTCATAGACTTTGGTCTCTGTTTCGACCCGCTTCGCCTTCCCCAGTCTCAGATAGGCATTCATGGTCGAATCATTTTCCGTACTGCCACTGCCTCCCCGAAAATAACCAACGGGCAATTCGGTCTGTATCGGTCGATCGAAGGTTATGTAGACGCGCTGGTTCTGATCAATGGCAAAGAAATATTTACTTCCCTCAAAAAGCTGTCGGAGAATAGCGCGAAGTGGCTGATTCGTAGCCTGTACATTGACAATAAGGCTGTCGATATCGCTGGGATTGTAGAAGAAACAGTAGGGAGTCTGGCTTTCGATTTGTTTGGCGAACTGCTCAAAGCGGAGATTCGTGAAATCTCCGCTAATTGGTTTATCGGCCTGTTGCTGTGCCGATGCGCTGATAAGGCCGCAAAATAGAGTTAGAACGAGCAGGAAAGGGCGGTAAAGTTGAGCCATAGTTACTGGATAAGTTTTTCATACTGCTCGACAAGAGCCATTATAGCCTGCTCGCGCTGTTCGTTGAATTTAATCTTTGACGTACGCAGGTATTTTCTGAGCGGAGCTACCTGATCAGGGAATAAGGCAAGAACGGATCGTTTCTTTCTGACTTCGTGGTAAATACCATCTTTTAGAATAAAGTACCGGTCTTTGGGCAGGTAATCAGCCTTATAAACCCCACCGGAAATGTCTTCATGGATCGTCTTGACCCGTTTTGCCAGAAACTGTACGCGTCCTTTATGGATCAATTCGTAAAAACCGGTGCGAACTCCGGTAGCACTATCGCCAACAATTCGGATAAACTGATGATTACCCAGCGAAAAAAAGTTGATCTGCTGGCTGTGCGGGCGAATTCGGAATATATTTCCGGGCATGTGAATGGCAAGCTCATCGCGGACGATGTCATAAAGCATTTGCTCATTCTGGTACTGTAATCCATTGTACGAAATAGCTCCTGATCTTAAGCTATCCGTAGCGAAATAAGGGTGGATTTGTATACGGCGATCATGCTGAAAGTATTCATGTCCATTATACAGATGGGTTTTCTCTTTCAGTGCTTTTTCGTATAGCTGAACTGCCTGATTTTGGGCCGAAACCAGAAATGAGCTATCAGAACTTGCCGTTTGACCAAGCGCATTATTGATAAGGAATAAGAAAAGCAAAAAGAATGACCTATAGTGCATAACGTCTGATCCTTGAAATCGGGGTAATTCAAGATTTATAATAAGCGCAATCCAGCTTGTCTAGAGGCAATAATTCCGTAACCAGTTGTAACGCACCACACAAAATAACTCGTTCTAACAGCCGCCTGCTTTTAGAAAGAGACAAACAATGACTTTTATAACTATCTCAGACTCTATTTTTTAATCGATGGGATCATCGCCGGGCTTGATTCGTAACTCCGGCTTTCGCATGGGGCTATCATCGGGTCGTTCGTCGCCGAGCAAGACACTCCACTGGTAAAACATTTCCGTTCGTTCAAAAATGAGCTTGAGGATGGCAATAATAGGTAGCGACAGAAACATACCCGCAATGCCCGCCAGATGACTGCCAATGACCACGCCGACGATGCTACTGAATGCGTTGATTTTGACTTTAGACCCAACTACGCGAGGACGCAGAATATTCTGATCGACGAAGTGAACGACAATAACCACAACAATCAATTCGATAATGGGCAACAATTCTTCAGAAGAGGCCAGAATAACGAGTACGCCAATCAGGGTGCCCGCAAAAATTCCGACGTAGGGGATCAGGTTCAGAAACGCCAGAATAATGCCGATCAGCAAGGCGTGAGGAACCCCCAGGATTTGTAGTATACCGCCCAGAATAACAACAATAAAGGCGATCTGAATCATCAAACCAATCAGATAGCTTTTGATAATTGTTTCGGTCTCATACATGGCTTCTTCGACCTGGTCGTGGTTTTGAGGGGGGAACCACAGAAAGACAAATCGAACCAGTAAGTTTTTGTAAAAGAGCAGGAGAAAAACATAAATAGGCATCAGTCCCAGCAGCATAAAAACCGACGATACCGACACGGCTGCACCACCCAGCAAACCCCCAACCGAGTTCAGGATTTTGGCGTTTTGTTCGTGAAAAAACTGCAGCTGCTGTTGCGTTGAAAAATGAGTGCGTTCAACCAGCCAGTCACTCAGTTGGTGGATATGAAGCAATATCGTTCGTTTAATCTGCGGGAAATCGGCTAATAGCTTACTGATTTGTGATGAAAAGAACCAGATAACGACAACTCCGGATAGCATCATCAGCAGAATGGACAGAATAATAGCTGCCGTTTCCGGAACACGACGCTGAATCAGAAAGCGATGCACGGGCAGAAGAACGATACTGACAAAAAAAGCGATGATTAATGGCATAATCACCGCTTTCCCGATGATGATCAGCGCGCCCAGCAGAAATAACCCCAGTAATTCAATTGATCTCCTGACAGTAAGCGGAAGTTGATTCATTGGCTGAGCCGGGTTAGGTGGGAAATGCTGATTTGCTTGAAAAATACAGAATCACGCTGGAAAATCACCGGCTTGGCGCTCGAAATTATTTTACTATCTGACTAATCTCTAGTTGATTAAAATTTAAACAGCCGCTGTAGTACTACTGGACAAACAAAAGAGGTTAATCCTGATTTGTTCCGTTTTGCAGCGCGGTATGAATTGCCGGTAATCCGGCTTCGACAACGGTGATGTATTGCTCAAGCAAGGGAGCTACGGCTGTAATATCTTTATCGGCTTTTACCAGTGCTTCAATTTTTAAATTCAGCTCCGTTGCCTCTTCTAATCCCATCATCATGGCGGGTGCTTTCTGCGTATGGAGCGTACGGCCAATCGCTTTCACATCGCCATCGCTCAGTGCCTGCTGCAACTGCTTAATTTCATCCGGGGTTTTATCAAGGTATATTTCCAGCAGTTCCATCGCTAATTCGGCATCATTCCCTACTGAGTTTAGTAACGGCTCGACTGAGAATGAGGTTGAATCGATTGAATGGACAGGGCGCGAAGTCTCCACTACCGGTGCCTGTTCGCCATTCGGGAACCCATAATGCTGAATCATCCGCTGTAAATCCTCCATCTGGAAGGGTTTAGGCAGAAAATCGTTCATCCCCGCCTGCAAACATTGTTCGCGTTCGCTCGCAAGTGCGTGGGCTGTCATGGCAATGATCGGGATATTACTTTGCAGGGTAGTTCGAATATGACGAGTGGTTTGATAACCGTCCATCACGGGCATCTGAATATCCATCAGGATCAGATCGAAAGACTCTTTTTGCAGCATATCGAGTGCCTGTTGACCATTTTCAGCCAGTTCGGCCTTGTAGCCTAAACGTTTGATTACCTGTAAGACCAATTTCTGATTCATCAGATTGTCTTCTACGGCCAGAATGGTCAGTGATTTTTTTACCGCATTGGTTTTGGTTAAATCTGGATCAATGCCCTTGCGAACTGATTCTGGTGCGATCTGGTAAGGAATTTCCAGTGTAAATTCGGAGCCTTTACCCGGTTTGCTCGTTACGGTAATCCAGCCCCCCTGAATTTGTGTGAGCGACTTGACAATATTAAGTCCCAGACCTGTACCGCCGTAGTAGCGGGTGGTAAAATTGCTGGCCTGCCGGAATCGCTCGAAGATATGGGGAAGCGCATCAGCCTCGATACCAATGCCCGTGTCTGTTACTTTAAACTGTACGCGTACTGATTGCTCCGTTTCTTCCTGCCTGGTAATTTGAGCCGTTATGGAACCTTCTTTGGTAAACTTGATGGCATTACTGAGTAGATTAAGCAGAATTTGAGTGAGTCGGGTTGGGTCGCCCAGTACCAGAGGAGGCAAGGTTGGATCTACATCGAAGACCAGTTTCAGATTTTTATCCGCTGCCGTCGGTTGAAGCATCGTTTGAAGCGAGGCCACCAGCGAACGAATGCTAAACGGAATTGACTCCATCTGAATCATACCCGCTTCAATCTTGGAAATATCCAGAATGTCATTGACAATCGTCAGTAGATTTTTTCCCGCCGTCTGAACCAGTTTTACAAATTCGGCCTGTTCCTCATTCAAGGGTGTCACTTCCAGCAGGTTCGAAAAACCAATCACCGCATTTAATGGTGTGCGGATCTCGTGACTCATATTGGCCAGAAAGTTCTCCTTGATCCGGGCGGCCTGTTCGGCCAGTTCTTTGGCTTCCTGCAAACGGAGCTGCGATTGAACCCGATCACTAATGTCGATGCTGGAGGAGACTACATATTGCAGCATACCCTCCGCATCGTAAACCGGGCTCGATGAACTCAGGATTTGAATGGCCTTATCACCAATCCGAACTTCGATGTCGTCTACCTGCGATGTTTCCCCCTTCATTGCCCGAAAAGCAGGCCGTTTTTCGGTAGGATACGGATTGCCATTGGGAAACTGGTAAATGGTAATCTGTTTTAAAATATCAGCGTATGTATTGAGTTTCGTAATTGCTTCGAACATGGTAGCTGCAGCCTGATTGGCATAGTACAGATCCCCATCTTTATTGACAACCACAATTGAGACGGGTACCGCTTCCAGAAACCGTTTAAGCTGCTGTTCATTCTGAGCAAGCTGCCGATTTAGGCGCGTTGCGTTATTAAGGGTTTTTAGTAGCCGAAAAATGGCCCATAGAATGATCGCTAGTGCTGCAACGGCACCTGCAATGCTGCTTCGGGTGGCATAGGTAGCCGATTGCTCACTGGCAGTTGCCCTTACCGTCAGCAGTTCGTTCTCTACGGCTTCTATTGTTTTTAACTGGTGGAACAATTGGTCGCTGAAGCCCATGAATGTTCGCACAGAATCAAGGCGAGCCAATCCCTCCTGGGGTGATCGCTTGGTGAACAATATGTTACCATGAGCTAATTTTTGTTCGAAAAGCTGACTGATCGTTCGCAGCCGCTGTTGTTGAGCGGGATTGTCGACAGTGAGCGCGGCTATATTTTTTAGAAACCCCGCCATTTGCCTGACATTCCGATCGTAATCTGCCTTAAAGAAAGGATTATTCTGACTAAGCAGATAGCCCCGCAGATCATTATCCAAATTGGTTAAATGCGCCTGGATCTGCTGCGTTTTCTGCAATACCAGATGCGTATGAATGAGCAGACGATTCTGGCTGACCATGCGCTCTGTTGTGCGGTGGGCATTTATACCAATGAGTATTGGAATTAATAAGCCAACGGCCAGTATCCAGCCAATACGTGTAGTAAAATTCATAGAATCGAAGCCAGACTACTATAGAGGTAGGCAGAGAATTTGTAGGATAAATAGAGTTCAACCTTCAGGCTGACGTACATGAAAACAGATTCAGTATGCCAGACATAAGATCGGGTAAAATCATACAAATGATATAAATGTAAAAATAAATAAATAATAAGTTCTTCTAATGAGCTAGTAGATAAACATTTTTTGTTCCCAGGCTATCTTTCCCAAGCCGACTGCCAGGTCTATACGCTGAGCCTGGCGGCTTAATTAGTAATCAGCTAATACCGACTTCGACAACTATCAATGGCATACTTCCCGTGAATCGATTGCAAAAAGGTAGGCTTCGGGTCTGTAATAAAGTCGCTTTTTCGTTTCTTTGCTGAATGCAACAATACCACGATCTACTGCGCCATGTTCTCGCTAATGGCACCCGCAAAACCGATCGCACCGGCACCGGCACCATCAGTGTATTCGGTTATCAGATGCGTTTCAATCTGCAGGCGGGCTTTCCGTTACTGACTACTAAAAAGGTTCATACGAAGTCAATTATACATGAACTACTGTGGTTCATCAAAGGAGATACCAATATTAAATACCTGAAAGACAACGGAGTTTCGATCTGGGATGAGTGGGCCGACGAGAACGGCGATCTGGGGCCGGTTTATGGTCGTCAATGGCGAAGCTGGGCGGCTACCGATGGGCGTACGATCGATCAGCTGAGCGATGTTTTGAAGCAGTTGAAAAATTCGCCCGATTCGCGCCGGATGATCGTATCGGCCTGGAATCCAGCGGATGTGCCAGGAATGGCCTTGCCGCCCTGTCATGCTTTATTTCAGTTTTATGTGGCCGATGGCAAGCTATCCTGCCAGCTTTATCAGCGTAGCGCCGATGTTTTTCTGGGCGTTCCATTCAATATTGCGTCTTATGCATTATTGACAATGATGATTGCTCAGGAATGTGGTCTGGAACCATATGAGTTTATCTGGACTGGTGGCGATACGCATCTCTATCTAAATCACCTGGATCAGGTCGAAACGCAGCTATCCCGCGAACCACGCCCATTGCCAACCATGCGCCTGAATCCTGCCGTGAAATCGGTATTTGACTTTACATACGAGGATTTTACACTGGAGAATTACAACCCATATCCGGCCATTAAAGCGCCAGTAGCCGTTTAGGTAGCGAGCAATGGAATACTATAATCAGGTCTTTGACCTACAGAGTAAAGCCCCCGCGCAATGGATTGGTCAGGAATTTGAACAATGCATATTCAGTAAACTCGATTTAGCCCAAATGGAATTTACTGGGTCGAATTTTGTCAATTGTCGTTTCGAAGACTGCAATCTAACCAGAATAGCGCTACGGAATACGAAGCTCTACGATGTTCGTTTTATCAACTGCAAACTAGCTCATGTTGATTTTGGGCAGTGCAATGCGTTTGGATTCCACGTCGATTTTCAGGAGTGCCGACTTGATTATACCGCTTTCATTAACCGTAAGCTGAAAAAAGCTCATTTTATAGACTGCTCTCTGAAAGAAGCGCATTTTCTGAAATGCGAGCTGGTCGGAACACTATTTAAACAGTGTGACCTGGAACTGGCCCGATTCGAAGAAAACAATCTGGCTCAGGTAGACTTCTCGACTTCATACAATCTGGAGTTGAATCCAGATGACAATAAATTGAAAAAAGCCCGGTTCTCGCTGGATAATTTGCCCGGCCTTTTGACGAAATACGATCTTGTAATCAATCAATGAGTTTTCCAGCCGGAGGCAATCGTTTATGCTGAATCCGGCCGGAAAACTCACTAGCTGGTTCATCGTTGTTGACTCGTTAGCTTCTGGTATTCCCGTTCGATCATGTCTTTTTCGCTACCACCCCGGTAAACACCAAAGTAATGCGAAGCCAGCCCAATACCCCAGCCGAGTGTAGGGAAGATTGGCCAGGGAAAAATGAATCCCCAATGGCTTGGTGAACGAAACGCAAATGATATAATGGCCCAGATAATCCAGAGTGTACTATTGACAAGTAAATAAGAACGTAAGTGCATCCGAAAGCCAACGCGGGCTTTGGCCTGTTTCCATAAATAGGGGTCGCGGTCAGCAGGTTTTTGATCAGTAGATTCCATGATAAGTTGATAAGGTTGCTTTGTGAGGAAAACGATTTGTGTTGGTTTTAAAACGTTTTGACCTGGAGCCGTGCCACCGCAGCCGCAGACGGTGGTTTATTAATCGTCATCAGGAACCGTGGCACGGCTCCAGGTCAAAACGTTTTAAGTTTATGTAGTAAAGATAGACTGACCCTTTTCTGCGTTATCAGTCAAATCTGACCAATTGCCTAACTTGCGGAGTGAATCTCTTTATTGCTATGACCAATTCCGAAATCGTTGATTTACTCGAACTAACGGGCCGACTAATGGAACTCCATGACCGTGATGCCTTCCGCACACGGACTTTTCAGACGGCCGCGTTCAATCTGGACAAAACCACCGCTGATCTGGCCCAGCTATCGATCGATGAGCTAACCAAACTGCCCGGTGTGGGCAAGTCAGTGGCTGGTAAAATCCGTGAAATCGTAGAAACCGGACACCTGACCGACCTCGAGGAGCTATTGGCTCAGACGCCGTCGGGTGTTCTGGATATGTTTCGAATCAAAGGATTGGGCGTCAAGAAGGTACGGACCCTCTGGCAGGAGTTGGGTATCGACAATCTTCAAGATCTGAAAGTAGCAGGCGAAAACGGCCAGATTGCTAAAACTAAGGGGTTTGGGGCCAATACGCAGGAGAAAATTCTGACGGCCCTGGAGTTTTTACAGGAGCAACAGGGTAAGGTTCGTATGGACAAAGCAGCCATGATTGCCAATGTGCTGCACGATGAACTGATAAAACACTTCGAGCGGGTCGAGATCAGCGGTCAGGTCCGCCGGAAGGCACAAGAGGTCGATACGGTACAATTGCTGGTACAGACCAGTGATCCAATTTCTGCGATGAAGACGCTGGCTAATCTGGCCAATCTGGAGCAGAACGAGCCCGAGTCGTCGCCGTTTGTGTGGCGGGGAAAACTGGAGGGATTCGACGTACTGGTTGAATTACTGTTGTATCCGGCCGAACAGATAAACCGCCAGTTGTTTATTCAAACGGCAACCGATTCGCATCTGCAACAAGTCGGTAATGGCGGATTCCCGTTATTGCAGATCGCCCAAACCAGTACAATGGCCGAGGTTGAAGCAGAAACGGCCGAGGTTGAAGCGGCCATTTATGCACGGGCGGGTCTGCCCTACATTGTACCCGAAATGCGGGAAGATGATTTCGCGTTTCGCTGGGCCAGCCGTCATCGCAACGACGAGCTTGTGACCTGGGAAGATCTGCGCGGAACCCTTCATAACCACAGTACCTGGTCGGACGGAAAACAGTCGGTTGCTGATATGGCGGCTTATTGCCGCGAACTGGGCCTGACCTACTTTGGTATTGCCGACCACTCAAAAACGGCTTCTTATGCCAACGGCCTCGACAGTGACCGGGTTCGACAGCAACAACTTGAAATCGATCAGCTCAATGCTGGTCTTGGTCAGGACTTTCGCATTTTTAAGGGGATCGAATCCGACATTCTGGGCGATGGCTCCCTGGATTACGACGACGCTACGCTGGCGACCTTCGATTATGTTGTCGCGTCGGTACACCAGACCCTGACCATGTCGCTCGAAAAAGCGACCACGCGATTACTGCGGGCAATCGAAAATCCCTATACAACGATTCTGGGACATCCGACCGGCCGACTGCTACTGGCCCGCGAAGGCTATCCTATCGATCACCGGGCTATCATCGACGCCTGTGCAGAGCATCAGGTTGTGATCGAAATCAACGCCAGTCCCTATCGGCTCGATATCGATTGGCACTGGATCGATTATGCCATGCAAAAAGGAGTAATGCTGAGCATTAACCCCGATGCGCACGATCTGGTCGGGTTGCTCGACATGCACTACGGCGTAGCCATCGGCCGGAAAGGTGGATTAACCCGCGCCATGACCTTCAATGCCCTGACGCTGACCGAAATGAGCGACTATCTGCAACGACGACGGGAAAGGACACGTACATAGGGTAGCGCAGCCTCTGAACGCATTAACAATGGATTAATGATAGGCATAATAGGGTAAATCATGGATTTTATCTCTTTATATCCTTGACATGTCATACCATTGTTGATGCCAGGCTGCCAACTCTGCGTTTCCTAACCCCGGTTCTATGCGCTTTTTACATCTACTGTTCGTGTCCGTTTGTTTGCTCAACGGGGCATTGGCCCAGCAACGAACCTCGTCGAATGGCCACGCCACTACGTTTCCGGCTACAGGCTATGTCCGGGATGTCAAAACCGGGAAGCCTATTCAGGGAGTCAACATTGTGGTTCTGAACGTATCGAAAGGCTACGTGACGGCCAAAGATGGATTTTATATTGTACAGTTACCGCCGGGTAATTACATCCTGCGCTTCTCTCATGTTGGCTATCGAACCAAAGAGGATACCATCTCGCTGCAAAAAACACTCTTCCGGGAGATTACCATGGAAGATGATGCCAAAGACCTGGAAGAAGTTGTTGTAACGAGCGAAACCCCCGACCGAAATGTGCGCAAAGTTGAAATAGGGGTTTCTCAACTATCTATTCGGAGCATTCGGCGCATCCCCCCGCTGATGGGTGAAGTAGACATTGTTCGAAGCTTACTCTTACTGCCCGGTGTAACGACAGTTGGTGAAGGCGCACCCGGTTTCAATGTTCGGGGTGGTAGTGCTGATCAGAATCTGATTTTGTTCGATGATGCGCCAGTCTTTAATTCGAGCCACCTGATGGGATTTTTCTCGGTCTTTAATCCTGATGTTGTGCGTGATGTAACCCTGAACAGAGGGGGCGTGGCAGCCATGTATGGAGGACGGGCTTCATCGGTGCTGGACGTGAAAATTCGGGAACCAAGTGCCGAAAAATGGGGAATTAATGGTGGTATTGGTATCATTTCGAGCCGATTAGGCATCGAAGGGCCAATCGTTAAAAACAAACTCTCCTTTCTGGCGGCCGCCCGCGCTTCGTTCAATGATTTTCTATTCAAGCTGGCTCCCCCAAACCTTAAAGACACAAAAGCCAATTTCTATGATCTGACAAGCAAGCTTAAATACCAGCCCAACGAACAGCATACCATTACGTTGACAGGGTATGTAAGCACCGATGTATTCAAGCTGGCGTCAGACTCGCTGTCGGGACAGGAAATCAACGCATCATCAACCCAGTTTAATTACCAGACGTTGACGGGTTCACTACGCTGGAATTATTTCATTAGCAAACAACTGAATCTGGCGACATCGGCCATTTTTAGTCGCTACCAGGCTGATCTGTCGTCGCCAGATTCAGCAAATGCCTTTCAACTAAAATCAGGGATCTGGCATCGGCAGATCAAATCTGATTTCACCTATACGCCCAATGAGACGCACCAATGGCAGGCAGGCATCAGTGCCATTGATTATCTGATTCAGCCCAATACCAGAATTCCCGGCCCTTTCTCGAACGTATTGCCTGTCGATCTTGCCCGCGAACGGGCCTACGAACTCGCGGCTTATGTACAGGATGAGTGGAAACTGAATACCGATGTGTCTGTTGTGGTAGGGTTACGCTACTCTACCTTGCTGAATCGGGGGCCAGAGACAGTACGGACGTATCAGGAAAACGGGCCTCGTCAGGACGAAACCGTGGCATCGACGAAAACGTATGGGGCGGGCCGAATTTACCATTCGGCGGGTGGCCTGGAACCCCGTCTGGCCGTTCGCTGGTCGGTAGGGGAAGGAAAGGCGATCAAGGCGGGCTATAGCCGATTGCGGCAATATATTCAACAGATTACGAACACAACGGCTGCCCTGCCAACCTCGCGCTGGCACTTGAGCGACAGTTACACTAAACCGCAGATTGCTGATCAATGGGCACTCGGGTATTTCCGTAATACATCCGACAACGATATTGAAGCCTCGGGTGAGGTATATTATAAAACCTTGACCAACGCTATTGATTATCGGGATGGGGCCGAACTGCAACTGGCCGAAGCGGTCGAAACGCAGATTGTTCAGGGCAGTGGACAAGCGTATGGGTTTGAAGGATTACTGCGCAAAAACAAGGGACTCTGGAGTGGTTTTATCAGCTACACCTATGCGCGTACGTTCCTGACGATGAACAGTCCCTATGCCGAAGAACGGGTTAACAATGGCCGGGCTTATGCCGCTAATTACGATAAGCCCCATACCTTGAACGTATTGGCCATTTATCGGCCAACGACCTGGTTCAGCCTGTCGTTGAATTTTACGTATAGCACAGGCCGCCCGACAACCCAGCCATCGGCCCTTGCTAAAGTGGGGGGAATACTCGTTCCAATTTACCTCGACAGAAATCAACAGCGCGTTCCTGACTATCACCGGCTTGATTTCTCGATGACGTTTGAGCAGAATCCGCTCAAGAAAAAACGCAACCAAAGCAACTGGGTTTTTTCGATCTATAATGTTTATGCGCATAAGAATGCCTACTCGATTTTCTATAAGCTAAGTTCGGCGTCTTCCACCGATGCCTATAAGCTGTCAATTTTCGGAACGGCCTTTCCATCATTAACCTATAATTTCAAGTTCTGATCATGAATTATTTCAGACTGCTCATATATGGACTTGGGGTTTTGCTGGCCGTTCTCTCCTGCGTGACAGAATTTCAGCCTGGCACAGTCAGTATTCCTCCTTCGCTAATTATTGAAGGGCAGATTACGGACCAGGCGGGACCTTATACGGTCAGATTGACCCGTACAGCCGACTATTCCTACAAAAGCCTGAATTTGCTGGAAACGGGAGCAACCGTAACCATTGAAGACAATCAGGGAAACCGGGAAACGCTGACCGAACAGGCACCCGGCGGTGTGTATCAGACGCGGGTGGGGGGCATTCAGGGCGTTGTAGGACGCAGTTATAAAGTAACGGTTGTGACTCAGGCTGGTAAACGCTATGAGTCAGATGCTGAAGTGCTGCGAGCGGCCCCTCCAATTCAGAAACTATACTATGAATACAGCGTAGAAGGTGAATCGGTTGTGAATGCCAAAAATCAGGGATGGAATGTTTATCTGGATACCAAAGATCCTGAAACGACGGGTGATTATTATAAATGGGACTGGCAACACTATGAACCGATTGATATTTGCTTTAAGCAGGAAACGAGAGAAGGTACGCTTGTTGGCTTAGACTGCTGTACACCCTGCTGGGATATTGTTCGTTGTTATAGCTGTATAAGTGTAAACTCCGACGTCAATATCAACGGGCAGGCCATCAGTCGTCAGTTTATTATGCGGGCGCCTTTTAAGTCGACCAGTCGCTATTACCTTGAGGTGCAGCAACAGGCTATCAGCAAAGGAGCTTATACGTTCTGGAAGAGTGTCCGGCAGCTAACAACCAACACGGGCGGGCTGTTCGATGCGGCTCCTGCCATTGTTCAGGGTAACGTTCGTTGCGTGAGCGACCCGGCCACAATGGCGTTTGGCTACTTCGGTGCGGCTGGGGTTTCAGAGCAATTTATTTATATAGATCGAAGCACAGGTCAGGGCGTTCCTGATCTCGATCCACCAGTAAGTGTGCCACAGCCGTCAGCTTGTGTGATCTGCGAAAATAATCTGTACAGAACGCGTAATAAACCTCGTTGGTGGGCCTACTGAATGGTTTGGTTACCTACCTAAAAAATGATATTTTTGCGGAAATAAGTCGTATCATGGCTCCCCCGGTAAAAATTCTCGTTTTACGCTTCTCATCCATCGGCGATATTGTATTGACGACGCCTGTTGTACGGTGCCTGAAGCAGCAACTGCCGGGTGCCGAAGTGCATTTTTGCACGAAACGGGCCTACCAATCCATTGTTGATCATAACCCCTATATCGACAAACGGTATTTTCTGGAGGATAGCCTCAGTGACCTTATTCGAGAGTTACGGGCCGAACGGTACGACTATGTCATTGACTTGCATAACAATCTGCGTACGAGGCTGATCAAACTTGGCCTGGGAGCGAAATCATATAGTTTCGACAAGTTGAACCTGCGTAAGTGGTTCTATGTCCGGTGGAAAGTCAATGCCATGCCCAATGTGCATATTGTGGATCGGTATATGGCAACCGTGCAGGCGCTGGGCGTTCAGAATGATGGGCGGGGACTCGACTTTTTCATCCCCTACAAAGATCAGGTCGAAACCGAGTGGTTGCCCGATACGCATCGACACGATTATGTGGCATACGCCATCGGCGGGCAGCACGCAACCAAAAAGTTGCCGTTGCTACGCATGATTGAGCTTTGCTGGAAAATCGATCATCCAATTATTTTGCTGGGCGGTAAAGAAGACCGTGAGGTTGGTGATGAAATTGTCCGGGCCGTTGGTCCGCGAATGATTTATAATGCCTGCGGGCAGTATAACCTCAATCAGTCTGCGTCGTTATTGCAGGGTGCACGGGTCGTGTTTAGCCACGATACCGGGCTGATGCACATTGCAGCTGCTCTCAAAAAGAAGGTCTATTCAATCTGGGGAAACACCACTCCGCAACTGGGCATGTATCCCTACAAGACGCCTTATGTGGTGATCGAAAAAACGGGACTGGAGTGCCGCCCCTGTTCCAAAATCGGGTTTGACCAATGCCCGTTGAAGCACTTTAAATGCATGAACGAACTTCAGTTTGATTTCGAAGTAAAAGAGCTGCGGAAAAAAAAGAATCTGGAGTAGGCAATCTCTTTTCGTTCATCGTTCCCATGCCTGATCCTCCTGCCAGGGCAGGCATGATCGTGGTAGAAATCCCAGGCCATTAGCTGGTAAAGGTGTCATCTGGTTTCAACCAGACTACTTTCTGTTCGGCCGTATGGGCCTGGCCAAGTATGTCGCGGTAGAGTTCGGGCCGCCGTGCATTGCGATACCGATGGCCACCAGCCAGTTGGAGTTTTTCGGGATTGCAGGTGGCCGTTATCACCTCATTACCCAATTGCCGACACTCAGCTATACTATCGCCAAACGGATCGATGATCATCGAACAACCGTTCTTTAACTGATCATCGTCCATACCGATCGGATTCGAGAAAACGACATACACGCCATTGTCATAGGCACGGGCCGGGAGCCATTTCAATAACCAGGCCCGGCCTTTCATCCCATCGAACTCCAGCCGAACAGAGGTCGGATCTGTTTCCCGGTTTTCCCACAGGACTGGATCTACGAATCCGGCACCCGGTCGGGGCGAAGGTGTTCCCATTGTTACATGGGGCATAAAAATGACATCGGCTCCCAATAAAGCCGTAGCTCGTACATTTTCGATGACGTTGTTGTCATAGCAGATCAGGATACCGCATGTCCAGCCGAATAACTCAAAGACCACATACTGATCGCCGGGGAGCAGGTGAGGATTGATAAACGGATGAAGTTTTCGGTATTTGGCAATCAGTCCATCTTTTCCCACGCAGACATAAGCCTTGAATAGTCGATCCTGTTGATCTTTTTCAAATAAACCGGCTAGTACAACAATATCGTAATCGCGCGCAATCTGCGTCAGGGCCTGAATACTGTCGCCACTGGGTATGTATTCAGCCAGAGCCAGCATTTGTTCTTTGGATAAATGCCGGGCAAATGTATAGCCAGTAACGGAGCATTCGTGAAACGCCACGACCTGAGCGCCCTGCTGGGCCGCCTTTTCTGACAGCTTCCGAATCATGGCCAAATTATACGCTTTGTCGCCACTGGCGTTCTCGAACTGGGCTGTTGCAATACGAAGATTTTCCATGTCTGTTTGAATTTGGCTCAAAAGTAGAAAACCCAGAAAGGCAGCGATTGTATAAAACCGACAAATCGATTAAGTGCCGATAGAAGGGTCTAAAGGCATTAGATTGACCGCCAGACGCTGCGCATTGGCGTCATATTGCGTAGGGGTGATGCCGACAAGGTTGGTAAACTCCCGAATGAAATGAGCCTGATCATAATAGCCGGTGCTATAGGCCAATTCGGTTAACGTGAGGGCAGGGTTTTCTCGGTGAATTTTAAGGCAATGCTGTAAGCGAATGATTCGGGCAAACTGCTTTGGACGAATGCCCATAACCTTGTCGAATCGGCGTTCGAGGCTTCGTTCCGTTACACTCAGGTGCCTGGTCAATTCCTGAACAGTCGTTGACCCTTTTGTTTGATGAATGCGTTGAATGGCCGCCTGAACAGAAACGGATTCGTAAGACAACCCTTGCCAGTGCTTGAGCAAAAAGAGCTCAATTCGTTTAATTCGGCTTGCGTTGTCCGCGTCATTTAGAATTTGCTCCTGCAAACGGCTGCCGTCATTGCCAAACACACTGGAAAGGCTAATCTGGTTATTCGTCGTTTCGTTTCCGGGTATACCCGAAAGTACATGTAATCCCCAGGGCTGTAAAACGACGATCAGCATGCCTATTTTCTTGCCTGAAAGCAAGGTATGGTAGCGATTGGCCTGCCCGTAAACGAAGCTGTTTGGTAGTGTTAACGGCTGGTCAGTAACGTAGTATTGAGTGAGCGGGTCAGCATACGTGAAAACAAAGCCAGTGTGCCCGTCTGGAAAAAAACGGTAAATAGGCGTATGGTCTACCTGGTTTTCGATGATCAGGTAATGCTTAACGAGGCCAGAAAGCTCAGGAGACGGTACTAGCTGCATCGATTAGCCTTCAATTTTCATACTGGGTGGTTGATTCACTACCTCTAACTTAAAAACGTCGTTTCGCGAATAATGGCCTATACAATCAAAATCTAATTTACTCTTTGCCAGGATCGAAAAATCAAGATCAGCCGTAAGTAGACCCTCCTGATTCCAGAGCGGTCCGGCCAGAATTTCGCCCAGTGGTGAAATGATCACACTACCGCCACTGCTCATGATCTCCGGCTCGTCGACCAGATCGGGCTGGTAACGATCCGGATAGTCGGCTTTTCGGACAAACTGATTACTGGCCAGAACAAAACAACGGCCTTCCATCGCAATGTGTTGCATCGTAGCCTGCCAGCTATCGCGGGAATCGGCGGTGGGAGCCAGATAGATCTCAATGCCTTTCTGATACATCGCCATGCGGGCTAAGGGCATGTAATTTTCCCAGCAGATAAGTCCGCCGATTCGTCCCAGACCCGTGTCAAAACTGACTAGTGTACTACCATCACTTTCTCCCCAGATATACCGCTCAAGGCCGGTGGGTTTGAGCTTACGATGTTGGCCCAGGAATGTGCCGTCGCTGCCAAAATAGAGTAACGAGCAATGTAACGTACCGCCAATCGGATCTCGTTCAGTTACGCCGAGTGCGGTGAAGAGTCCGGCTTTTTTGATGGCTTCACTAATTCGACTAACCGACAAAGAAGGCACCTCAATGCTGTTTGCCCAATAGTCCAGCCATATGGTTCGGCTTTTATCTGTCCGTCTACCCAAAATGGCGTCGAACGTCAACCCGCGAGGGTAACAGGGAATAAATGATTCCGGAAAAAGTAGTAGCTGGCAGCCTTCCTGGGCAGCTCGCTCAATCCAGGAGATAACCAGATCGACGCTGGCTGCCAGGTCAAACAAAGCCGGAGTGGCTTGCACGACGCCTACTTTTACGGTTTTAAACGTTGTCATTGATACAGTTTTGTTTCTGGCAGATGTGCGCAGTTTACCAACTGCGATTATTAGCAGGAAAGTCTCATTTGCCCCATACCGGAAACGCTTCTCCGACGCCAAACTCTGACCGGTCGGCAGGTAATTCCATAAACGCATCGGCGTCTAATAAATTGGCAAAATCGGCGGAGCCGGAGCCGGGGAGTGGGTGCGCCAGTGTCCGGCCATCCGGTTCAGAGGTTAGTCGAACCGGCAAAAAATAAGTGATATCGGGACGGAACGTGATGGGTTTCGCCAGTTGAGCATACTGAGGAGCGGCACTGACCAAACCGAGCGACGCTCGCAGGTAAGGCATCACATAACGATAGGCACAGAGCACCGTTGAAACCGGATTGCCGGGTAAGGCAAAGACGGTTTTTTGCGACGTTGTTCCAAACCACAGGGGTTTTCCGGGACGCTGGGCTATTTGATGGAATTGTTTCTGAATGCCCAGTTGTGCCAGTACTGCGGGTACAAAATCAGCTTTTCCCGCCGACACACCTCCACTTAAAATCAATAGGTCGTTTTCTGCCAGCAGCTTCGCTAAGTTATCGGCTAGCACCTGTTCGTCATCAATTATATGGTGTAGTGTTGCCTTGATGCCCAACGATAGCAAAGCGGCTCGAAGCATATAGGTGTTCGAGCGCCGAATCTGATAGGGTAAAGGCGCTTCATCCACATCGACTAATTCATCGCCGGTTGAAATCAACGCTACGCGGGGAAGGGCCGTAACCGATAGCATTGCCTGACCTACTGAAGTCGCTACGGCAATGGCCGACGGGCCAAGTAACATACCCACGCGTACTAATTCATCTCCAGCCTGTCGGTCCGTAGCGCGTCGATGAATATGTTGCCCCTGTTCAATGTCATTGAGTGTAATCGTTGCCCGACCGTCGGCAATTGTTACGTCCTCGTACCGAATAACCGTATCGACTTCCAGGGGAAGCATGGCTCCGGTCATCACCTCCAGGCAGGCCGTTGGGTCGGGCAGCGTTTGTGGTGGTTGCCCGGCAAACTGTCTGCCAATAATTGGAAATGTGCGCTGGCCCGATGCATAGGCCGCAAACGAAATCCCAATGCCATCCATCGCAATTCGGTCGAATGGCGGGAAATCACGGTCGGCACGAACGGCTTCGCGCAGTACGCGGCCAGTGGCTTCGGTGACTGGAATAGACTCTGCGGGCAGCGTCAATAGGTGCTGTTGAGTAATGGCAAACGCGTCGGCAACGGAAAGCATGGGCAATAAATAATGACGAATGAATAATGGACAATGTACAAGGAAAAAATAGAATACAGTTAACCGTCCTCTACCTTTGTATTTCCATACTCTAGCAGGATTTTGCTTGGAGCCGTGCCACGGTTCTTGATGACGATTAATAAACCACCGTCCGCGGCTCCAAGCAAAAATCCTATTACTTTTCATTCTCCATTATTCATTCGATTATGGATTCTCTTTCTCACCTCAACGCCAGTGGAAATCCGGCGATGGTTGACGTTGGCGCGAAGGCAATAAGTCGTCGCACGGCCCGCGCCCAAAGTGTCGTTGTTTTAGGGCTTGAAATCATGCAGCATCTGACCCAGTCTGGATCGACCGGGGCCGATATTCAAACGCGGAAAGGCCCCGTATTCCAGACGGCCATAATTGCCGGAACCATGGCCGCCAAACGCACCGATGACCTGATTCCTCTCTGCCATTCACTGGGGCTGGATAACTGTCAGATCACGATTACGACCGATGGGCCAGACGCTATTGTGGACTGTCTTGTCTCGACGGAAGGCAAAACCGGTGTTGAAATGGAAGCGCTGGTTGGCGCATCGGTAGCGGCTTTAACGATCTACGATATGTGTAAGGCCCTCTCGCATGACATTATCATCAGAGAAACCAAATTGATGGAAAAAACGGGTGGGAAACGGGATTTCAAACGTGAATAAGTCTGGGGCGGATTCTATCAACGGCCTTGTGCTGATTGGTGGGAAAAGTATACGGATGGGGCAGGATAAATCGGTGCTGGCCTATCACGATAAACCCCAGCGCGAACACCTGACCGATTTGCTTCAGGATTATTGCAGCACGGTCTTCTGGTCGGTCAATCGCCATCAGGCCGCAGAACTGGCCGATGTGGAGCAACCCTTGATTGTCGATACGTTCGACAACATTGTCGGGCCGCTCAATGGCATTCTGTCGGCGTTTCAGGTGATGCCCGATGCGGCCTGGCTGGTTGTTGCCTGCGATATGCCACTGCTGACGGCTCAGTCGATTCATGCGTTGGTGGCAGGGCGTGATCCCGCGAAACATGCTACCGCTTTCTATGACTCCGACGGTCGGTTTCCTGAACCGTTGCTGAGTATTTGGGAACCTTCTATCTGGCCGATTTTGCAAAAGGCCATTGGTGAGGGAGCGTATTCACCCCGCCGAATTTTGATGATGAATGATGTCCATCTATTAACTGCCCCCAACAATCGTGAGTTAGTGAACATCAATGACCCGGCCGCGAAAGAAGCCCTGAAACATCAGCAGTGAACAGCCGGTTTAGGTAGAAACAGTTCACCATGAACCTGCTCAGAGACTGGTTGTTTACGGCAACCACTGTATTTTTTTGCGCAGCGGCACAGGCTCAGCGCGCTTCACCATCGCCAGCATTACGCGACTTCAGCGAACAGCGTATTCGGCATCAGAAAACGCTTGGCTTTGCGCTGGGTGGCTACGCGCTGGCTAACATCGCGGCTGGAAGTATTGCAGCCGGACAAACCTCGGGCGAGACGAAATATGTTCACCAGATGAATGTGTATTGGAACCTGTTCAATTTGGGCATTGCCGGAATTGGTTTGCTGGGCTCACGGAAAGCCAATGCCAAAAACGAAACGTTAGCGCAGGCCATAAAGCGGCATGAAACGATGAAGCAGGTCTTACTCCTGAATGCCGGTTTGGATGTTGCCTACGTGGTGGGCGGAGCCTATTTGCGCGAACGCAGTCATTCGCATCCCGACAAAAGCGATCAGTTGCAGGGCTATGGTAAGTCGATCATGCTTCAGGGTGGATTTTTGCTGGCGTTCGATCTGGTCAATTATTTTGTGTTTAAAAGTCGTGGTGATAAACAGGAAATTAAGCTCATTTCGGCCGGGCCAATGGGCGTGGGGCTGGTTATCCCGATCAGGTAGATGGCTTTTTGTCTGGTTCGCCGGTAATTCCGGTGGATGCCTGAACTTATCTGTGTAGGGTTCGGTTTTGCGATAATTCACTAGTCGCAAGGCATCATGCAAACGATTTTACAACCTTTCCAGACGTTTATCGACAAAGCCATTGAGCGTATCCAGAATGACCCCGAAACCATCGGGTTAGCCATTGGGGGTTCCTGGATTACGAAGACTATCGACACGTATTCCGATCTTGACCTGGTGTTGGTGACCAACCAGCCAATTGCCCATGATCTGAACCAGATGCGATCTTATGCGTCCCGCTTTGGCACAATGCTGTCGTCGTTTCGGGGTGATCATGTTGGTGAACTCCGTTTACTGATTGCCTTGTATGAGTCACCGTTGCTGCACGTTGACATTAAATTTCTGACTCTTCCTGAATTTTATCAGCGCGTTGAAGATCCAGTAATTGTTTGGGAGCGTGATGGCCTGCTGACGTCGGTTATTCAGCAATCAGAAGCTCAATATCCTCCTTTCGATTTCCAATGGACGGAAGACCGTTTCTGGATTTGGGTTCATTATGCGGCATTGAAAATTGGCAGGGGGGAGTATTTTGAAGCAATGGATTTTCTTTCTTTTGTGCGAAATGTCGTACTTGGCCCGATGCTACACTTGAAAAAAGGTGGACTGCCCAGAGGAGTAAGGCGGATTGAAACAATGGCCGATCCGGCTGATCTGGAAACCTTGCGTAGCACAATCGCCAGACCCGACCGGGACTCATTGCTTGACAGTTTAAAGGCGTGCATTCGTTTATACAGTGAGTTGCGCGATTTGCTTGCTCCAGATACAGTACACAGACACGACGCGGCACAGATGGCCGTTCAGAATTATTTGACGACACTTTAACTCATGCAAAATCAGGAAATACCGCCGAATCAGCCATTGGTCACCGATGATGACTTTTTACGGGAGGCCATCCGGCTGGCACGGGAAGGAATGGCATCCGGACAGGGCGGTCCATTTGGCTCAGTCATTGTTCGTAACGGCGAAATTGTTGGGCAAGGCTGCAACCAGGTAACCTCCACCAACGACCCAACGGCCCATGCCGAAGTGGTTGCCATTCGCGATGCCTGCCGGAATCTGGGAACATTTCAGCTGGACGGCTGTACACTCTATGCCTCCTGCGAGCCCTGCCCAATGTGTCTGGGTGCTATTTACTGGGCGCGCCCGAGTCGAATTGTGTATGGTGCTTTTCATTATGATGCCGCACGGGCGGGCTTCGACGACCATTTTATTTACGGTGAATTAGAGAAACCCCGTGAAGAACGCCGGATACCCATGCAACAGGCCCTGCGCGACGAAGCGAATGCTGTTTTCGATGAATGGATCGCTATGGATGTGCGAACGTTGTATTAAGTCAACTGCACTATTTGGCCGGTCCGCCGGTTTCTCATAGACATTCATGTAAGTTCGTATCGGCAAAAACCATCCACTCGGGAGACGTAACGTATTACATCTCTACAAAAGCCGTACTTTTGCAAAAAAAACGGGTCGCTTACAGAGAAAATTTTCCGAAGCGGCTTTCTAAACGGTTTTCGTTATGCCAGGAATGGAATTTTTTGGAGCGGCCGAGCGCAAGGAAATCAATGATGTGCTTGAGACCGGTATCCTGTTTCGCTACAATCACGAAGCACAACGCAACAATATTTATAAAGCCCGTGAGTTTGAGGCTGAGGTTGCTAAACTGGTAGGTGCCAACTACGCTCATGCGGTTTCGAGCGGATCAACCGCCGTTCTGTGTGCATTAGCTGCTGCCGGAATTGGTGCTGGCGATGAGGTCATTGTACCGCCGTTCACCTACATCGCTACGGTCGAAGCTGTTCTGATGGCGGGCGCATTGCCTGTTTTCGCTGACATCGACGACACACTTTGTTTAAGTGCCGATGGTATTCGCAAGGCGATTACCCCGAAAACGAAAGCGGTTTGTCTTGTTCATATGTGTGGCCAGATGGCTGATATGGATGCAATCATGGCGGTTATTCAGGAAAACAACCTGGTATTGGTTGAAGACGCCGGGCAGGCCATGGGTGCGAGCTATAAAGGTGTTTCGACGGGTTTGTGGGGTAAGACTGGCGCCTATTCGTTCGACTTTTTTAAGATCGCGACGGCTGGCGAAGGCGGAATTATGGTCACGAACGATGAAACGGCCTATAAACACGCGGACTCCTATTCTGATCATGGTCACGACCACATTGGTACGAATCGGGGTATGGAACAGCATCCCATTATGGGGTTCAATTATCGGATCAGCGAACTCCATGCTGCTGTTGGCGTAGTACAGACGCGCCGGGTTCCGGAAATAATTCAACGGAATAATATTCACAAAACCCAGTTCATGTCGGCATTGGGTCAGGTTCCGGGCCTATCGTTCGCTCGTATTCCCGATACCAATGGTGATTCGGCAACGTTCCTGAATCTGCTGCTGCCCGATACTGAAACCGCCGGGCGGGTGATTGCCGAATTGAATGCTGCTGGCGTGGGAGGCTTCAACTACTGGTTCACGAATATGTATCATTTCATTAACCAGTGGACCCACCTGAAAGATATGCGTACGGCTGCCGCATTGCCCATAGAAAAATTCGGCGCTCCGCAAGATTATAACAACCTCGACATACCGAATGCGCAGGCGGTGGTTGGGCGGTTGATTTCGTTCGGCATTCGGGCAACGTGGACCACTGACGAAGTCGATGCACTGGCAGCAAACATCGAGGCCGCCGTTCGGAAAGCCACTTTGGTAGAAGCGTAATTGTTCAGTAAATATGGCTTAACAACACAATGGTAGCAGCACCAACACAAACCATACATAAGAATTTCAAAGGGGTCGAGAAAACCGTTTACGGGCGGGGTAGCTTCGATCAGCTTGATGCTATTCTGGCTCCGCGCCGGGCCGACAACGAGGGTTATTTTGTCTTTCTGGTCGATAACTACTTCAAAGGCAAACCGCTCGAAGGGCGCGTTCCGGCTCATGACGAAGACCTGACCTATTACCTCAGTGTTGAAGAACACGAACCAACCACGGACCAGATCGACCAGCTCCGTGACGAAATTCTGGCCAAAAAAGGATTGCCGTCAGGGGTAGTTGGCATTGGCGGTGGGAGCATTATGGACATTGCCAAAGCGCTGTCGCTGATGCTCACCAACGAAGGATCGTCAACGCTCTACCAGGGTTTGGATCTGATCAAAGTACCGGGCATTTATCATGTTGGTGTGCCAACTATTTCAGGAACGGGCGCCGAAGTTTCGATGACCGCTGTATTGACTGGCCCCGAAAAAAAACTGGGCCTGAAATGCGAATGGACGGTATTCAATCAGATCGTTCTTGATCCTGAACTGATTGCTAGTGTACCGCGTAACTGGTGGTTCTATACCGGTATGGATACCTACATTCACTGCGTGGAGTCGGAGAATGGGCGGATGAATAATGCCTACTCACATGCCTACGCCGAGCAGTCTATGAAACTTTGCCGGGAGGTCTATCTGGGTGAAAACTCAGGCCAGACACCGGAAAATGACGATAAGCTGATGGTTGCTTCGATGATGGGCGGTTTAAGCCTGACCTATTCTGAAGTTGGGGTATGCCACGCACTCAGTTACGGCTTGTCGAAAATTCTGGGAACTCGCCATTGTTATGCCAATTGTCTGATCATGAATCACCTGGAAGACTACTATCCGCAGGGTGTAGCCGAATTTAAGCAAATGGTGGCGTATCATCAGATTGATTTGCCGCAGGACTTATCGAAAGACTGGAGCGATGATACGATTACACAAATGGCGCATGTATCGTACAACCTGCCACATATGTGGCTGCACGCCATCGGCGACAACTGGCAGGAAGTGATTACAATCGATCTGCTGAAAGACCTGTTCCGGCGGTTGTAAGAGAAAGACTATAGTCCCTGGCTACTGATGAAACGCTCACTGAGAATCCTCCTTATTGTACTCACCGTATTGGTAAATATCGGGTGCGACCAGGTGTCAAAAAAGGTAGTGAGAGAGAAGATTAGCTATGGGGAAAGCATTCGACTTCTGGATAGCCATTTAACAGTAACCAAGGTTGAAAATACTGGCGCTTTCCTGAGCTTGGGCGAATCGTTACCGCCATTTCTTAAACAACTATTGCTGCTGATCTTGCCTCTGATCGCAATAAGCCTGGGTTTTGCTTATCTGTTGGTTAAATTCAAAACACCCCGGTTGTTTGTAATCGGAGCGTGTTTTGTGATTGGCGGTGGCATCGGCAATATGATCGACCGGATGGCTTACGGCTCAGTGACAGATTTTCTGCACATCAGCTTTGGTATTTTTCAAACCGGGATCTTCAACATGGCTGATGTGTCGGTCATGCTGGGAGCCGGATTTATTTTGCTCTCGTCGTTCCTGAAAACCCGGAAGGATGAGAACCAGCTAATTTAAAACGACAAACCAATGTCTCAAAAAATCGTTCGCGTTGGCGACATCGAATGCGGGTCGGATGAGTTATTTCTCATTTCAGGGCCCTGCGTTATCGAAGACGAAAAAATCATGATGACGGTGGCCGAACAACTCCGGGAAATCCAGGAGCGGGTCGGCATCAAGATCATTTATAAATCATCATTCCAGAAAGATAACCGGTCAAGCCTGAACTACTACAATGGCCCCGGTATCGAAAAAGGGATGAAGATTCTGGCGAAGGTAAAGGAGCAGTTCGGCTTCCCATTGCTGACCGATGTGCATTATCCGGATCAATGTGCGCCCGTTGCAGAAGTGGTCGATGTGCTGCAAATTCCGGCTTACCTCTGTATGCAAACGATGCTGGTGGTGGCTGCTGCTAAAACAGGGCGTGTTGTCAATGTGAAACACGGCCAGTTTCTGGCACCGGAAAACATGAAACACCCGGTCAAAAAGATCGAAGATTCGGGTAACGACCAAATCATTCTGACCGAGCGCGGCTACACATTCGGGTATAACGACCTCGTGGTCGATCCACGTAGCTTCTACCACATGGCCCGTACCAACTATCCGGTTGTGTTCGACGTAACGCATGCCATCCGGAAGTACGGTATTCCTTCAGCTGATGCGAAGGGAGGAGCCCGTGAATACCTACCCGTACTGGCCCGTGCAGGTGTGGCGGCTGGTGTCGACGGATTGTTCGTTGAAACGCATACCTGCCCATCGGAAGCTCTTTGTGATGCCGCCAGTCAGCTGGATATTCGTTATCTGGAAGAATTTTTGAAACCGTTGCTCGAACTGCATGCGGTTGAAGTAAAATACCGCAATACCCTGCCAGAATTGGCCTAACTAGTGAAGCATTAAGCGTACAACGTGAAGAATAGAACTGTATCTTCATGTTGTACGCTTAATGCTTCAGTCTGCTAAATGACTGAACTAGAACAGACTTTCACCGCGCTTGGCGGTCAATTTGTAACGCCCGCCGATGCGTTGACGGAAAAACTTAAAGCCATTCGGGCAATCGTTTTCGACTGGGACGGCGTTTTTAACGACGGTATTAAAACCGAAGCGGGTAGCAGCTCGTTCAGCGAAGTCGACTCGATGGGAACGAACCTGCTGCGATTCGGTTTCTGGCTGCATCATGGCGGTCAACTGCCTGCCGTGGCTATCGTGACGGGCGTAACCAACAACCTGGCCGATGCGCTTGTTCGCAGAGAGCACTTCCACGCCTGTTATTCGCAGGCAAAAAATAAGGTTGAGGTACTGGCGCATTTTCTGGATCAGCATAATCTTCAGCCAAAAGACGTTGCCTTTTTCTTCGATGATGCGCTCGATCTATCCGTTGCCGAGGTAGCTGGTGTTCGGATCATGGTTCGCCGGAAGGCTAACCCATTGTTTACCAAGTACGTTATTCAAAATGGGTATGTCGACTATATAACGGGTTGCCAAAGCGGGCAGTTTGCGGTGCGCGAGGGCTGCGAACTCATGCTGGGTTTGCTCGGGCAATTCGATACGGTTATGGGTGAACGGCTTCGCTACCGACCCGTTTACGATCAATACTATCAGCAACGGCAGGCCATCGAACCCGACTACTGGACGGTTGGCGTGGATGGACCGGAGCGAAAAAATAGTTAATTGGCTGATGGAGTTGATTGTATCGATTCGTTTTTACATCGACAGGCCCTTTATCTAAAAGCCAGTATCCAACATCTATTACTAACATGATAATCGGTATCATTCCAGCCCGCTACGGCTCAACACGGTTTCCGGGAAAACCCCTGGCCGATATTGGCGGTAAGTCTATGATTCAGCGTGTTCTGGAGCAGGCATGGCAAGCACAGTCATTGGACAAAGTTGTTGTCGCAACGGATGATGAGCGTATTGCTGAAGCCGTTCTTCGGCTCGGGGGCGAAGCCATCATGACGCGAACCGATCATCCGAGTGGAACTGATCGTTGCTGGGAAGCATACAGCCGACTCATTGCCGAAAAAGAAGTAAAGGCAAGTGTATCGGATTACATCATCAATATTCAGGGCGATGAGCCATTTATCGATCCCGAACAGATCAATGAACTGGCTGCTATTCTGGACGGCACTGTCGAACTGGCTACGCAGATGTCATCCGTGGATTCGGCTGAGCTGTTGCATAATCCGAAGGAGGCCAAGATCATTATCAACGCACGAAATGAAGCGCTGTATTTCAGCCGGGCGGCCATTCCTTATTTATGGGGTCTGGACCCAGCAGTCTGGCATCAGCATCACGCTTACCATCGTCATGTTGGCTTGTATGCCTACCGGGCTGATGTTCTGGAGAAAATCACAGAACTCCCCCCTTCTCCGCTCGAACAGGCCGAATCGCTGGAACAATTACGCTGGCTCGAAGCCGGATATCGCATCAAACTGGTTGAAACGCAGTTTCAGACCCCGAGTGTCGATGATCCGGCAGATATAGAAAAGGCTTTACGAAGCGTGCAGTAGTTGAGGGCTGGTTGTTTGGGGCTGCGTCCAGATTTGATACTGCACCCGTGCCCACACCAACAGGCACGGCACCGCTTTAGCGCTATAGGGTTGGAATAACTCCCGCTGAACCACCGCCGGGAAAATGTCGGTGGGGGAGAGCGATGTAAAGATAACGACCAGCGCCAGCAGCATTTGATCCAGTTGCGTGGGTGCGTCAAGCGTTATCCACCATAACGCCACCCCCGTTACGGCCAGCACGTAGGTAGGCGACTCGGCCATTTTATTGAAGACGATCATAAACAGCAGAAAGTACGCGACCATCCGCCGTTGAAACAGCCGATCCTGCCAAAGTCCGAACCGCAGAAAGGGTAACAGAAACAGGATGGCACCAATCGTTTCGATGATGCGGTAATTGCCGTCGGTTTTTTCCATACCGAACCAGGCTTGTGCAATACCCATCACTGACACCTGCAAACCTAACTTGCTGACAACGATAACATCGAACCATTCGCGGTATTCGGCCAGCAAATGGTCGAGCGGGATCATGGTGAGGGGAACGCTGCCAAGCAGGATTGTCCAGGCAATCATAGCCAGAATGAATTGTGGCTTTTTGGGGTAAAAGAGGAAGAAGCCCGCAGCCGCCATGCCATAAAATTTTATAAATCCGCACAGGACAAAAAAGAAGGCTGCCTGCCAGACGCGCTCGTTGCGGAGATCATACAGGCCAAGCAGCATAGCGCCCACAATGAGGTTGTTGCTTTGCAGATTCTGAGCGGTAATCAACGCTTCGAGAATAATAATCAACAGAGCCGTACGCCGTTGTTTGGCGGGGTCCTTTTCGTCGGATAGATAGAACCAGACTCCCACAAGAAGCACGAGTGTATTTAGCAGGTTCCACAGGATGATGCCCAGCCAATCGGGAAGGTAATAGAATGGGCCCATCAGCCAGGCAAAGGTCGGGCTGTATTTGTAATTGTCGAAATACAGGTTAGGATGCAGACCGTAAATACTTTTGTCCAGAAGCAGGTTATGGAACGGCTTGGCAAACATCAGGTAGTTGTTGTAATTGCCGAATCCCAGGAGATAGTTCTGAACTGCCACCAGGCAGAAAAGAAAGATATAAAGCCCAATAGTACGGGGTAAGGTCAAAAAACGGAGGACGCGCTGCAAAGTCAGGAAGGTTCGTTACTTTCCGTAAAATTAATCAGTTATTGTAGCACTTTCGCAAAAAGCCGTGCATGGTTATAAACTGTGGTACGGCTTTTTGCGAAAGTGCCGAATTGATACAACTGGCTGGTTTATCTTTGTCTGATTATGTCCTCTCATCACATTGTCCGCGAAAAGCAGGAGCCTGCCTTATTGATTGCCAACGGCGAAGCCTGCCAGCCTGAACTCCTGGGGCAACTTCTGGAATGGAGCCCAACCGTAGTTGTGCTCGATAGTGCCATCTGGCGGGTGCTCGATCTGGGTATAAAAGTAGACGTGCTACTTGGCGATTTCGACCATAACATAGACCTGGATTTGATTCGGGCCCAGCAGTATCCCCTCGACATTGTTCATACGCCCGATCAGGAAAAAACGGATCTTGACAAAGGGATCGAATACCTGATCGAACGCGGTTTTCCAGCCGTCAATATTGTGTGGGCTACCGGTCGCCGGGCCGACCACAGCCTGACGAACATGACCAATATTGTTCGTTATAAAGACCAGATTCGGATTATGATGATCGATGATCACTCTAAAATATTCCCGCTCGTTGGTCGATTTGAAAAATGGTATGAAGCCGGAACACCGCTATCACTGATTCCGGTTGGAACCGTAACCGGTTTTACGTCTGAAGGCTTAAAATACAATCTTCAGGATGCTACCCTGACGCTCGGCTACCGAACCAGTAGCAGCAACGAAGCGGCCGAAGATGGGTTCGTGCGTATCGAGGCCCAAACCGGCGATTTGCTGATTATGGAGTGCTGGGATTGATTTCAGCAATTACCCTGACCGTAGTTTTCGCTGCAAGGGCTTTTCAATCCAGGTGTATAAGCTGAGAGCAATAAGCACCAGCAACGCAAACAATACTCCGGAATTCGAACCACCTATCATGTGTTGCACTAGTCTGGCAATAACGCCGATGTGAATCAGATAAAACGCGTAAGAACTTCGACCCAATGCCTGCATGATCGGATGGGCTAAAAATCGCTGTAGACCAGATGGCTCCTGAACCAGCCCAAGTAACAAAAGGCCAATACCAACAGGGAGGATAAAATTGTAAACGACGACCTCACTCCATAGCTGCATTTCTGAATTTGTTATTATACGAGCTATGTATGTCTGCCAACCCATGCAGCTACAGATCAGCAACAAACCCTTGCTCGTGACATGACGAATACCTGGGAGTTTGTCCTGATCCCATCGATGAGCGAGCCACATACCCGTTACGAACTCAAACGACCGCCCGAAAAACGTGTAAAAGAGCACGAACGGGAAACTGCCGAAAAGACCGTGCCAGTTCAATGCACCAATAGTCAGCCATAAAAACAGGCCCAGACTTACCAAAGTGATTGTAAGCAGAAATGGCCCCCAGCGCCGAAGGAGAACGAATAGCCAGGGCACTACCAGATAGAAACATTCCTCAACCGTCAGACTCCAGCTTTGGGCAATTCCGCTAAATTTATATGGCTCGAATAAGCCTTTAGCCAAGGTTAGGTTGAGAACAAAGTCGAACCAATGTGCTGGCTTACCCTGGACAATCGAAATGCCACTTGTCAACACCAGAAGCAGGGTGTAGAGCGGAACAATTCGGGCGAATCGATTCTGGTAATACAGGCGCCATGACCAGTGTGTCCTGCTGAAATACGACTCGGCGTATCGGTGATAAATCAGGAAACCACTGAGCACGAAAAACACAGTAACACCAATGTAACCCTGGGCTATCAGCTGGTGTGTCCACCCGTCGGTTGCGACAGGATTATAATGATGCAGAAAA
Organism: Spirosoma endbachense; assembly: GCF_010233585.1. Classification (NCBI taxonomy): domain Bacteria; kingdom Pseudomonadati; phylum Bacteroidota; class Cytophagia; order Cytophagales; family Cytophagaceae; genus Spirosoma; species Spirosoma endbachense. Next base: position 8,241,022 of record NZ_CP045997.1, read on the forward strand.
ACCAGATAGGCCGCTACCGCCCGCAACCCCGTCAAAGCGGGTACATATAGACCAACGCTGGTTGATGGATGCGTACTCGTGGCAAACATCAGCGTGTCAGGATGATCCGGCCGCGCAATTTTTCACTCAACCCATCGGCAATAGGCCAGTTCTGTCCGGCTGCGCGAACAGTTAACTGATACAGATACAATCCGGCGGGGAGCAACTCTCCCGAATCGGCGTGTCCATCCCATAGCCATTCATTTAGCCCAATGTGGCCAATAACGCTTCCCTGAGATGTTTTTAATCTACGAACTACACGCCCATGCAGATCGGAGATGGTCAGTTCGATTGAATCGGGCGCTTTATCGCCTGTCAGTTGAAACGAAAACTTTATCTGGTCGCGAAACGGGTTTGGATAAACCGTCAGATCGGTAAGTCTCCGATCATTGATAATACGAAAGCTTACCTGATAGGGGGCAGCCGCGTTACCTACCGCATCGTGGGCCGTAACCAGTACGTGATAGAGCCCTTCGGCCAGTATTGGAGATCTATACTGTATTCGAAAGATATTATCGGTATTCGTTGGCCGAACAATGGCGTTGCGCCAGCTAAGCCGTTCAAACGAGGTATTGCTGCCGGGTCGTTGTAAAAATAGGCCGATACCAACTGTATCGCGCCGGATTAATGATCGGTTCTCGTCGGCAACGACTACATCGATGATCGGTTGAGCCGAAATGGGCGCGCCGTCTTCGATACGGGTTCCATCGAGGGCTACTTCGAGCACAGGAGCAAACAGGTCGGGTTGAACGGCTATCGGCAAATCAAGTGTGTTATTGATAAATGAAGACTCCGGGAGAATGAGGGGATTAATTGTCAGAATCAACCGGTTTACGCCCGGCAGTTTTTCGGTTGGAATACGCACAGTAAGACGCACCGTATCGGTGGGTGTCGGTGCTTCTATCCGCCATTGGGTTACGAGCGGTTGCGCCAGATTTGCAGCGTAGATTGTTTGTAGTACAGTCAGAGAATCCGTAAAAACATAGGGCGCGAGGTTCGTAAACTCGATTGGCAGGGTAACAACATCGCCTTGCCGAATGTCATTCGGGAGTGTATTGGTAAGCCGGATCTGCCCTTCGGGTAACCCCTGAACCGTACTGGCTGGATCAATTAGAAACGAACCGGTTACCCATTCTTTCGGGGTCGAATCGGCTTCCCGAACCCGCCAGTAATACATAGTTTGTGGTTGGGCTGCCAGCGTTGCCGGATAGCTAATGGTCGTTTCGGCCCTGATTCGCTGGCTGAGCCTATTTGGAGTATCGAACCGGGCGGTTGTATCAAGTTCCAGATCGAACGTATGAATTCCGCTGGTCAGATACTGGGCGGTTAGTCGTATGGTGCGGGTGCTTACGGTGCCAGATAGGGGTGGGTAGATCAGGACAGGTCCTTGTCCAATAACCGTAAATTCGGCCAAAGCCCGATTATTATCCCGGTTAAGCTCATGCACTGCCCCGACCGGATTAAGAATTACCTCGACTTGATTCAGACCAACAGCATTGCGGTCATTAGGCAAGCTTAGGGTAACTGTGTCGCGGAAAGCAACCGAGTGGGGGAGCGACAGGTTATAGATCCCTGATTCATGGCCATCGACTAATCGGCGTATTCGGATTGGCAATGGCTCTTGCCGATATTGACCGTAATTTTCTACCACAACAGTTAATCGTACCGAATCACTCAAGGTTGTCAGATTCTGATTGCCCTGGCCCCGAATGGCGAGCCCACCCGCAGCAATGGCATAGTCGGGTGTATCAAACGGAAAGAGCCGAATGGCCGGATCGCCCTGCAACACCATCTGCTGCGAATTCGATAAATCCCATCCGCCGGGTACCTGCGCCAATGTACGCCTGATTGTTTCCTGCTGAATTTGCCCAATCGATCTGTTGAGTTGAATACTGTCGGCCAACAGGTCGTAGAAGTGCCTGCTGTACCGGTCCAGCACGTCTACATACCCCAGATGACTGTTCGCGATAACGGCAATGGCACCCCGATCGGGAGTGAGAACCCAATCAGAGCTGAATGTTGGGCGACTATAAAATATGTTGCCGCTGGCACAGCCATTGATCAGCATCAACGGATATTTGCCCTTATTGACGTAGCCTAAGGCATTATTGGAACAAAAACCAATATCCAGATCGGTCACATCAAGGCTCGAATGGCCAAAGAAGGTCATAAGGCCGACACCTTCGTTTACCTGCTTCGCCACATTAATCGTTTCAACCGGATTGTCGGTTTTCTTCGTAATTGCCGTTATGGTCGCCCCGAGCGATTCGGCCATTGCCCGTTTGCCGTAGCCTTCCAGCAACTCCTCGAACATAGTGGCTTCGCTCGGATTGTTACCACCGCTCAAATGAAGCAATTTTTTACGCCAGGACTGGGCAACAGGCGTAGACTCAAATTCTTTTACTTTGTTGAGGTAGTCGATAACCTGCTGAGGACTTGTGGCATTAATTCGACCGGTCGGAATAGCGGGGACATCCTGAGGCTGGCCATCCAGACCAGCCGTGAATACGATGTCAGAACCCGGAAAACCAGCTGTAAGTACCAGATCGATCGTGGCCTGATTCGGATCACGCCGAACGCCCGGCGTGCCACGGCTATGACCGATCAGCAGCAGATAACGTGGGCGGTTGGCTTCCCCGTTGCTTTGCCGGAGCATCTGGTCGGCAAAACGACGAATGGCCAGCGGATGCCGTTCGCCATAACTAAACTGATCGAATAGCTGCTGAACAGTTGTTGTCAACGTGTCATACTGGCCACCTGCTACGGAGGCCCGATAAGTGGCATAGGCTTTCACCGCGTCGGGTTGCCCCGCAGCTGGTTTCATGAGCGATTCGTGGCTGATGATGAGGTAAGTAGGCTTGCGGCCAGACCAATTTTTAAACGTAACGGGTAAAATGGCGGAAACGGCTTTAGGCTGACTACAACTTAGAAGGGTCCGGCTGGTTTCGGTATTTTGTACAACCAGTTTTACCGAGGTGCCTGAACGTGTAGGGCCAACCCGGATGGGGGCCGCTGGATCGGAAATGTCCCAGAACCGGGAATTCGCCGGTCCATTGTCGAGGGCAATCAACGAACGCCCGCTTGGATTGGGAATGAGTCGATAGGTACGCAGTGGTTGGCTATTGCCCACAAATCGTTGGGGGTAACGCAGTCTGATATAGGATACTGAATAGGGGTCGGCCGTGTAGTTTTCGCCCGTTGAAACCGTCGAAACCAGAACCCGGCCATCTGAGCCTACGTCAGACCAGAGCAAATCGGTAGCAAGACGGGCATTAGTATAGAACTGGAAACGCAGCGAATCGACTATCCGCCGGGCGCTGGCTACAGCGCCAACATGGCATTCTACTTTATGATTAATGTAATCGCGACCTACCAGCAGCAGATCGAGCTGTGGTGCGGGACCATCCCGGAAGTCATTGCTGGTCGAAAATAGATTATCGTAAAATTTACCTTTTTGCTGAATAACACCCGTATAACCTTCTCCCGCTTCGAAATGACTGTATTCGATTTTTGGCGGAATCCCAGCTGCCCATCCCGGATAGGTATCGGTAAATAGGCGCAATTCTTCTTCCCAATGATAGGCTTCGGGCGTCAGGTTGGTGAAGTCGGTGTCCGTATAGGAAGCCATTCGTTTACCCGGTTTGCCATCGAGCCGCCAGGTCAGAAAGTAGGCTGTCGTGTCGCTGAAGAGGTTATAATACTGATGTGGCTGGGCATTGATGGGCCGATAAAGTAAGGAATCCTGGGCGCCATCGTTTCTGCGACCATAGAATTCCAGAAAATCGCTGGCATCGAGCTTATTGTCGGCTGCACCTTCCATATAGATTGCCAGTTCAAGACCCCGGTGAAAGAGCTGAACTGTTGCCGGATCGATTGAATTTATGGGTATTCCCGCTTTTTGTAATTCAGCAGCAGTAATTCGATATAAGCCGTTTTGGACAATCGGAATTTTATAATAAGCCTGCTGATAATTAATCCATTCATTCCCCGGAAGCGGAGTTTGGGCCCAGGAATAATGGGCGAAAATGAGGGCGAAAAGAGCAAATAGGGTGTTACGGAGCATATAGAATCATAATAAGAAATAAAGTTACAAATTTGTCGGCTCCAACTATACATTAGGTGAGCCATTCACCCGTTTTTTTTTGCCGTTTATACTACAGAGCTAAAATTTTTAAAAAGGTACCTTGCATCGCATAGTACCTTATACTACCTTTGTTGTAAGGATTTTGGATGATGATTATCCGTCGGTGGATTAGCCCGCATTAATCGTTGCCATCTGAAATTCATAGCCGTTACAACCGGAGCACCGGACCGGGCCTATACTTAAATCAATACACCGATGAATATTGAAAATGCTCAGGTGCAGATGCGAAAGGGAATTTTGGAATTCTGCATTCTGCACATCATATCGAGGGGCGAGGTTTATGCCTCCGATATGCTCGATGAACTGACTTCTGCCCGAATAATGGTGGTGGAAGGTACACTTTACCCCTTGCTAACCCGGCTCAAAAACGCAGGGTTGCTCGATTATAAATGGGTGGAATCGACATCAGGGCCACCACGCAAATATTATATATTGACCGATCTGGGACGAAATTCCTTAGAATCGCTAAACGAAACCTGGCAGGAGCTTGCCGAATCCGTCAACTCAATTATTGGTAAAACCGCGCAGCATAAAAAACCGACGAACGGCAATGCTGCTCCCATGACGAGTTCTGCTGATCCAACCAATCCTTCAACCACCGCTTAACCTATTCTCTTCTCTAGCGCCATGAAAAAGACCATAAGCATTAATATAAGTGGGGTCATCTTCCATATAGAAGAGGACGGCTACGACAAATTGAAGAGCTACCTGACGTCGGTACAACAGTACTTTTCGACCTACGAAGACAGTCAGGAAATTGTAACCGACATCGAGAACCGGATCGCCGAGAAACTGCTGGCTAAGCTGAAAGCTGCCGATAAACAGGCCGTTTCTGTAGAAGACGTAAATGAACTCGTTGCGGCAATGGGTACTGTTGCTGATTTCGAAGCCGTGGAAGAGGAGGAAGTCCTCGTTACCAGCGGAGGTCGCAATTCGGCGGTTAACAGCGGACAGCCAACTTCTGGCAGTGGACAACAGTCGTCTGCTCAGGGAGCCAGCGCTTATTCGCAACCAACGGGAGGTGCCTATACGGGTCCACGCCGACTCGTTCGTGACCTGCGCCGGAAAACGCTCGGTGGCGTTGCGGCTGGTCTGGCCCATTATTTCAACATGGATGTCGTATGGGTACGCCTGATATTCCTGGTTTTATTCCTGGCTCTGCCGCCTATTGGCGAAGGGTTTGGGGCTGGTGTCTCGGGTTTCACGTTCATCGTCTACATTGCTATGTGGATTGCCCTGCCCGGCACAATGGGTATTGAAGAAGATAAAACCGTCAAGAAATTCTTCCGAAATCCCGAAGATAAAGTCCTGGGCGGGGTTGCCTCGGGGATTGCAGCCTACTTTGGCGTCGATACGGGTATAATCCGGTTGTTGTTTGTGCTGGGTATCGTGTTCTTTGGCGTTGGCTTCCTGCTCTACCTCGTTCTGTGGATCATTGCGCCACAGGCGAATACGCTGACCGAGAAAATGGAAATGCAGGGGCAACCGATCACACTATCGAACATCGAAAACAGCATCAAGCAGAATCTGAATATTAATGAATCACCCAATAATGAAAGTACGCTGACGCGGGTGTTGCTCTTTCCGTTTCGGGCCATTGCCACGATAATCGGCGGACTTGGTAGTGCGCTTGGGCCGCTTCTGAACGGAACGCTGACCATTATCCGGGTCTTTGCCGGATTGTTAATGCTGGTAGTGGCGTTCGCCTTGATGGTTGCCTGTCTGGCCGTGCTGGGTGCATCGATCGGTATCGGATCGGGTGGCAATTTCGGAAACAGCGATTTTCCTTTTGAGTTATTCCGGGCTGATATAACCGCCCCAATGGTTCTGTCTGCTTTTCTGGTTGGTTTTCTTCCCGCTTTTGGATTAGCCATTTTAGGTGTCATGCTCATCACAACCCGTAATGTATTGAGCAGCCGGACAGCCTTAACAATTGCCGGGGTATGGTTGGTAAGCCTGATTATCTTTGCCGGTACAGCCGCACCGCTGATCAACAGCTTCCAGCGCCGGGGAACGGTCGAAGAAACGAAAGTGCTGGCTGTGCCAGCGGCTATTCCGGCCTTCGACCTCAACGAACTGGATAGCGATAACTGGCATGTGTCTATCGAACTTCAGGGCTACGATGGGTCTGCTCTGAATCTGGTCCAGCATTTTAAAGCGCAAGGATCGAGCCGGGCCCAAGCACAGGCCAATGCTCGCCAGATCAAATACGCTTACATGATCAAAGATTCGACGGTTCGTTTCGACAATACATTAGAGTTGCAGCCAGGAGCTCATTTCCGGGCGCAGGATCTGGATATGGATCTCATGATTCCGTACGAAAAGCCTTTCCGCATGACTAAAGATTTCGCCCGGTTTATTCGAAACGAATTCGGCGGGAAGGAGATCGACCGGATGCCATCCAGTGTCTGGAAGTTCACGAAAGATGAAGGACTGGTTTGTCTGAACTACCCACGGGAGAAAGACCGCAGCTACGACGATGAAGACAACGACGTGACTGATCTTACGGACGATGTGCAGAACGCGGTATCCAGCGAACTGGGTGACGACTTCGACCATATCGGGGATCATACCCGGCAGTTTAATGTCAATAATTTTTCGAAAGTAGACGTTGGTGGTGCGTTTGTTGTTCGTTTCCGCAAAGGCACAACCTACAAAGTGGTGGCCGATGGGCGTGAGAAAGATCTGGACGATGTAAGTGTAAAAGTTGATGGCAATACCCTGAAGGTGTCGATCGATCGCAACGGAATATTTGACTGGAGTAACCGCAAACGCATCGGTCTGACGATTACGGTTCCGTCGATTGACGAACTCAAATTGTCGGGTGCATCAAAGGCCAGTCTGACTGGGTTCGACAAGTATAATGATCTGAACATCGAAATGAGTGGTGCCTGCCGTACCGTGTTCGATGGCTCGGTTGAGAAGCTTACAATAAATCTGTCAGGAGCCTCAAATGCCGTTTTACGTGGTCATGCAAACCAACTTGATGCCGAGCTAAATGGAGCCAGTAAGGTTGAAGCAACGAGCATGCATATCGACAAAGCGTCGGTTGATGCCAGCGGAGCCAGTCATGCAACCATGGGCCAGGTCGGTTCGCTCGATTCCGAAACATCAGGAGCCAGTAAAGTAACACGGCAATAGTTTTGGATTGGTAACTGAGTCATTAAGTCAACAGGTACCTGATTGCCGGGCAATCAGGTACCTGTTGGCTTTTGTCGCTTTTCTGTTCAGGATTGTAGAAACGCCGTTAGCGACGCGCCACCCTATTGAGCGTCTTGTTTTTTAGTGCTTTCTGTAGCTGTATTTTGTACAAGGCAGGCCAATTTTTACCCGTTAGGTAAAACGCATTTTCCCTTGACTGGAAAGCAATACCATTAAGTACATTGGCTTTTGTGTCGATCCCGGCTGGTAGAATAGGCTCCATGTCGAGATACCCGACAACTTTTCCGGATTTCAGATCGATCTGGACAATTCGATTGGTTTGCCAGACATTGGCGAATACGTACCCATTTACATATTCCAGCTCATTGAGATTCATAACTGGACCCTGATGATCGTATATAGCCAGTTCGCCTTTCCGCTGAAAATCAGGAGTGAGAAAATAAAGCCGGTTTGAGCCATCACTCAAAATAAGCGACGAATCGTTGTGGGTCAATCCCCACCCCTGGGTAGGATACGTAAACGTCTTTTCCAGCGTAAAATTCATCGAATAGCGGAAGCACACCCCGGATGTCCACGTTAGCTGATAAATTTTATCGTCCATTATTGTGATTCCTTCTCCGAAATACTGGGTAGCTAAAGGGACAGATTTAATGATCGATCCCGTAGGCAGATCAACCTGCATCAGGTTAGACTGGCCATTTAAGCCCGTACTTTCATATAAAACACCGTTATTGAACTCCAGGCCCTGGGTGAAACTGCTGGCCTGATGGGGATAAGTTTTTATGACAGAATAGAGAAGAGTAGGCGGAGTAACATCAGACCATAACTCGATTCCTAGCGTGTCAGAAAAAGAGATTTTAGTCGCTGTAGTACCACTGATTACCAACTGATGTAAGCCTAATTTTTGGTCGGTAGATCTCACCCGCAGCGCATTTGTAGTCCGTTGAATGATGTCGGCTGCTCTATCGTCGATCATGACGGTTGCCTGGCTCAGTGGCTGGTTCAATTGAATGGAAATGGTATCGCCAAGCTTATAGGTAGTGTTAACGAGGGCTGTTATTGATGGTTTCTCCAGATCATCGGGTGTTGTAGCTTCTTTCTTCGTGTTCTGGCAGGAGAAGCCTGCTAAACAGACGAGGATAATAAATAGAGAGTAACGAACGTGATACCGAATTTGCCAATTCAACATTAGTTTTTTTAAGGGTATTTTGTGTTAGAATGCCCAAAACCGTCGAATCCAGGCATGACTTACAAGTAATTTAGATGCTTACCTGCGCAGACAAATTAATGCTATTTCCTGAATATAGGCATGCTACACGTCAATTTTGGCCAATTCGCAACATACCTCCGTTCTGGTAAATTAATTGCGCGCCGTTGTTGTACCGTAGCAGACCCGTATGAGCCTGATAGCCTGTTGGCAACGTAATGACATGTTTTAGCTCGGTGGTATCGATTGACGATGGGAGCCAGCCACAGGACCATACCTGCGGGTCATTCCAGTTTCCATTCCGAACCGTGCTTAACACATGCGCTGGAAGGCCAGGGGGCAAACCACTTCCCGAACCATTGATCGTTATCGGTTCGCTAAGTTCACCCACGATTGCTGGCGACGTCGAATTAACCCGGAAACGGTATCGACCATTAGCCCAACTGGGCAGCGTAATCGACAATGGATTGCCCATTCCTGAAGTCAATGTAGCCAGCGTACAACCGGTTTCGCTTAGCATCTCTACCTGGTACTGGTTATCGACTCGTACCGGGACGCGCGAAAAATAGGGTACCTGAACGTTCTGACCTGGATTGGTCGTGAACGGAAAAACGTAGCCAGTTGTGAGCAGAACTGTCCGATTCGGCAGCGAAGGCTGGGTGTTGTTGAAATAACTTGCTGGCAGGGCCTGGCTCCACACATCGATCAGAGCAGGGCAGTCGTCTGAATCAAAGTGAAGGTGAAAACTATCTCCTTTGCGATAAGTTGGGTAAATCATGCCGTCAGTTGCCGGTCCCTGCCAGTTATTAACCTGGCTGGCCAGTGTGTTTTGGGCTGCAATGATATTTGGGTCGGTTTCGTGGTTGACATATTCATTACCCAAAGCCGCCGGAATGTAACTAACCCGCGAAACAACCCAGCTCAGATTGCCAAAACCCAGCTGGGTGCGCGATTTATCGATAACGGTGTTGATGTTGTTCAGGTAATCATTATAAGTCTGATAATAGTTATCGCCCTCGCCCTGATGCCACAAAACAGCCCGGGCACCTGTGCGTTTCAGGTAATGCAGAATGGTTACGCCCAAAACCCGATACGGCATATTTTGGGATAGGTTTGAATAAGTTTCCTCCCCATTGGCCGAGTGTACCCAGTGCTTGGAGTTGGTTGCCGAATAAGAGGCTCCATAAAACATAACCGGCACACCAAGTTGAGTGACCAGTCTGTCGCCCAGGGCGCCCCAGACATACAGATAAGCCCCCGGAAACATGCCTGTATTGGCAATGCCGCTTGATAAATCGGCGTGACTGACGTTAAAGGGTAACGAGTTTTCGGAGAACTGACCAGCCTGCCCCGTCCAGTAATTAATGATTGAGACCCGGTCATCGTTGGCCTGGCCCGTGTAGCAGTTTACACCCCATGAGTTTGATTGCCCAGCCGTAACGAATACTTCGCCAACTCCGATCCGATCCATTGAGGTAGACGCAATTTCGGTATTCCCGGCAAACGCCTTTACCTGAAGATCATACCAGCCGCCTGTTATACCCGTCAATGAACCCTGAAAAACACCATTTGCCGGTGCGTTGTCCAGCGTTATCCATCCCGTAGAAGAGCCTCCCTGTCGTACGGTTAGCCGTGCCTGTATCTGGGTGGCATTTGTGGGGCACTGCCCAACAATAGGTACATTGGCCTGATTGTTATTATTTCGTTGAATGACCAATCGGCTGGTAGGAAAAGTTACCTGCAATTGGGCTAAAAGAGTATGAGGTAAAAAGAATAATAGGGGTATAGCCGTTTTTAGTAAACGTCGCAGGAAATCCATGATTAATGAACAGTATGGATACTTAATGCCAGAGGCTGTACATTTAATGCACAAAAAACGAGCCAGAATAGCCGTGTATTGTCTACGAATACGGCTATTCTGGCTCGTTATATTAAAAACTAGTTAAAATTAGAAGATATTTATTTGGTAATGGGCTGATTATGTGTGGGATATGGTTTTTTCCTCCCCAGGAATTGACCTGCTACATATTCCGGCGATACTGTCCGCCTACCGCATAAAGAGCAGTTGATAACTGGCCTAGCGAGCATACTTTAGATGCTTCCATGAGGCTGTCAAAAATATTGCCATTTGCTAAGGCCGTTGCCTGTAAATTGGCCAGAGCAGTGATCGACTCAGCGTGGTGGCGTTCCTGAAATGCCCGACACGATTCTACTGCGTACCGTTTTTCGTCATCTGTCGACCGGATCACCTCATTCGGAACGAGGGTTGGCGAGCCACTGGAAGCCAGAAATGTATTGACACCTACAATAGGTAGCTGGCCGTTGTGTTTCAGCGTTTCGTAATACATCGACTCTTCCTGTATCTTACTGCGTTGGTACATTCGTTCCATAGCGCCCAATACTCCGCCCCGTTCGTTGATCGCCAGAAATTCCTGATAAACAGCCTCCTCGACCAGATCAGTTAATTCGTCAACGACGAACGAGCCCTGCAACGGATTTTCATTTTTGGTTAACCCAAATTCGCGGTTGATAATCAGTTGGATAGCCATGGCGCGACGCACCGACTCCTCAGTTGGGGTTGTTATGGCTTCGTCGTAGGCATTGGTATGGAGTGAATTGCAGTTATCGTAAATAGCGAGTAGCGCCTGAAGGGTGGTACGAATGTCGTTGAAGGCAATTTCCTGTGCGTGCAGACTCCGCCCCGATGTTTGAATGTGGTATTTGAGTTTCTGGGAGCGTTCGCTGGCTTTGTATTTATTGCGCATCGCTTTCGCCCAGATCCGGCGCGCAACACGGCCCAGTACGGTGTATTCCGGGTCCATACCGTTCGAGAAAAAAAACGATAGGTTTGGGGCAAAATCATCTACGTTCATACCTCGGCTGAGGTAGTATTCAACAAACGTAAAGCCATTGGATAGCGTAAACGCTAACTGTGAGACCGGATTCGCACCCGCTTCCGCAATGTGGTAGCCCGAGATTGAAACGGAGTAGAAATTCTGAACACGGTTGTCCGTGAAGTATTGCTGAATGTCGCCCATCATCCGGAGCGCAAACTCCGTCGAAAAAATGCAGGTGTTTTGTGCCTGATCTTCTTTCAGAATATCGGCCTGTACTGTGCCGCGCACTTTTCGGAGCGTTTCGGCTTTGATTTTTTCGTACACCTCAGGCGGTAACACTTTATCGCCGGTTGTGCCGAGTAACAGCAGTCCCAGCCCATCATTCCCATCCGGCAATTCGCCCCGGTATCGAACAATCTCAGTCTGAATGTCTGGTGCACCATTTGTGGTTCCCTGCTCTTTTAGCCACTTCTCACATTGCTGATCAATGGCTGCGTTCAGGAAAAAAGCCAGTAGCATGGGTGCGGGCCCATTGATCGTCATGGAGACCGATGTAGCCGGATCGCAAAGATCGAAACCAGAGTAGAGTTTCTTGGCATCATCGAGCGTGCAAACGCTGACACCTGAGTTGCCGACTTTACCGAAAATATCAGGCCGCATGGCCGGATCTTCGCCATAAAGCGTAACGGAGTCAAACGCCGTTGAGAGACGTTTTGCGGGCAGGTCTTTCGACACATAATGGAATCGTCGGTTCGTGCGCTCGGGGCCACCTTCGCCCGCAAACATCCGCGTAGGATCTTCGCCTTCGCGCTTGAGTGGGAAAACCCCGGCCGCATACGGAAACTCGCCCGGTACATTTTCGGTCAGTAACCATCTTAACACATCGCCCCAATCGTGGTATTTGGGTAAACTAACTTTCGGTATTTTTAAATGAGACAGTGTTTCTGAATAGAGCGGTTGCCGAATGACTTTATCCCGAACCGTGAACTCGTAGAACTCGGCCGAATAGCGTTTCTGTACATCGGGCCACTGATGAAGCAAGTTGCGGCAGTCTGCGCTAAGCCGACTTTCTAAATCGGCATATAGGTTCTGTAATTGGACCTTAAGCGGATTTTCAGGTAAAAGCTTAAGTGTTCCATCAATTTGATAGAGCTGTCGCGCCAGCTTCGTCTGATCGTTGACAAAGGCGTTGTAGCGTCTGCTTTCTTCCACAATCTCGGCTAAATACCGCACCCGGTCGGGCGGAATGATCGGCTGAGGAATCTGGCTCGAATTAGTGCCCGACTCCACGCTCCCTGCGCCGAACTCCATACCTAATAAACCCATCAAACGGTCGAACAGGGCGTTCATGCCCGGATCATTGAACTGAGACGCAATTGTACCGAGAATGGGAAGTTCATGATCCGGTACGTCCCAGCGGTTGTGATTTCTGCGGTACTGTTTGCGAACATCCCGAAGTGCATCCAATGATCCGCGTTTATCGAACTTATTGATGGCAATGACATCGGCGAAATCGAGCATATCAATTTTCTCCAACTGGGTGGCTGCACCATATTCGGCTGTCATTACATACAGCGTTTTATCGGCGTGTTCGGTAATTTCGGTATCTGATTGCCCAATGCCCGATGTCTCAACAATAATCAGATCGAATTGGGCGGCCTTACAAATATCGATAGCGTCCTGCACGTGTCGGCTTAGGGCGAGATTCGATTGACGCGTTGCCAGCGAACGCATATATACCCGGGCCGCCGACCCGGCAGGTAGGCTAATGGCATTCATTCGGATGCGGTCGCCCAGTAAAGCTCCGCCTGTTTTGCGCTTGGAAGGATCTACCGAAATGATTGACAGTGTTTTATCCGGAAATGTACGCAGGAAACGGAGCACCAGCTCATCCACCAGCGACGACTTTCCGGCTCCTCCGGTACCGGTAACGCCAAGAACTTTTATTGATTGAGTGAATGGCTGAATGAGTGAATGCGGAAATTGGTCGGGTGTATTCTCGGCGGTAGTGATGAGCCGGGCAATTTGATTGGGTGAACCTGGAGACGCAAGGTTCTCCGGGGTTGGTAATTCAAAATCGCACTGCTTCAGCAGGTGATCGATCATACCCTGAAGCCCCATTGTTCGTCCGTCGTCCGGGGAGTAGATACGGGCGATGCCATAAGCCTGTAGTTCGGCAATTTCGGATGGCAGGATTGTGCCACCACCACCGCCAAAAATTTTTATGTGCCCGGCCCCGCGTTCATTCAGCAGGTCATACATGTATTTGAAAAACTCCAGATGACCGCCCTGATAACTCGTTACAGCAATTCCCTGCACATCTTCCTGAATAGCACAATCGACAATTTCGGCAACCGAACGATTATGCCCCAGATGAATAACTTCAGCACCCGATGCCTGCATTAACCGACGCATCAGATTAATGGCAGCATCGTGACCATCGAATAGTGAAGCCGCCGTTACAATACGAATTTTATGCGTGAAGGGTGATGATGCAGGCTGCTTGGTTTCCGATCGTTGAGCTATCATAGCACAGGCAAGAATTTATTTATTACTGTTACTTCGTGAAATTGTACCAAAGTTACGAAGCAAATAGGAATCCTTTTTAAGTGAACTTTGCCATGTACCAGGCTTTTGCATACTTACTCGTAAGGATAAGAGGTTTTCCTGTTTTTAGGACTTTCGCTGCTAAGCGTGCCCCGGTTATTAGGAACATCAACAGTAATCGTGGCACGCTTAGCAGCGGAAGTCCTGGTTTTATAAAAATCAGGCCATAGCGCAAAGTTATTCCACCGCTGGATGGCAGACCGTGATTAACTGTTTTGTCAGATAAAATCACGGTCTGCCATCCAGCGGTGGAATAACTTTAGATCAAAAAAAAGTGCTTTATCGTGCTGGAACAGCGTCTTCAAATATACTTTTCCAGGTAAGTGCGGCCAGAACCCCGCCAACGATAGGAGCCAGGATGAATAGCCATAATTGTTGTAAGGCCTTACCACCTGCCAGAATAGCTGGTCCAAAACTACGCGCCGGATTGACCGACGTACCGGTAACAGGAATCGCTACTAAATGAATAAGTACCAGGGTCAATCCAATGGCTAACCCTGCCATCGTGCTGTTTCCCCATTTAGAGGTCGTGTGGAAAATGACTAACAGGAACAGGAACGTCATTACAGCTTCCGTTATGAACGCTGATTCAGTATTGTAGGCACCCAGATACCCTTGCCCCCAGCCATTGGAACCCAGCGCCCATTCGTTCATCATGAACACAGGCGCACCACTTTGAACAATATATAAGACTGAAGAGGCCAATGTAGCGCCGATCAACTGGGCGACGATGTAGCCCACGGCATCGTTGATCTTTATTTTACCCGCCACCAACATGGCGATAGTGATTGCCGGATTGATATGGCAACCCGAAATAGGGCCAATGGCATAGGCCATGACAACGACCGTTAAGCCAAATGCAAACGAGATTCCCAACAAGCCAATTCCCATAGGGCCCGTAGATGAAATGCCGGAAATAACGGCAGCACCACATCCCAAAAACACAAGTGAAAAGGTGCCAATTAGTTCAGCCAGATATTTTTTCATAAGATTAACGGTAAATAGTTGAATAAAAACAATACATGGCTTTTGGGACGAGAGAATTTGGCAAAGTAACAATTAAAGGAAAAGTATATATAAATTATAGGATATAAGCATAGTCTATCAGCAGGAATGAACACGATTGCTCACACCTGCGTAAACCCCCATGCTACGGTCAAGCATAGCACGGGGATTGGCGAAAATCCTGATTTGATTTATTTCTTAAACGCCAGGGCTTTTACCGGTTGAATCCGATTAATGATGAACGTCGGTAGCCAGAGGGCAAAGGCAATCAGCAAAATCGTTGCGCCATTCAGAGCAAGAATCGTTGGCCAGTCCCAGACGATCGGGACATAATTCATGAAGTAGTTTTTGGGGTCGAGGGGAATCAGTTTGAAGCGATCCTGAATAAAGCAGATTCCCAGTCCAACAACATTGCCAATGAGCAATCCCCAGCCGACCATGTTCAGCCCAACGAACAAAAACATACGCCGGATAAGTGGATCTGAACCGCCCAGGGCCTTTAATAGACCAATCATTGGTGTTCGCTCCATCATCAGAACCAATAACACCGACACCATATTGAAGGAGGCAACAAACGTGATCAGGGCCAGTAAGATCACCATGTTACGGTCGAGCAGTACCATCCAGTCGAAGAGCGGACGGTACTGATCCGTTACCCGTGTCAGGCGCATATCGGGCGTCATTTCGTCAAAAATGTTGTTGGCCGTGGCATCCAGTTTGTTAAAATCCTTTACAAAGATCTCATAACTACCGACCGAATCCGGGCCCCACTTGTTCAGGCGTTGAATGAGCCGTATATCGCCCAGCGCAATGGTTTTATCAACCTCTTCCAGTCCCGTTTCGTAGATGCCCACCACCGTCATTTTACGGGCGCGGGGTGGGTTTCCCAGAAAATAGAGTGGTACGTTCTGACCTACTTTTACCTGTAGCTGATTGGCCATGTATTGACTGATCAGTAATTGTGTCGATCCCGTTCCGGTATCGGCTCCCACGGTTGGCACGGTGCCGGCTACGATTGAACCATGAAACAGATTCCAGTCATAATCTTTGCCTACGCCTTTCAGAACCACGCCTGTCAACTCGTCGCTGGTTTTCAGAATACCTGCTTTCAGGGCAACTGCCTGAATATGCTGAACGCCCGGAATCTGGGTGCTATCGCGATAAAGTTTGGTGTTGAGCGCAATGGGCGTTTCCTGATAGGAGCTGTTATTGGTAAATTTACTCGCCTGCAAATGAGCGCCGAACAGAAATATCTTCTGCTGGATGGTATTTTTGAATCCAAACAATACGGCAAATGCCACGATCAGAATGGATAGACCAAGTGCTATACTGATTATCCCGACGCGGGTAACGGTAGCTGAAAAACTGCCCTCAGGTGCGTGACGGACCTTACGAGCCAGAAATATAGGTACGTTCAAAACGGAGTGGTTAGTCGTTAGTCAAGTGCGTAAACGGAAAAGCCTGGGCAACTAGTGACTGATCACTAACGACGCCTGACCAACAACTGTTTTGTTCTAGTGTGTAAAAGTAAGAGTTTTACGGAACGCAATTTGTCAATAATGGCTTTATCGCTCTCGCAACGGGGAGATTTGTCTGCTTGTTGGTTCAAATCATCCCTAACTGGCCTTTGTCTGGTCCTGGGTTTGTCGCTCTTATTTACTAGTTTCCTATATGCCCAATCCAAGGTTCGAATCGATAGCCTGCCTGCCGATGGATTAACCCACTTATTTTGCTACTTCAGCCATAAAACCCTGAAACTCATTTTCGCAACTTATGAAACACCTTACCCTGATTTTTGCCTATCTGCTCATTGCCGCCTGTAGTCTGCTCTCAAACGCCTATAGCCAGTCTAGTCAGACAGGGCCCCTCCAGACCGGAGCTGATCAAATGACGCTATATCTGCCCGCCTTACAGGGAAAACGCGTTGGCATGGTCGTCAATCATACGTCGCGAATTGGTACGACGCATTTGGTCGATAGTTTGATTGCACGTGGTGTGACGATTAAGACCATTTTTGCGCCGGAGCATGGATTTCGTGGGGAAGCTACCGATGGCGAGAAAATCAGCAATGGCCGTGATCCACGCACGGGTGTTTTCATCACCTCGTTATATGGCCAGAACCGGAAGCCATCGCCCGCCCAGATGGACTCGCTGGATGTAGTCATTTTCGACATTCAGGATGTAGGAACGCGATTTTATACCTACATCAGTACGATGCATTACGTTATGGAGGCTTGTGCCGAGACGAATAAACCACTCATTGTATTGGACCGTCCGAATCCCAATGGTCACTTCATCGATGGGCCCGTGCTGGACCCGAAATTTAAATCATTTGTAGGCATGCACCCAATTCCGGTCGTTCACGGATTGACGGTTGGCGAACTGGCCCGGATGATCAACGGCGAAGGCTGGTTGTCTGGCAGTAAAACCTGTAAACTGACCGTAGTGCCTGTCAAAAATTACACGCATCAGACGCCCTATGTGTTGCCGGTACGACCTTCTCCGAACCTGCCGAACCAACAGGCTGTATTGCTGTATCCGTCACTCTGCTTTTTTGAAGGAACGGTCGTCAGTGTTGGGCGTGGTACTGACAAACAGTTTCAGGTTATTGGCTCTCCCTACACAAAATATGGTCCATACACATTTACGCCGGTAGACAAACCTGGGGCAATAAACCCACCGCTGGAAGGACTGCTTTGCTATGGGTTGGATTTATCGGCAATTTCTATCTCGAAGCAGGAAATGATGCTGAATTATTTCTTCGACTTTTATAAAAAAGCCAGCGATAAAGGTAAGTTTTTCCTGGCCAACGGCGGTATTGACCGACTGGCTGGCACCGATCAACTTCGGTTGCAGATGATCGCTGGCGTATCGGAAGATAAAATCCGGCAAAGCTGGCAACCAGCGCTGGATGGGTATAAAGTCATGCGGAAGAAATATGTGCTATACCCCTGAAAAGAGCGAACGAGTGACGGGTGAATGAGCGGAAAACGGCTACCAACTTTTCGTTCTTTCACCCGTCACTCGTTCACATTTGTTTGTGGTGCAGGCAAAATGCTCTAACTTTGCATTTTAGAGACCCATCCATGGCCACTGAGCAGATTCTGATTCTGGATTTTGGTTCACAGTACACCCAACTTATTGCCCGCCGGGTGCGCGAACTGAACGTTTATTGCGAAATCCATCCGTACAATCACATTCCAACGATTACCTCTGACGTTAAGGGCATCATTCTTTCGGGGAGTCCATCATCCGTCCGCGACGCTGATGCACCCGAAGTTCACCTGGCAGCTTTTCGGCATAAACTACCCATTCTGGGCGTATGCTACGGAGCTCAATTGCTGGCTCATACGAGCGGTGGTGAGGTGAAAGCATCGGCCATTCGGGAATATGGCCGGGCTAAACTTGGTACTGTCAACAATGATAGTCCATTGCTCAAAGGTATCGACCAGCACTCACAGGTCTGGATGTCGCATGCCGACACGATCACGAGTGTTCCCGATAATTTCAAGATCATTGCATCGACCGATACCGTTCGGGTTGCCGCTTTTCAGGTGGAAGGCGAACCAACGTACGGTATTCAGTTTCACCCCGAAGTGACGCATTCGCTTCAGGGAAAAACGGTCCTCCACAACTTCGTTGTCGATATTTGCGGCTGTGCGCAGGACTGGACATCGGAGTCCTTCGTTGAATCGACGGTTGCCCAGTTGAAACAGAAAATCGGTGACGACAAAGTCGTGCTGGGGCTGTCGGGTGGCGTCGATTCGTCGGTGGCAGCCGTACTCATTCACCAGGCTATCGGCAAGAATTTGTATTGCATTTTTGTTGATAACGGTGTTCTGCGCAAAGATGAGTTCTCCGGCGTATTGGAGTCCTACAAAACGCTGGGACTGAACGTGAAAGGTGTTGATGCAAAAGAGCAATTCTATACGGCACTCACTGGATTGACTGATCCTGAAGCAAAGCGGAAAGCCATCGGCAAAACATTTATCGACGTATTCGACCACGAAGCACACCTCATCGAGGGCGTGTCGTGGTTGGGTCAGGGAACAATCTACCCCGATGTCATTGAATCGGTATCGGTGAAAGGCCCTTCGGCAACGATCAAATCGCACCATAATGTGGGTGGTTTACCCGAATTTATGAAGTTGAAAGTGGTTGAACCACTCAATACATTGTTTAAAGACGAAGTGCGGTCGGTCGGCCGGACGCTTGGCCTTCCCGAAGCTATTCTGGGACGTCATCCATTCCCCGGCCCCGGACTAGCTATTCGCATCCTGGGCGATATCACCCCCGAGAAAGTAGACATCTTACAGCAGGTCGATGCGCTGTTTATCGACGGTCTGAAGCGTGAAGGCTTATATGACAAAGTTTGGCAGGCAGGCGCTATGTTGCTGCCAGTTCAGTCGGTTGGGGTTATGGGCGACGAACGCACTTACGAACGCGTTGTGGCTCTCCGTGCCGTAACGAGCGTAGACGGGATGACGGCAGACTGGGCACATTTACCTTACGAGTTTCTGGCTGATGTCTCCAACGAAATTATCAACCGGGTCAAAGGGGTAAATCGTGTTGTTTATGACATCTCCTCGAAACCACCCGCAACGATCGAGTGGGAGTAATAAAGCTCACGAATTGCGATTTGCAAAAATGAAAATGCCCGACGTTGGTACGTCGGGCATTTTCATTTTTAGGACCTATTAACTAAGCGAAAACCGAAAAAATGGTACTCTATAAAGTATTTTATTGATTTAATGGTCAAAATTAGCCCTCGTATCGAATCCGTATTTAGGTTTGCAATTAAGAATTAGTCTAAATAAAGTATGAATTGCAACCTATATAAATCACGAATGCCCTCAATGATATTGTGGTCATTGTGGCTGAGTCTGTTAAATCTCCCTCTTTTTGCACAATCAACTACGGGTAATATTGCCGGACGCATTGTGTCGGCAACAGCCCAGCCGCTTAGTCAGGTTACTGTCCGTTTGTCGAATTCACGAATAGGAACGACAACAAACGAGCAGGGTGAGTTTACGCTCAATAATGTGCCCACAGGTGCGCAGACGATCGTTATAAGCCGGGTTGGCCATACACGCAGCCGCCAGACAGTGACGGTGTCGGCAGGCGAAACTACGCGGCTAACCGACTTCATACTTCCTGAAACAGCCGAAACATTGCAGGAAGTGACGGTAGATGGTAAAAACTCGTACAAGACTGATATTCCGTCCAATAGTCTTCGGGTAAAAACACCCCTGCTCGAATTGCCTCAGAATGTTCAGGTCGTAAATCGCCAGTTGATTGCCGATCAGCAGATATTCGACATGCTCGAAGGTGTTTCCCGCAATGTAAGTGGCGTTACACGTCAGGAGCACTGGGATAACTACGCCCGGCTAAACATGCGCGGTTCGCGGGTTTCGCCGTTCCGGAATGGCATGAATGTTTCATCGACCTGGGGACCGCTGGCCGAAGATATGTCGATGGTAGAACGGATTGAATTTGTGAAAGGACCAGCTGGTTTTATGATGGCCAACGGTGAACCGAGTGGTTTTTATAACATCGTAACGAAGAAACCAACGGGCGTCACAAAAGGAGAAGTGAACCTGACAACGGGCAGTTTCGATACCTACCGTGCTACGCTTGATCTGGACGGAAAACTCAGTCAGGACGGTAGTTTGCTATACCGGCTGAACGTAATGGGCCAGTCAAAAGGGTCGTTCCGCGATTTTGAGTATAACAACCGGTATACCATAGCTCCCGTTGTTAAATATAAATTGAGCGATCAGACATCCATCACCGCTGAATACACTTATCAGTATTCACAGATGTCGGTGATTGGCTCGGCCTATGTATTTTCGGCAAATGGTTATGCCGCTTTTCCGCGGACGCTCTCAACGGCTTCTGCCAACCTTGATCCGACAACGATTCACGATCATAGCTCTTTCCTGATTCTGGAGCATCAGCTTAGCCCAAACTGGAAACTGACCGGTCAATTGGCGTACTTCAATTATTCGCAGGTCGGTAGCTCGCTCTGGGCCGATTCGACAAAAGCAAATGGCGATATTTATCGGAATGTCAGTATTTGGGATGCGGCCAATGAAGGAAAATTTGCGCAGATTTTCGTTACTGGTGATGTTACGACGGGAGCCATTACGCACCGTATTCTGGCCGGGTTGGATCTGGGTAATAAAAAATACATTGCCGACTGGAATCAAACGTTCCCGTTATACGACAGCACGTTTGCATTCAACGGAAATAATCCAAACTATTATTTGCCCTCACAACTGCTGCCTAAGTTTGATCGTTCGCAAAGCCTGCGAAATCGGGCGGGTGCCAATGTGCTGAGTCAGTCATACAGCGGGTTGTATTTGCAGGATGAGTTGCGTTTCTGGCAGGACAAAATCCGCCTGACGCTGGCTGGCCGTCTGACAACTGCCCGCGATAGTCAGTATGGTGAGGGTACCGACGAAACCGTATTTACGCCCCGAGTAGGAGTCAGTGTTTCGCTGAACAAACAAACGTCGGTTTATGCACTTTACGATCAGGCGTTTGTGCCACAGGCGGGTGTTGACCGAATGGGGAATGCATTTAAACCAATAACGGGCAATAACACAGAAATCGGCCTGAAGAAAGATTGGGCCGATGGGCGCTGGAATTCGACGATTTCGGCCTATACAATCACCAAAAACAATGTACTGACCACCGATCCTACGAACCCGAATTACTCCATTCAGTTAGGAGCGACGAAAACCAGTGGTGTTGAGTTCGACCTGCGTGGCGAATTATCGCCGGGCTTGAACCTGATCGCTAACTACGCCTATACGGATTCGAAAATCACCAAAGATACCAAATCCGAAAATGTTGGTTTGCCCGTTCCCGGCTATAGCAGACATGTAACAAATGCCTGGCTCTCGTATCATGTACGCCAGGGAGCTGTGCAGGGGCTTGGAGTTTCGCTTGGTTACCAGTGGCAACTTGATCGATATGGCTGGTTTTCGGATGCTGTCGATAAAAACCCGACCATGCCAAACACGTTTCAGGCCGACGGGGCCATATCCTGGCAGAACAACCGCTTTAACATAGCGCTGAATGTGAACAATCTGTTCGATGCATACATCTATTCGGGCGCTTATTATTCGTGGAGCAAATCGTATTACTGGCAGGCGCAGGCTCCGCGCAATTTCCGCCTGAGTATGGGTTTTAAATTTTAATACCATTCAGTGACGGATTTGGCGCAAACGGAAGGCTTGGGGCGAAGCCATGCTGTTTGCGCCAAAAAATCACGACCTCTAACGACTGAACAAGCCGACGATGACAGTAAAAAAACTGGTTGGAACGATTCACCTTTGGCTTGGGCTTGCGTCTGGGCTGATTGTCTTTGTTATTAGCCTTACGGGCTGTATGCTGGCTTTTGAACAGGAAATAAAAAACGTTACCCAGCCCTATCGTTTTGTTGAGCCACCAGCGGGCGGGAAACTACTGCCACCCTCTGTATTGAAAGCGAAAGCTGAGGCTGCATTACCCGGTAAGGTGGCAAATGGTGTTTTATACGAAGAAACAGGACGGAGTGCTACGGTTGGCTTTTACAATGCTGACCCGGAATTTTATTACGTTGTTTATCTGAATCCCTTTTCGGGGGAAGTGCTGAAGGTGTGGGACGAAGATGAAGACTTCTTTCATTTCATTCTGCATGGGCATTATTATTTATGGTTGCCCGAAAAAATTGGCCAGCCAGTAGTGGCATCGGCTACGCTTATTTTTCTAGTGTTACTAATCTCTGGATTGGTGCTTTGGTGGCCTAAAAACAAAAGTGCGGCTAAACAGCGATTCAGCATAAAATGGAATGCGGCCTGGCGCCGGAAGAACTACGATTTGCACAATGTGCTGGGCTTTTACATGCTGGCTGTCGGAATGATTTTTGCCATAACCGGCCTGGTGTGGGGTTTTCAGTGGTTCTCAACGCTGGTGTATCGGGTTACTGGTGGCACGGGTTCTGCTGAGTATATTATTCCTCCTTCTGATTCGACAATAGCCTCAGGCGTATCGTCGGCCACAACGGCGGTGGACAAAGTCTGGCTGAAACTCCGGCGGGAAAATCCAGCACAGCAAGGCATTAATCTATCCTTTCCCAAAACC
Organism: Spirosoma endbachense; assembly: GCF_010233585.1. Classification (NCBI taxonomy): domain Bacteria; kingdom Pseudomonadati; phylum Bacteroidota; class Cytophagia; order Cytophagales; family Cytophagaceae; genus Spirosoma; species Spirosoma endbachense. Next base: position 8,264,153 of record NZ_CP045997.1, read on the forward strand.
CCCGGCGAATCAATTTTTTCATACGTCAATTACCGGCCTGGTACGTACTACAAGGTTGATTACCATTATTATGACCAACACACGCTAAAGGAATTATCGGTCGACAGCCCCTACAGTGGTAACTATGCCGACGTGAATCTGGCCAAGAAGCTGAAACGGATGAATTATGATATTCACATTGGTGCCATTTGGGGGCTACCCGGTAAGATTCTGGCGTTTTGTGCCAGTCTGGTCTGCGCCAGCCTACCCATAACGGGTTGCCTGATCTGGTGGGGCCGTCGTAGCAAAAAGCGACCTGTTAGCCGTGCCGTTGCCCGATCGATGGCTTAATGGGTTTGCTCTTGTTTTCGCAAATAGCGTATTCTGAACTTGTTTCTGTGAGAAGCGTAAAAAACTAGTTGTATCAATAAGGTTTTAGGGGAAAGATTTCTCAACTTTAGGCATTAATCCTAACATCTTTTATTACAATGAGAACTACACACATTAGCCGGGTAATTACGCTAACGTTAGCCGGCGTATTAATGACAATGATGACATGGGCTCAAGGAGACAAGGCGAACCGGCCTAGTCCACCGGCAACGGCCAGTGGGAAAATTAAAGATGCTACCATCACCATCAATTATAGTAGCCCTTCGGTGAAAGGTCGCCAGGTTTGGGATCCTAGCGGTACGCTTGCTCCTTATGGAAAAGTGTGGCGGGCCGGAGCCAATGAAGCGACTATCTTCGAAACAGACAAAGACATCAAGATCGAAGGAAAAACATTGCCTGCCGGGAAATATAGCTTATTTGCTATCCCTGATCAAAAAGAATGGAAAATCATCTTCAATTCACAAACCGGTCAGTGGGGTATCAAACGGGGCGGAGAAGCCAATCGCGACCCAGCCAATGACGTATTGACCGTGTCTGTAAAGCCAGCCACTGCACCCTTGACGGAACGGCTGGTGTATAACGTAACCGGCAAAGGAGTTGTTCTGAAGTGGGAAACTGTTGAAGTACCCATTGCTATTCAGTAAGCGATACCTGTAAAGAGCGATCCCTCAGACGCATAAAGTTTTTAAAACTCTATGCGTCTGAGGGATCGCTCTTTACGCAATTGGTTCATCGACGACGATTTCCTGATCCAGTCCACATTTTTCCATAAAGTCATTGGTGAACACGGCCCGTGTCGGAGAATCAAGGAGTTGATTCCGGGCCGTTAGCCACGCATCGACGGCGGAATCACCATATTGCCGACGAATACGAGAGCCGTCAAGATTGAAGTTGACCTTGCCCCAATGCTGGGTGTAGGGAATGCCTAACGCATCGAGTCGATTCCAGGTACGCTCCAGAAATTGACGCGTTAATTCAGATTCAATACCGTCGAGCTCCAGTACGCAGGTGATCGGAAAGCGTGTAAAGCCCAGGGTTGCCGGGGTTTTCTTCACCCATCGCAGACCCATGATACCCGGAAAAGCGGATTCTGCATTCAGCGCGACGACTTCCTCCAATACACGCGGACTATCTTTCGCGTCAACACCGATAGCGGCACTGGAGGCTTTCCCCCGAATATTTGTATTCCCGAAAAAATCACTCATGGTGCCAATCCAGCCATCGGTATCCTCCAATGCCTGCGGATAAAGCGTATTGACGAGTGTGGGCACAAGCTTTCGGGGCGTAAGCTTGTCCAATAGCGTTTGAATTAAGCCCATTGTATCATCGCCGTATGTAAAACCTGGTTTGAGTGGGGGAGGTGTTGCGCCAGCGGGTTTTGTGTGGTGTTTATACAAAACTCTGACGAACGGCCCCCGCGACGGGTCAGTCCCGGTCAGGTCGAACTGATGCGGATTGACAATGAGCTGGAAATGATAAGGTTTGGCGTCGGGCGTTGGCAGTGGGAGGTTCAGGACGCTGGTAATACCCGAAAAATCACAGTCGGTCATGGCTTTTTTGAGTGCACTGGTATAGGGTACACTCTTCGCACTGTATGACTTTAACCAGAACAGGGCTTCGATTTCGAGCATAATGCCATGAATGAAGCCAAATGAACCAAAACTGACTACGGCTGCATTGAACAGATCATCATCGCGTATCACCTCAGTTACGTCCAGCAAGTCAATAAAAGGTTGACCCGCCACCGGATAAGACGCCCTTTCCAGCCAGATGTGTTTGTCGGGGCCGCACACGATATGTAGGCCAACGATGGTATCATGCACAGCCCCAAAGTCGAACGCTGCGCCGTGGGTGCCGGTTGATGTGGCTCCGGCAACGGTCTGGCCGTTACTGGCTCCCGATGCTCGTATCGACTTATTACGAGCTTCAAGGAGTTGTTCCAAAATGTGGATCGTGGTGCCGCATTCGGTAAAAAACAGGTTGTCGGCCGATTTGCCCGCAGTCAGATAGGCGGGAGCAACCGATGCATTGCGGATGGCAAAGGTTTGCATCAGCGCATCGGTGTCGATCATGCCACCATTGGTAACACCAACTTTAGCGAACGACCAGTTTTTGCCAATAGCCCGTAATCGAATGTTATTCTCGATGGCGTGTTTGATGAGCCACTGAAAATTAGCGGTCGTTTGCCGATATTCTGATTTGCTATCGGGTAAACCACTGGGAATGGTCAACTTAAAAGACGTGTCGGGTGTAAGGGGTTGTGTAAAGTTTTCATGGCGATTGGTCAGTTCTGAAACCACCAATTGCTGAAGGCCATTCGGTAAGCTCATTGTGCCGACGGGTTAAAGGTGGAGAAGATTTAGATCGAATCGGTTGGGGGTACGTAGGGTGCACAACACCATCGTACGTGCCGTTTATTAACAACACCGAGCGTAACGGTCGATAAGAGATAATGCGCAAACGTGGATTTGACCGTTACGCCATTGAGGTGATTGAACCGGCGGTCGCAGGGCGGAGTGATGTCGGTTGGTTGCTTTAATCCCCAGAAATAGGCAGTGGTAGTTTGCTGGGTATAGGTAACATTAGCTGGTGTGTTGCAGTCGGGCTCCGTCGTCACACGGGTGGTTATGCAACCAGGCAGGAGCGGAGAAACGAACAGCAAACCCAGCCCCAGTAATAGACCACGGATTCGACTAATAAGAATAGAAGGTAGGTCTGATTTCATGGTGAAGTAGCGCTATGTCATGCATTAGTCGGGAAGGAACAAAATAGTATAACACATTAGTTAACTCATTGAGGGAACGGTAAATACAAAAAGCTCAAGGCCCTCGTCCTAGTGACGAAGGCCTTGAGCTTTCCCTGTGTAATAGTGAGTGAATAACCGGGCTAACGAGGTAGACCAGGACCGTAGTCGTAACTACTCATACACCCAGCTAATCAATTCTGATATTAGCTGATTTTAAGCGCATCTTCGGCATTATTTATACCAGATTTTGCTGCATCTGCTACATCATCTACTTTGTTGTTGTAGGCATTTTTTGCCCGCTCTTTGTTATAACCCGACTGGACTTCGTTTTTATAGTGGTCCACTTTTTTCTCTGCCCGGTTAGCATACTGATCAACCTTGTTTTCAGCGTTTCCAACCAGACTATCGATCTGTGATTTGACCTGAGCAACGCCCTCATCCCACTGATCCTGTAAGTCATTGACACGCTGAGTCAATTTGTCGCGGGTTTCTTTACCACTACGGGGAGCCGTCAGATAACCGATGGCCAGGCCTGCTAATACTCCTTTCAGAAAACTCATAATCTTAGTTGTGTTTAAATTGGTTCTGGGATAGTTAATATACGTTAAAAAGTATGCCAGAGTGTTTTGAAGAAGAGCTTAGGTCTGATAGACAGTGTATTATGGGCGAGGTTATTGCCATTTACGAGACTTTTAACGAAAACGAATGAGTAGTTTATTCCACAAGATAGTAGTTGTTAATGGGCGCAAAAGTGCGGCCGAGTTACGTACTGACATACAAAAAAAAGCCGGTTCGCTACAGACGAGCAGGAACCGGCGGCTATTAATATATAGGTGACTATTTATCGCTTCTCGGCAAGAACTTCTCGAATATCGTCAATGATTTTACCGGCCAGATGATCAGCAGTAGCAAGTGTATCTGATTCGGAGTAGATACGGATGATTGGTTCCGTATTTGACTTCCGCAGGTGAACCCACTCTTTGTCGAACTCAATCTTAACTCCATCGATGGTATTGATTGGATTCCTGGCATATTTAGCCTGAATCCGATTCAGTACTGCATCAACATCGATATCGGGTGTCAGTTCGATTTTGTTTTTGGAAATGTAATAATTCGGGTATGTTCGTCGCAACATGGAAGCCGACTTTCCAGACTTGGCCAGATGGGTCAGAAACAGCGCAATGCCAACCAGGGCATCACGACCAAAATGAAGGTCAGGATAGATAATGCCGCCGTTTCCTTCACCGCCAATGACCGCATCTTTCGCTTTCATCATCTCAACCACGTTAACCTCGCCAACCGCTGACGCAAAATGCTGTCCGCCGTATTTTTGGGTCACGTCGCGTAGCGCTATCGTGCTCGACAAATTTGACACTGTATTGCCGGGCTTGTTTTTCAGGACATAATCTGAAACCGCGACCAGCGTGTATTCTTCGCCAAACGGCGAACCATCTTCACAAATCAGGGCAAGCCGGTCAACATCAGGATCGACCACAATGCCGAGGTCGGTATTCCCTTTCTCCATCTCCTTGATTATATCGCGTAGATTTTCAGGTAAGGGTTCGGGGTTATGAGCAAAATTACCCGTCGGTTCGCAGTGTAATTTGGCAATTTTTTCTACACCCAGGGCCTCCAGCAACATCGGTACAGCCAGGCCACCCGTTGAGTTGACCGCATCGACGATAACTCTGAAATTGCGGGCTGCAATGGCAGCACGATCAACTAATGGCAGGGCCAGAATAAGGTCAATATGTTTTTGAAGCCAGCTCGTATCGGTGCGATATTTGCCTAATTTACGTGCTTCCGCAAAATCAAATGATTCAGTTTCAGCAATAGAAAGTACTTCGGCTCCATCCGTTGCTGAAATAAATTCACCGGCTTCATTCAGAAGTTTAAGGGCATTCCACTGTATGGGATTATGGCTGGCCGTTAAGATGATGCCACCCGCTGCCCCTTCGGCCGTTACGGCAAGCTCAACGGTAGGAGTTGTTGACAGACCAAGGTCAACCACGTGTAAACCCAGGCCCTGTAAAGTAGCCGCTACCAGCTTCGATACCATTTCACCCGAAAGCCGTCCATCGCGGCCAATCACAACAGTTTGTTTCTCAGGGTTGCGTTGCCGAAGCCACTGCCCAAAAGCAGCCGCAAATTTAACCACATCCAAGGGCGTCAGTCCGTCTCCGCTGCGCCCCCCAATCGTTCCTCGTATCCCGGAAATAGACTTAATTAATGCCACGTGAAGGGTCTGATAAAAATTCTGATAAGTCTGCAAAGATAGGTTGCAGGGCGTAAGGGGCAAGGGGCAAGTGCTTAAGCGCAAAAAAACTTTGTGACGTAAGCTCCATACGGAGTCTTAAATGGTTATGCAAATAATAACTCCGATCGTAAAGTAGAATTAGCCCGCCCTATAAATGTTCCACTAATTGGGGCTGCTAATTCTGGTTTGGCCGTTGATGTCAGAAATATATGCCGGTTAACAACAACCGATCCTTCGGTTGGGTCGAAGCCCCGCCAGCCCGCACCGGGCAGATACACCTCTACCCAGGCGTGTAGCTGATGCTCCTGTTGTGGGTTTCCGAACAAATAACCACTCACAAAACGAGCCGCGATACCAAGACTTCGGCAAGCGGCCATGAATAAAGTTGTATAATCGCGGCAGGAACCCTTGCGTAGCGTAAGCGTTTGCTCGGGTGGAAAAGGCGATCCTACTTCGCGAATTTCATACGTAAACTCCCGAATGGTTTGATTCAGAGTGATTAGAAAACCCGTTGTCTGCCAGCCCGCTTTGGCTGCAATCTGTTTGGCCCAGTCTTCAATTCGATGTGTGACACCAACGCGCTCTAAATAGGGTTGCAATAAATCCTGCTCATATTTGGGATAGCGAAACGGCACACGCTGGGTGTCGAACGGAAAAAGCACAAAGTCGAACGAGTTAAACTCGTCTGACTGAAGTTTCATTTCAGCCGTAACCATCAGGCGTTTAGTTGGATGGTTGAAATAGGCTAATTGCTGTACATTACCTTCTACATCGATATTGCGCACGATCCGCGACGGTTTAGGATCGATGATCAGGCTATAGTCCAGCATTTGCTGGTAAGGATATGTCCGGGGGTATAGATACAGCGTTTGGGGGCCGAGTGCAACAGGAATATCATAGTTGTATTCAGATTCGTGCCGGACGTGAAGAAGCATGGTTTAGAATGATGAAGTAAAAATAATGAATCGATAAGACTGGTTCTATTAAGAATTCATCATTTACACTTCATCATTTATAATTGGTTATACATTTTTAACCGAACGTACTTTCTCAAAGATTGGGTCCATCCAGTAGGTCGGTAATTTGCGGACAGAGTTACTTAGAAGCGCACTCCACTGGTGGGACACTTCATCCATATCTTCTTTTTCGAGACGGTATTCGGTCATGTGAAAACTGTCTTTGGGGTAAATGACGACATCTAATGGATAATCGACATCGTTGGCGCTGACACGGGTGGCATCGAAGGCGAGAAAGCCAATTTTTAGCGCTTCGGGTAGGCTGGTTTCGTAGGATAAGTTTCTGAATAACAGCGGTTTGCCGTAGCCGGAATTGCCAATTATCTTAAACGGAGATCCCTGGTCTACCTCTACCCAGTTCCCCTCAGGATACAACAGAAAGAGCTTATGTTCTTCGTCGTCTTCCAATTGACCGCCAACAATGGCGTTTAAATTGAAATTTAAACCGCTGGCCGTAATGGATTCTTTATCTTCCTGAGCCACACGTTTGACCTGTTCACCAAAGGCATTGACGGCCTTATACAGTTTGTTGAACGAGCGATCTCGCTCCGAAATCACTTCTTTAAAATACGTAATAGCCTTGTCGCGTACTGACCGCAGGCCCGACGTCATGATAAACAACGAGTGATTTTCGACTTCGTGAACCGAAATTTTTCGATTAGAAGATACTTCGGTACCAGAGGTCAACCGTCTGTCGGCAATGGCCACTAAGCCCGACGCGACTTTAATTCCTAAACAATACGTCATTCTTACAGTGGGAAATCAGGAGCATCCACTCCGGGTATAAACCCAACAAATATACGGGTTGCCCCCGTTTTTGTTTGATTTAAGATCCTGTTTTCTCAAAAACTGCCTTATTTCTTTGGAGCATTATCTGAAAATCGATGCCCCTGAGTACTGGTCGGCGTCGTATTTGTAGCCTCTTTATTGAGCGGAGCAACCGAGTTTGGTGTAGCCGCAATTCGTGCACCAGATGCGCTGGTGGCCCGTAAATCTACCCGAGCTGTATCATCTTCACCGTTGGTTGTACCGTTACCGGGTGTACTATCCGGGTCGCTCTGATTGCAGGCCATAATTTGTGCCACATTTGTGAAATTTCCCTGACCGGTAACGGTAGCTGTAAAAGACAGGCTAGCCGTTTGCCCGGCTGCCAACTGGCCGATAGACCCGGTTACAGACGACCCAGACGTAGTCATACCGGAAGGGGATGAAACAAACTGCATGCCCGCTGGCAGGTCGTTTTTCACGACGATGCCTGTAGCAGTCAAACCGCCCAGATTGAAAACCTTAAGCGTAACAGTAATGTTTTCCCCTGTCCTGACATAGCGCTGGCTCAATTCCATGGTCAGGCTTAGATCGGCTTTACTCGGGTTAGGTGTAGGCTGATTACTCTGTATGGGCGGTAAAGGGGTTTGGTTGGGATTGGGCGAAGCAAACAGCGAAAGTGCTCCCGCCGTTGAAGTGGTGCGTAAATCAACCATGGCCGCGTCGTCCTGTCCGTCGCCAGTACCTGAATTCGGCTGACTGTCTGGATCGATCCTGGCCTGAGCCGTTAATTGTCCGGCATTTTGATACATTCCCGGCGCTGTCAGGCGAGCAACATACTGCCGGGTGATCGATTGCCCTGGTGCTACGTTTGCGAGAGACCCGCTTACTACGCCACTGGTAGATGTTAAAGTTGACGAAGAGACAAAGACCACATTGTCGGGCAATCGATTTTGCATAGTCACCGCACCAGCGTCGCACGAGCCTTCATTTTTAACCGTTAACGAAAAGGTAACAGTGTCTCCTACTGCAGCCGTTCTGCGACTAACCCCCAGCGAAAGCGAAAGATCAGTCATGGCGTTGCTGATCGTAATACTTGTCGGGTTGGATTGACAGCCATAAACACTATTAACGGCCTGAACGGAATAGGCTCCTACCTGAGTAGCCAAAATGGAAGAAGTTACTGCTGACGTGCTCCAGAGGTTTGTTCCTGCATAACTGGATGTTAAGGTGACACTCCCTGGTTGGCAGAGCGACATTGAGCCGCTGACTGTAATGGTAGGGGTTGATGGCCTGACTACACTTGGCACCGTAACGGCCGGTGGGAAGAAAGCTTTGTTCTGAGGGTTGAGTAAACGGGCCGAATAAGTGCCTGCTCCAACGGTTAAACTCTGAATGCTATCGCCTGTGTTCCAGATGTATTGATAGCCAGCAGGCTGAGTTAGCATCAGCTGATTGCCCGGAGCGCAGGCGATACTGGTAAAAAGCTGATTTTCGGCCAGATAAGGCTGTATTGACTGAAGATAGCTATTGCTGATGGCATTGGCCCATAAAGCACCTACCTGAGTCTGGCCCGAAGGCGAAAAGTGAATACCATCAGGACGGTCAGCTGGCGAATTAACATTATCCAGATCAGGGCCTTGGTAGGTCAGGTAGTTCTGGCGATTGATAACCTGAAGCTGAGCCTGTCGAACATTATCAAAGGGAGCACCTGCAAAGGACGATAGGGCAATGATCCAGGCCAGGTTTGGCTTGCCGAACTCTTGCCGCACCTTGTCGATCACGCCATAGTGATGCGTAACAATAAGGTCAGTCGGATTACCGCGATCATTTTCACCATGCTGGAGAAGAATGGCCCGAATACCCGTTGAGGGTACATATAAATTCATCAGATTTCGCAGATTGACGTAGGGCATTCGTATCGCATACCTGATGAAGCCATGGGTAAAGGGAATATCGTAGGCTGCTTTGTAATTATATTCCATGTTGCTTCCCCCAAAACCAGCATTATAAATTAAAACCGGCACATTGATGCGCTGCACCAGCAAGTCGCCCATATGACCCCAGAACCACGACATTTTGGCGAAAGGAGATATACCGCTAAATGTAGATAACTGGCTGAATGTCAATCCGGGTAAGTAGCGCGTATTGGCTGTAGTGTCGTATCGTGCAAACTCTGGAGTTGATTGATCGAGAGGAACTACAGTTACGCGATCGTCAACGGCTCCCGGCATCGTGGGGCAGTAGTCCGTATTATTAATAATGCAACTTGATCCCTGTGCATTTGAATGACCAACAATGGCAAAGACTTCGCCAACACCAAACCGATCGACCGAATCAGACGCTACAACCTGACCATTACGCTTTCCACGGACTTCAATTCGATACCACCCACCCGTGATGGTTAAGGTGCCATTGAATTGACCGTTGAGTGGATTTGTCTGAAGCGTAGCCCAGTTGGTTGTGGTTCCCTGTCCACTTGTTCGAACAACGGCACGAGCTTCTACCGAATCAAATAGTTGGGCATAACTACCAGCAATCAGAACAGTCGCGTTATTGTTATTGTCTCGCTGGACAATCATGCGGCTGACCGGATAAGTAACATCGATTTGGGCAACAGCCTGTAATAGACCAATGGCCCATAACATAGCCGTCAACCCTGTTAGCAGGAGTGGCCGTAAAAATAAGTTCATGATGGATAAAGCAGTACTTGTTTTAGATGTAGGAAATGTAACATTGCTTAATTCTTGTATACTTAATTTGCAACATTGTATACAATTTAAGGCAAAGGAAATTTCCATTATCAACACTTTGTAGCCAAATATAGTACTAATGGGTTAATAAGTTATCTATAGAGTCACTGATACGTGAAAATTTAATCTATATCTAAGCTAGATTATTAAACGTGAGAGGTAATCAGTTTTTATTTTTCTGTAATCGGGGAAAGGCCAGTATTGAGTTCGTAAATGATTATAAACCGCCGAAATCAATTAATCGCGAGAGTGCTGATGATCAGCATTGTGACACAGTTAGTTTTCCGCCAAATCGGTTTGTTTTGGATAAAGGTTTGTGTTACTTTGTCAATGAGAAGGTATTGAACCCCTTCGCCAATTCGCGATGAACTTTGACGACGAGGACGACGACGACAGTTTCATGGACTGGGACGGTTTCGATGAGGATTACGACCCGGAAGAAGCCCGCGCCGAAATGGAGGCCGAGAACCGGCGTATTAAGAACCTGCCTATCTTACGCAAGGCCAATGAACTCATGGAGTTAACCCAGGCCATTGTTGAGACGATCAATAAAGAAGACGATGTGCTGATGATGCATGAGCAGATGCTGGCTAATGCGATGATGCTGGCTCCTAAAATCGTTGGTGCCGAGGGAGGAGATCTCTACACACTACGAATGGAAAATGCGGTTATTATTAAGATGCATGCCCGGGAGTTATTAGCTCAGACTTCTTATTGCAAAGCAGAAAAACTGGCAACTCCTGCCTATTTGAATGTTCTGCGCGATGAAATTGAGCAGTTTCGCCTGTTATTTGTTGAATGGGTAAATGGTTTCGATAAAGATAATGATGCTCCTGATGACTGGGGGCTGTTTTATTGATTACGCAAACCAAACCCGATCCTGAGAAGACCGGGTTTGGTTTTTTAGGACCTTCGATTGCTTAACCAGGGTGAAGTAGAATGTGCTGCCTGAATAATTTCTACTATATCATTTATGCTAATTATTAAATCTGTGGGTTGATGCTTATAATCAGATAACTTTGCCCATCCAAAAATCTGTTTAGTTCATGAAATTTCGTTTACCGTTATTTTATTGGTTTTCTTTTACACAATGTTGGCTAGTACCTGTTTCTGGTTTCCTGCTGCTAATTGCTTTCCTCCAACCAACCAAGGCTAAAGATAAATCCACTTCTTATGTAGCCGTCAATGAAACTAGTTCAGGTGTCGAAAGCCCCTTGGCGGATCCTATCACCCTAACCCTTACGCCAGCTTCTCCGGCAGTATGTTCAGGCGGAAGTGTTGCTCTGGCGCTGACGGGTTGTCCGGTTGCCGGTACTGTTCGGTGGTCGACTAATCAGACAGGAGCAAGCATTACGGTGAGTCCTGCTCAAACAACAAGCTACACTGCCACCTGCTCGGTAAGTGGACCACAGGGTACAACCACTGCTTCGGCAACTAGCCAGGTTGTGGTCAGCCAGCCAATCGTTCTTACCAGCAACCCGGCATCTACGTCGGCCTGTGAAGGCGCTGTGGTGTCGTTTTCGGTTACTGCAAACGGTTCTGGTATTGCGTATTCGTGGTCTCGAAACGGTGTGCCGATTCCTGGCACGAATAGTCCTCAATTGTCGCTGGCCAGCATTACAATGGCTCAGGCGGGGGCTTATGCTGTTACTTTATCGAACCAATGTGGGAATGTGTCAAGTTCGGCGGCCCAACTGGCAATTGTTCCAGGGTTAACGATTTCCAGTGCTGTTACACCTGCCAATTGTACGGGTGCCAGTACGGGCCAGATTTTTATTACGGCCTCTGGTGGTACAGGGCCGAGGCAGTTTCAGCTGAACGGGCAGGGATCTCAGGTAGAAAACATTTTCTCAAACTTAAAAGCCGGAACTTACCAGGTATCGGTAAAAGATGTGCTTGGATGTACCGCCCAAACTACCGCACAGATTAAAGAGCCTACGCCTGTAGTTTTGACGGTAAAAGTTGTCAATGCGAAATGTTCGGGGGGATCCGACGGGGGGGTATTTGTGGCCGCCACTGGCGGAAATACTCCTTACCAATTTCAGATCAATGGCGGGCCGTTACAGACCGGGGAATCGTTTTTCGATTTGAAAGACAAGACAGCCTACATCGTTACGGCAGTCGATGGTACTGGCTGTGCCACATCACAGACCGCCGTGGTTGGCGCCCCTCAGGCAATTGATATCAAAGCCACTATCGGGTCGGCCAAATGTACGGGCTCTGCCGATGGTACGATTAATATTTTGAGTTCGGGTGGTACAGGATCCTATCAATATCAGATCGGTGCGGGCGTCTTTCAGGCAGGAACATTGTTCACTGGCCTGGCGGCTAAAACCTATGAGGTTACGGTTAAAGATGGCAGTGGCTGTTTAGGGAAAAAATCGATAGCAGTACCGGAACCACTGACCCTGAAACTGACAGCTGCGATTACACCAGTCAATTGTTTTGGCGATAATAGTGGTGCCATTACGCTAACGCCAAGTGGCGGAACGGGCTCTGTTCAATATCAGTTGACGTCTACCAAAACGCCCCAGAAAAGTAATGTGTTCAAAGCGCTTGCTCTGGGAGATTACACGGTTGTTGGGACCGATTCAAATGGGTGTACGGCGCTTTTACCCGTTACAATTGGTAAATCTGATCCCCTGAAAGTACAGGCTTCTATCGTGCCGGCTACCTGTTGTGTCTGCCCAACGGGCCAAGTGGCGCTAACGAGCGGTGGGGGCACCGGAACAGGGCGACAGTTTCAGCTGATTGGTCGGCCGTTTCAGGCTAGTAATCAATTTGCAGGGCTACCGCCAGGTACGTATCGTTTCCGCATTTCCGACGAAGTTGGCTGTACCGATTCGGTGGCTGTCGCTGTTACTGATGCGTCATCCATGTCGCTGTCGCCTGGTCGTATCAAAGATGTTCCGTGTACGGGCGGACGCGATGGCGAAGCGGCCGTACAACTCACGGGGGGAATCAAGCCGTTCGTGTTCTATTGGCAGACCGAACGAAAAGATACCCTGAAAGCCCGGACGCCAACACAGACTGGCCTGTCTGAAGGTACTTATACCGTTAGCGTTCTGGATAGTAATCGCTGTACGACCACCACGACGTTTGTTACAGTAAAAGCACTGGCTCCAATCCCGCCAAAGCCGGTTATCACACAGACAAGTACTAGTCTTTCGATCGTTGAGGTGACGGGTATTCAATGGTATGTAACAGTGGATACGAGCGCTGGCAAACCAGTGCCGAATGCGACGACCTCTACTTTAGTTCCTTTCCAGAGTGGCCGTTATTACGTCGTTGTGACTCAAGGGGGATGTACATCGTTGCCATCCAACTTTGTTACGTTTGTGCTGACGGCCTCAGAACCCATTGGTGATTTGTCGGTGCGAGTGATGCCGAATCCGGTTACCGATCGGTTGCGACTGGAAATTGAACAGACACAGCGCCAAGCTGTACAGGTGCAGCTAATCGATCTGTCGGGCCGGGCCGTTCGCGATTATCAGATACCCGCCTTTACGGGCAAAAAACAGGCCGAGTGGCCATTGACCGGCATTTCGTCAGGCCAGTATCTGCTGAAAGCCGAAGCTGGTGATCGGCGGTCAGTAATTAGAATTCTGGTGGAATAAGTCATCAGTTTGCCGTTGGCAGTAGCAGTTCCCAGAGAATGCTGCTACTGCCAACGGCAAACTGATGACTATTACAGTCGTTCTTCAAACAACTTCAGAATTCGCTTGTATTCGTCTGTCCAGCTCGATGGCTCCACGAAGCCATGATCTTCCATCGGGTACGCAGCTACTTCCCAATTGTCTTTTTTAAGCTCGATCAGCCGTTGCATGAGCCGGACCGTATCTTGAAAATGCACGTTTACGTCGACCATACCGTGGCAAATGAGCAAATAACCCTTTAAGCCTTCGGCAAAATAAATCGGCGACGAACGACGGTAAGACAGAGAATCCAGTTGAGGTTCGTTCAGGATATTTGCCGTGTATGGATGGTTATAAGCTGCCCAGTCAGTTACGGGCCGTAGCGCTGCCCCCGCTTTAAACACATCAGGCGTGGTAAACATGGCCATCAGTGTAATAAAGCCGCCATAAGAACCGCCATAAATACCGATTCGGTTAGCATCGACACCCTGCGTTTGTACAAGCCATTTCGCGGCATCAACATGGTCGGTCAAATCTTTTCCGCCCATAAACCGATAGATACCCGTACGCCAGTCTCGGCCGTAGCCCGCACTAGCCCGGTAATCGATATCGAGTACGGTATAGCCCTTGTCGACGAGCAGGTTATGAAACATGTACTCGCGGAAATACTGGCTCCACCACTTATGCGCATTTTGAAGATAGCCCGCGCCATGAACAAATACGACACTTTTGCCGGTCGGCCTTTCGGGCTTATACAAACGGGCATAGATCGTCTGGCCGTCGCTGGCGGGGATCGTTACGAGCGTAGCCTCACGCCAGGGGTAACTTTTGAAGTTTTCAGTCTGCGAACTTGTTAACTTGATTGGAGCACTACTGGCCAGTGTCTTCTTTGCAGCAGCCGACGGTAGACCAAGCTCTGTTACATACAACTCCCAGGGCTGATTACTGGACGAATAACGGATGGCCAGACGGGTTTCATCGGGCGAAAGCGTTGCTTCATTAGCGCCGGTCATTGTTGTCAGACGAACGCGTTCACCGCCATTCACCGCCATCCGGTAAAAATGCTGCTCGCCGGGATGCACTTCATTGGTTTGCAGGAAAAAATAGGCTTTATCTTTTGATGGCAGAACCTGTTGCACTTCAAATTTTCCCGAAGTTAACTGCTTCTTTTGACCGCCTGCCAACACATTGATCGAATAGAGGTGCGAATAACCATCGGCTTCCGACTGAAACCACAGGGTTTGATTATCGGCCAGAAAGCCCATGTTGCCCGGCGAATTCGCGTTGCCAATACCAGGTCCGCCGATCCAGGCTTCATCGTGCTGGCGATCAAGTAATGTCAGCTTAAGCGTCTCGGGTTCGAACCGCATGATCCACCGATCTTTGTTATCCTGCGACCGAACGACAACCACACACAATTTACCATCTTCAGACCATACCGGGCCATTGACAGTAACCGGGCGTGTTTTTTTTGCTGTATCGGGTTTTGCATTGGCAACCGTTTTTAGGTACTCAGGCTTATCACCGATTCCCGGAATATCCTTGACGCTTACCGCCCGAACGGTATCTTTGACACTATCGTACACGAAAAATTCCTGGCTGGCTAATGGAGCCCCTACTTTAGTCCGCGCCGGGAGCTCTTCGGTATAGCCCGACTCGGTTACATAAGTTGGCACCTGCGCATTTTTGGCATTGGTCGCATTTTTAGATAGTCGGTAGGTGACAAAGCGCCCATCAGGACTGGCCTGTGGATTAAACAGCTGTTTGTCGTCCAGGTAAATTTCTTTAGGACGTTTGGGCTTGTCGGCTTTGCTGATTCGGTCTGCTTCGTCTTTCTTGGCCTTACGCTCTTTCAGAACCGTTGACAGGCGAAGCTGATCCTGCTTCAGAAATTTCTCTTCGTCGGTTAGCTTAGGCTCGGCTTTTTTAGCACCCGTCCGGAAATCGGTCAATTGCATCAGCTCGCCCGATTGAAGATTGATGCTGAACAGATTGGGTGTGCGCCGGAAAATGACCCGCTGTTCGTCGCCAGAAAAAACAGGATTGGCTTCCATCTCAACGGTATTGGTGAGCTGACGAATTCGCCCGGTCTTAACATCGATCCAGTAAATATCACCCTGCCGTTCGAAGAGACGCTGCGTGTGTGCCCGATTAAAAGCCGCGATTGGTTCGGTCGGCAGAAGGCGACGATCGGCCGGACTTACCTTCTGCGGTTGCGATGCCGTTAGTGTTTTCCCGGTCGTGAAAGTCACTTTATACAGCGAATCACTTTTATTCTTATCTGGATTCCAGTCAAAATAAAGTGTCTTCGAGTCGTCGGACCAGTATGGATTGGAGGGCGAAGTGCCCATCCAGACCTTGGGGTCCTGCATAATGGCGTCGACGGTGAGTTGAAGCCTGTCCGATGGCTTCTCGACCTTTGGTGAAGGCTGAGCAAAGGCATACGTGGAAACGAACGCCAGAAGTAGTGGTCGATAGAGGTACGAACCACATTGATGAAGCGTAGTTTTTGTCATAAAACACATAATTCGGGTTGTGTGGCACAAATTAGCCACAAAGCTGCTAATCACGTAGCTTATCTAAAAAAGAGGCTACAGAAACTTTAAACGAGCGTGTCAGCGAAGGCTGAACAACGGCTGTGGTTATTCTCTAATCAAATTCTAATTTTTTTATGGGTAAGGCAAAAAATGCTAATCGGTAGTTTGCCGAAAGATGGTATCTTGCCTAATAAAATCCTTCTTTGCCTCGATGCAATACGTTGTTCATGCTTACGATCACACCGATGCCGATGCGCTTGACCGGCGTATGGCTACCAGGCCCGCTCATCTCGACTATGTCCGCGAGTTAAAAGCAAAAGGCCAGTTTGTCCTTGGTGGTGCACTTCTTGATCCGGTTGGACAAATGATCGGCTCTATGTTACTCCTCGATCTGGAAACAGAAGAGCAACTGGCCGACTACCTCAAATCCGATCCTTACATCGTTCAGGGCGTTTGGGACAAAGTCGATGTGAAACCTTTTCGTAGAGCCGACGTGTGAGAAATGGCGGCAGTTATTCCGAATTCAACATACTTTTCGCCCGAATGACTGCCCGTATCGATGGCGCGACACTAACTACTCATGACTTATTTTGATACACGCAGCAATATTTGATATGGATGGGCTGCTGGTGGACTCTGAACCCCACTGGCGGGCCATGGAACGCGAAGTATTCGCAACAGTTGGGCTCTATCTGACTGACGATGAGTGCAAACAAACGACAGGGTTGCCAATTCCAGATGTTGTGAATTATTGGTTTGCACGAGCGCCCTGGAGCGATGAAGCAGCCGCTGGCCGTAGCCATGCCGATCTTGGCGACGCCATTACAGCCGGTGTTCACGAGCGCATTGCCAATTTTGCCGAACCGATGCCAGGCGCTATTGAAGCACTTGAGTTATTTTTTCGATTGGGAATCCCGACGGCTATCGCATCGGCCTCGCCCATGAGCCTGATTGAGGTTGTGGTAAACCGACTTCGTATTCGCAACTATCTGACGCTCTGGCATTCCGCTACACTGGAGGCACGTAATAAACCCGCGCCCGACGTTTATCTGGGAACTGCCCGTAAATTAAGTGTACTACCCGCAGCCTGCATTGCGTTTGAAGACTCAGGGAGTGGTCTGATATCGGCCCACTCGGCTGGTATGCAGACCGTGGCCGTACCTGCTGCTTTTGAACTGGATCACCCCAAATTTACCATCGCCGATGTGATTATACCTTCATTGACTGAGTTTTCGATGGATATGTTAACCACATTGCAGAACAAAGAATATCATTCCTAAACATATAAACCTGTAACCTGGCCGGGCGAAATGAGTCTAGAAACTAGATGAGTGCCGTCAATGGTCTTTTCCGTTATTACCCATGCGTATTTATCAGCTTGATGCTTTTACCGATCACCTTTTTTCTGGAAATCCGGCTGCGGTTGTTCCGCTGACCGAGTGGCTCCCTGATGAACAGATGCAGCGCATTGCCGCTGAAAACAACCTGGCCGAAACGGCTTTTTATGTTAAAACAGAAGGGGAGGCCAACTATCATATTCGCTGGTTTACGCCAACGCTTGAAGTAGACCTTTGCGGCCATGCAACATTGGCTACTGGTTACGTCGTATTTTTTCTGGAACAGAAACCCGAAACAGACCATATATATTTCAGCTCCCGAAGTGGTCCCTTGAAAGTATGCCGGAGTGAAGATGGATGGCTAACGCTCGATTTTCCGATTGATGTGGTGCATAAAGCTAATTTACAGCCACCTGCCCTGTTAGCCAGTCTGAACGAAAAACCGCTGGCAGTTTACAAAGGCAAAACCGATTACATGCTGATCTATGAATCGCAGGCGCAGATTGCAGCTCTGGAGCCTGATTTTCGGGAGATGAGCACTGTGCCGGCGCGTGGCGTTATTGTGACTGCCCCTGGCGATGCCAATTCTGGAATTGACTTTGTATCCCGTTTTTTTGGCCCTCAGTCGGGCATTGATGAAGATCCGGTAACCGGTTCGGCACACACAACCCTCGTACCCTACTGGTCCGAGCAACTCGGAAAGACAGATCTTACGGCTCTCCAGCTGTCGAAACGGGGTGGCTATCTGCGCTGTAAGCTTAATGAAGCTCGTGTCGATATTTCAGGACAAGTACAATTATACCTGACTGGAGAAATACTGTAATGGCTGGTTTATGATTTTTGGTTTACGGCTTTCTCTGCCGACAACCGTAAACCAAAGCCATAAACTACTGACTGTCGGCAACGAACCGTTTCAGGCCCCGTCGGATGGCTTTGGCCATATGCTGGCGAAACCGTTCATCAAGAATACGATCTTCATCGGACCTATTGCTCAGGAACGGCCCTTCGACCAGCACGTTTGGATAGTCGGTAGGTGTGTTGAAGAAAAAATTAAAATGGCCAATATTGCCAAATTCGGCGGCCCCCGTTTTCCGTAGTTCATACAGGATAGCCTGACTCAGTGGCCGAAAACCGATGTGTTTGTAGTACGTACTAACACCTTGTACGCGCGTATTGTCCGATGAATTAAAATGAATGCTGACCAGCAGGTCGGGTAAGTTTTGTCGCATGGCCAGAATACGCGCTGTTGGTCCGATAAGCGTATCGCTCAGGCGGGACATCAGTACCTGAACACCTGCCCGTTCGAGCAGCGAGCGTAACCGATTGGCGACGTCAAGGGTAAATTCTTTTTCCAGACGACCCGACACATTCCCATTTGCGCCTGTATTTGTGCCGCCGTGCCCCGCATCGACTGCAATCGTTAAGCCGCGAAGTTTGTGTTTCTGAGGAGGTCTCCGAACTCGGATCATCAAGGTATTGCGTTGATAATAAATGGAATAGCCCCATGATTGGCTGTGTTTGAGGTCAATAAAAATCCGAACAGTTTCGTCAGAAATCTGCTCAAACCAAACGTTACGGATTTCCTGGGCTGAAGCCAGCTGGGTGATCCAGTTTGTGTTAACGGTAACTCCAAACACATCTACGATCAGCCGTGACGGATTAAGCTGCTGCTGGCTTCGGTAAGGAAAGCGGGCAGGAAGGCGAACGGCCACATAATCGAATCGAGATGGTGAACTCGATTTTGCGGAATCGCCGGAAACGGTCCAGTTTCCGGTGAGCGCAGCTTTGGGATAAGTGTGAAGCGTATCGATCGCAACCTGATCCCTGGCAATGAAAGCCGTTAGAGTAGCGGATAGCCTGACCCGCCAGAATTGATGTGTAGAGTCGACCGATGCCAGACCGGTCATAGTCAATACAACACCCGAATCGAGCGTTTCCATGCGGGCGCCCCCCAGCCGATCAGTACCGAGCCCGTAATACAATGGAGTGAGCGTGGTGCGAGTATATCCTGTTAACGTTGTGTCGTGAACAACGGGCAATGCCGTTTGACCAAAACAAACATTAAGGGAGATTGTAGCCAGCAGGGCTATCAGAAAACGTCCGCGATTAGTTGATACCTTCATCCAGAGACGGCTTGCCAGGGCCGTTAAAGAGTAGAAAAATGCAAACTGCCAGCAGATTGACTGATGGAAATGTGTTTTGATACGTGTCATTGATAGCCAGATGAGCCATACCGACCGCTATACTGAAATTAATGATAAGTAGGGTACTCGCCCAGCGAGTCCACAATCCCAACAGCAGTAAAATGCCTCCGATTAACTCCGTATAGACCGATAGATAGGCACCAATTGTAGGAAATGGAAATCCCAGACTGGTCAGATACGACATAAATTCCGGCATTTTTTTGTCGGGCGAAAAAGCATATGGATACGAGACTTTTATCAGTTGGAAGCCAAAAGCCAGTCGTAAAATTAGCGGACCAATTGATCGAAACCGGTAGAGCGAGGCTAGATTCATAAGTGAGTAGTCAATGAAACGGAGGCTATTGATAGCTAGTTGCCTGTTTCTAAACCAGCCGAAACGTTGATACTAAATTTTAATTTGTAATGAATCTAAACAAGCGTACCTTTGCTCCGAAAACAACTGGTACGAATGACCTCCGAATTTTTTCTTCCTGAATCGCCTATTGTTCTGAACGATTCAAAACAGATTATCCAGACAAACCCTTTTCTTAGTCATGAATGCGTGCTGAAAAAGTGCTGCAAGAAGTACAAAAAGGGCAAGCGCTGCAAGAAATGCCCGGATTGATCGGTTATTTTTCTTTGGCGAATGAGTGCTTTTGAGCATCTTCGTCCTATGGAAATTCATTATGTATTGAAGAACGGCCTGCCTTCTCAGCCGGAACTGGCTTCTTTATTGAACCTCCTCGCGACGGTCTTTGCCAACCAATCACAAGCTGATTTACTGACCGAACTCAACTACCAACAAGCTCGAACAGGCATCCAGATTTTGCTTGCTCTGAAAAATGAGCAGATCGTAGGCTGCAAACTGGGCTATGAGCGTAAGCCAGGTCATTACTATAGCTGGTTGGGCTGTGTTGATCCCGCCTGCCGGGGCAGAGGGATTGCCAGAGAACTGATGAATCGCCAGCATGACTGGTGTCGCGAGCAGGGTTATTCTATGGTAAGAACACAAACTTATAACCAATGGCGTGAAATGCTTATCCTGAATCTGCGCTGTGGCTTCGATATTATTGGAACGGTGCAGGGTAAGCATGGATTGACTATCGTTCTGGAAAAGAAAATTTGATAACGCTGCCGATAGCCTGCTCCAGAAAACAGATCTCTACCGCTTCTACTTCTCCACCTGCTCATAGGAACCCATTGCCCCGCTTTGTTGTCATTACGATAGATGCATCTCTATCTCCATATTCCATTCTGTAAGCAAGCCTGCCACTACTGCGACTTTCATTTTAGCACGAATCTGAGTAAGAAATCCACTGTAGTCGACGCTATCTGTGCTGAAATTGCTCTTCAGAAAGACTACCTGACCGAAAAATCGTTGGAAACGATCTACTTTGGCGGTGGTACGCCGTCTTTGTTGACAGAACCGGAACTGGCGCAGATTATCGAGACAATTCATTCGCATTTCCTCGTTTCGCCTACAGCCGAGATTACACTCGAAGCTAATCCTGATGACCTGCGTGCTGAAAAGCTTCAGGTATTGCGTCGATACGTCAATCGCCTGAGTATTGGCATTCAAACCTTTGATGAAGCTGCACTACGATGGATGAACCGCGCTCACACGGCTACAGAAGCAGAAAACTGTGTATCTCTGGCGCGGGAGGCCGGATTTGAAAACATGAGCGTCGATTTGATTTATGGCATTCCTGATTCGGGCCGTTCGGTACCGCTTTGGCAAACGGATTTACAGAAAATGCTGGAACTCAATGTGCCTCATTTATCGGCTTATGCGCTGACTATTGAACCTGATACCGCTTTTGGGCGATGGCAACAGAAAGGGAAGCTGCCAGCCGTTGACGAAAATCTGGCTGCCGAACAGTTTGAAGAACTGACAAAGGCACTGAGGGACGCAGGCTATGAGCATTACGAAATCTCGAACTTTGCCAAACCGGGCCAATACGCCCGGCATAATACGGCCTACTGGCAACGAAAGTCCTACCTGGGAGTTGGACCTAGTGCCCATTCCTACAATGGGTTCAGCCGGCAATACAATATTGCCAACAATGCGCGGTATGTAGCAACTATCCAGCAGGAGAACATACCAGCTACGGTTGAAATCCTGACCGTTGCCGATCAGGTTAATGAATATCTGTTAACAGGGCTCCGAACAAAATGGGGATGTTCGCTGACCGAACTGAGTAAGTTGCTTGGGACGGATTTTATGCAGACTCAGGCCACTGACCTTGCGGCTATGTATGCGTCTGGCTGGCTCACCCGCGACGATGATCGTCTGCGCCTGACCGATTCGGGTAAACTTTTCGCCGACCGAGTCGCTGCCTCCTTATTTGTCGAATAGTAAAGTAGGTGATAAGCCCGGACACTATCGTTATTCGTCGTATTGATTTAGCCTGTCTTACTGAACCATCGGTTTTTTGGTATTTTTGGCACATGAAACATTGGATGCGGGGAGCAATATGTGTTGGGCTAGTGATCATTATTCTGGGACAGTCTGTACGGGCTCAACCCATGCCACCGACAACCACTATGCCGGGCGCATCCGATCCGCAGGGAATTCGTGAGGGGCGATTTATTGGGGTCTTAATCGGAACGGCTGCTTTCTACACCATAACCTTATTGATGCTCCGCAAGCAATGGTACAAGAAAAAGGTGCCATTTCATTCCTTCAATGATAACCGTGAATGGCTGCAAATGGACAAAGTTGGCCATGCCGCCACTGCTTATTGCATGAGCCGGGGAGGCTATGAACTGATGCGATGGAGTGGTGTCAATGAGCAGGCCAGCATTCTGACGGGTGGCTTATTGGCCTTGCTATTCCAGACAACGCTCGAAGTGTACGACGGCCATGCGGAGGGATGGGGATTTTCGAAAGGCGATATGGTGGCTAACATTGCCGGTACGGCTCTATTCGTAGGGCAGCAATATGGGGCTGGTCAGCAGGTAGTTAGCCTCAAATACGGCTTTCGGAAAACAATTTTTCCACCCTACCGCCCGAATGTGCTGGGCCGTACGACTGGTGTGCAGATGCTGAAAGATTATAATGGCCAGCAGTACTGGCTGTCGGTGAATCTGGCGTCGGTGCTTCCGGTTGGCCCTTCTTTTCCGCGTTGGTTAAACCTGGACTTTGGCTATAGCGGTAGTGGCATGATTGGCGGGCACGACAATCCACCCGTGTTTGATAAGGATGGAAAGGAGGTCAAATTTGAGCGCTACCGGCAGTTTTTTATTTCACCCGACGCCGATCTGTCACGAATTGGTACGTTTAGCCCGTCATTGCAACGATTTATTGGAACAGCGCAATTTTTTAAAATCCCGGCTCCGTCGCTGGAGTTTAATCGAGTCAATGGTCTTCGGTTTCACCCTTTTCTAGTGCCAAAAGAGTAACTAAATAAACAGGGGAAACAGGTAATTATGGCTGGAAAATTAAAGCCTGATTACCTATTTCCCCTAGTACTTATTGACGCCGAAAATTACCGGCGACCACCGCCAATGTCGAAGCCGACTTTAATGCCCAGGTAGGCATTTTCACTTGTGATGGTTGTATTGGCTAGTTTGTTGTCTGTAGTTGGCGCTGCGTTGTATTCAACAGCCGCTACAAAATGACCCGCCTTGATACCTCCCCGGATCATACCTCCAAACTTAGTATCGCTAACGAACACTAAGTCCTGGTTTGTTTGTCCATTGTTTATAACAACTGTCCCTGCCGAAGCAATACTATAAAGCCCCACGCCTACACCCAGAAATGGCCGGACATTACCTTTCCCAAACAGGTAATTACCGGTCAATAAATAAGACCCAAAGGCACCTACATCACCTGTTGACGTGTTACCATTCACAACAACGCCACGGGCAACGACAGCCCATTCAAGCCGAAGGCCAAGATCAAAATTATCACTTAGACCGTATTTAGGCTCAATCGCAAACAGAACCCCGCCCGATACACCCGAAGCAAGTGGCTTGGCATAGCCTACCGATAGATTTACTTTAAACGGCTTATACTCCTGTGCCGACGCTGAGAAACCGGCAAGAATAAATAAAACGAACAAGATGCGTTTCATGTGAGTGATATAATGAATAGTGAAACTATGATTTATGTGTGTGAACACATGCACGTAACTATTGAACTTAATACACTGTTTGGTTTCGTTCGTATAAAACTATTTTTTACCTGTGGTTAATGATGGGTTTAATTACGCAAATAGCCAGACTATCCAGCCTGGCTATTTGTATATTGTATTGACGATTAGTTACTTATTTCATTTCGCCGGGTATGACCATAATGCCTTTCTGACGATTTTTACGAAGAATGGTTAACTGAATCCGACGCCCGATCGTATCATCGGTTAGCAGCCGATGCAGATCATCGACGGTAGCAACGGGCAGCCCGTTGAAGCCGACAATAATATCCCCCTGCAACAACTCTCCATTACCGGCTACGCCATCGGGCTCCACACTCGATACCATTACGCCCGTTTTGGTGGTAAGCTGATTATATTGCTTGATTCGTTCAGTCAGGTTGATAAGTTGTCCGGCGATGCCCAGATAACCGCGCCTAACCCGGCCTTCCATGATCAGTTTACCCGCTACAAGTGCCGCTAAATTCGATGAAACGGCAAAACAGATACCCTGGGCAGGCAAAATAACAGCTGTGTTGACGCCAATAACATCACCCTGTGAGTTGACCAATGGACCACCCGAATTGCCGGGGTTCAGGGCTGCATCCGTTTGAATAACGTCATCGATGAGCCGACCCGACTCCGAACGCAGGGTTCGTCCTAAGGCGCTCACTACGCCAGCTGTCAGTGAATACTGAAAGCCATAGGGATTACCCACTGCAATGGCAATCTGACCGACCTGCACTTGCTTTGAATCGGCAAAACGAATTGCCTTCAAACCATCGGTATAGATTTTAATAACGGCAATATCAGTAGCTGGGTCGCGGCCAATCAGGGTAGCTTCGAGTTCGCGGCCGTCTGATAAAGCAACTTCGAGTTTACTGGCTCCAGCAACAACATGATTGTTGGTGATGATATAGCCATCGGTCGAGATAATAAAGCCAGATCCTGTGCCGCCGTCGTTATTGTCGGGCCTTGACTGGCCGGGCTTACGTCCTTGTGCGTTAGATTGACTATTTCCCGAATTACGTCCACTTACTTTAATCTGTACAACAGATGGACTTACTTTTTTAGCTACATTTACGACCGTGTTTGAGTACGCATCCAGTAAGATCTGATCTTGTTCAGGATTTACACCTGGTTGCGAAATCGTATCGGCAAATGCCACAAATTGCGTATTCATACGATTTTGGTTTACATGACGATTGGAGTACCCTCATGATCTGTTCCAGTATAAATTCATCATGTATTATTGGGAAATAATCCGCCACTTTGTCATTTGAATTATTTTTGAACCGTATATTTGTTACTTAATGCTATCAATCCAGTCTTAGTGTAGATAAAGTTGAAAGCTGGAGCGGACAATTTGACGTATGACTTTTGAGGAATACCTTATTCAGAAGAAAATTAATGGTGATCTGTTCCATCAGATGGAACCTGTGAGATACCTGGAATGGAAGACTGAATTTGAACAAATACATCCCGATAGTTTTACCGTTCAGAAAAAATTTCTGTTAAACGATACCCGAAGAAAGTATCTTGTTCGTTGATAATGTATAAGCAGGCTGAAGGTCAACCTGCAACTAAATCATAAACCTACCTCTTATTTGTTATGAGCATTACGTTAGGAGAACTTCGTGGCACTACAGACGCTATGGTATATGCCCTGAAAGGGCAGGGCCTGGGCGATAGTGACGCTCTACTTGAAGCAACCAAAACCCCACAGGACCGTAAGGCTTTAGCGTCAGCCACGGGTATTGATCAATCTCTTCTGCTTGACCTGGCGAACCGGGCTGATCTGGCTCGCGTCAAGGGAATTGGCCGGGTTTATAGTGATCTAATGGAAGAAGCTGGTGTTGATACCGTTGTCGAACTGGCTCAACGTTCGGCGGTAAACCTGCACGCTAAATTGATCGAAATTAATAGCAAAAGACAGTTCACCCAACGTCCACCATCGGTCGAGCAGGTTACTGATTTTGTGGAACAGGCAAAAAGTTTGCCCAGAATGCTTGAATATTAAAATCTGGCTGTGAAGCTAATTGACGTTAACTCGGATTGTAAAAGGTAAAGGGGGCGTAAATCGTGTTTAATCGACCGCTACGCCCCCTTCATCTTTTATAGCTGGGTCTCTTTTCTGCCCGGCTCGCGCAGGTAGCGATTTAGCCTGTCGTCGAGTTCCGACAGGGACAGATTGGTAAACAATTCACCGTTCAAGGCAAGTGTCATTCGACCGCTTTCTTCCGAAACAGCAATAATTGCTGCATCGGTGGCTTCACTCATTCCTAAAGCCGCCCGGTGGCGAAAGCCTAATGAAGATGGCAATTCGTCATCATCGGAGACGGGCAGAATGCAGCGGGCAGATTGAATCCGCCCATCGCTGATAATGACAGCGCCATCGTGCAGTGGGCTATATTGGCTGAAAATGGCCAGTAACAACGGTTTTGACACCTCGGCATCGATCAATTCGCCCGACTGGGAAAATTTTTCCAGATCATCATTTTTGCGAATAACGATCAGTCCACCCGAAAACTCAGCGCTGAGCGTCTTGCAGGCATCCAGAATGGGGCGGAGCGACGTCGTTGGCTCTGGCACGTTCGGCTGTCGTAGTAGCCAGCGTCGTAACCATCGGCTGTTGGCGACGTTGGTAGACTTACCGATGAGTAACAGAAATCGGCGAATTTCCTGTTGAAAGATAATAATCAACGCCAAAGCGCCCACACTGATAAAATATTCCAGTATAGTAGTCAACAGGTTTAGCCCAAATGCTTTAACGAGAAGGTAAGCGAGGTAAACCAGAAGATAGCCTACGAATACCCGACTGGCAACGCTGCCACGAACGAGGTTATAAATCTGGTAGATAAGTAGGGCAACTAGTACGATATCGAGCAAGTCGAGCCAGCCGACATCCAGAAAGCCTAAGTGCAAGGCCAGCATGTATGAACAGGTAATGGTTTGGGCCTAAATATAGTCAGATTCTTGCGCTTTGTTTACTCAAGACCTGCCAAACAATTTTTTCATTCGGTGTTGCCTAGACTATTTATTCAGGATATAGCCTAGGCAACACCGAATGGTTTAGTCTGAATTTCCCCAGTTTTCGATCGAAATAGTTTCGCCTTCTACGGCTATATAGGTTTCCGGGAAAATAGTCCTGGCTTCATTCACGAACGGATCATATTGCTTGTAACGGGACGAAAAATGCCCGATTAACAAGCGGCCGACGCCAGCTTTAGCCGCAATTGTAGCCGCCTGTTTAGCCGTAGAATGATAGACTTCGGCTGCACGCTGAGCATTATCTTCCAGAAAAGTAGCTTCGTGATAGAGCAAATCGACACCCTGCAATTGAGTCACAAGTGATTCAATATAACGCGTATCGGAGCAAAAAGCATAGGAGCGGGCACGCAGCCCTGGTGTGGTAACATCATCGGCTGCGTGAATAATCTGGCCTTCATCAGTCAAAATATCGCGGCCTTCCTTAAGCTGTTTCAGGAAATGAATCGGAATATCATCGGGTAGCCGCTCACGAATGAGCTTTCTCGGATGCGTTTTTTCCCGAAACAAATAGCCGGAGCAGTCGATTCGATGCTGAAGCGGAATCGACTCCACGGTCAATTGCGGGTGATCGAGCAGAAGGGTAGGCGTGTTCGGATCAACAGCTTGAAAATGGATACGATAACCCAATCGCGAATCGGAAACACGGAAGATGGTTGTCAGCACCTCATCTAAACCACGGGGCCCGAATAAGTACAGATCTTCGGTTCGTCCGGCCAGATTTAGGGTTGAGAGGAGTGGTGGTAATCCAAAGTAATGGTCGCCGTGGAGGTGAGAAATAAAGATGTACCGGAGCCGACTCGGTCGTATTTTCTGCTCAATAAGTCGGAGTTGCGTTCCTTCGCCACAGTCAATCAGCATGTAATCATTCCCGGCGGTAAGCAACTGCGCTGTCGGATGAAACCGTAGCGTAGGTGTAGCCGAACCAGCGCCTAATACCGTAAGTGTAAATACCGGATTAGCTGGTCGGTGATGTTGTTCATGCTCTTTGTCGGTGATGGTGCCTTTACTCGGCATCCCGGCTGATGCTTCCCCCTGCGTCGTACTCATCGTCATCCTCACTGCGAAAATCGTTCTCCAATTCATTCATGAACACGGCATCAACGGCTTCTTCTACGGTTGGTAAAATAGTAAGATCGCTGATGTTAGCCTTGTCCAGAAACTCTATTAATTCATCATTCTTTGTAACTAACACCAATAAGCCCAGTTCGTTGGAACATTGGCGATTTATTTTACGAATGATTGTGATACCTGCCTGATCTACAGCCTGTACGGGCGCTATATCAACAATGATATTACTATAACCCGACCGGAATAAGGTACGGCTGAGGGTTTCAAAATCGGTAGGAATATCGCCACCGAACTCACTATCAGCCAATCGAATCAGGGCATATTGTTCGTTTCTTTCAATGGTGTAATTCATGAAGATTGCTGGTTTCAGGTTCTTGGATTTCTATTGAGAAGATTTTTAAACAAGTTAGACGACATTCCACTAAAAATAGATACAACAGGGCAGAAAGGTACTCTGAAAGGACACGTATTAAGCCACGTTGATCGCTCAAACGGCCAGTGATTTACCGACATTGGCTTCAATTCGCAGCTGTGGGTCAGTGGCTGGATCGGCGGGCTGAAAAGATTGCCCGGTTACGGTTTCGAACAGTTCGATGTAGCGGGCGGAGATTTGCTGGACCCACTCATCAGACATTGCTGGCACAACTTGCCCGGTTTTACCCTGAAATCCGTTGGCAATAAGCCATTCCCGAACAAATTCTTTAGAAAGTTGCTTCTGGGGCTGATTGGCCTGAAGATTCGTATCGTATGTATCGGCGTAAAAATAACGGGATGAGTCGGGTGTATGAACCTCGTCGATGAGGTAAACTTTTCCGTCAATGGAGCCAAATTCATATTTGGTATCCACCAGGATCAGGCCACGTTCAGCCGCCATTGCCGTGCCTCGGCTAAAAAGAGCCAGTGCGTAGTTTTCCAATTGAACATACTCTTCTTCCCTGACAATACCCTGGCTAAGAATTTCCTCCCGGCTGATGTCTTCATCGTGACCTTCGTGAGCCTTGGTCGAAGGAGTGATAATTGGTTGAGGAAGGCGATCGTTCTCCCGAAGCCCTTCTGGTAAGGCAACGCCACAAAGAGTCCGATGCCCATCGCGGTACTGCCGCCAGGCATGTCCTGCCAGATAACCGCGTACAACCATTTCGACCGCGTAGGGTTCGCATTTCAGCCCGACACTCACGTTTGGATCAGGCGTATCGAGGAGCCAGTTCGGCACGATATCAGCGGTTGCCCGTAGAAAGTAAGCCGCCGTCTGATTAAGTACCTGTCCTTTGTAGGGAATTGGCCGGGGTAATACCACGTCAAAGGCCGAAATCCGGTCGGAGGCAATCATGATTAATTTGTCGGGGAATGAATAGACATCCCGCACTTTGCCACGATAAAACCCCGTTTGGCCGGGGAACTGAAAATTAGTTTCCTGAATAGCGTTCATTTATCTTAGGTTATAGTTTTTGGTTCGTTTTTAGCGCTCAAGAAGGATAAACGATGAGCCAAAAACCATTATAATTTTTCCAGCACAATGGCTGAAGCACCGCCACCGCCATTGCAGATTCCAGCGACCCCGTATCGACCACTGTTTTGCTGAAGTACGTTTGTTAACGTTGTTACAATTCGTGCTCCCGATGCACCCAACGGATGACCGATGGATACGGCACCACCAAAGACGTTCAATTTCTCCTGCGGGACGTGTAGGATCTCACTAAATGCCAATGGAACCACGGCAAATGCTTCGTTGACTTCAAAATAATCAATGTCATCAATTTTTAGATCAGCACGTTCAAGGGCAAGCGGTACCGCTTTGGTTGGAGCCGTTGTGAACCATTGCGGCTCTTGCTCTGCATCGGCATAAGCCAGAATTCGGGCTAGTGGTTTTAACCCCAATTCGTCGGCTTTCCGGCGGCTCATGATCACTAAAGCCGAAGCTCCATCGCTGATCGGCGACGAACTAGCGGCAGTTACCGTACCATTTGGCCTAAAAGCAGGTTTCAGGGTTGGAATTTTGTCGTAATTGACGTTTGTATATTCCTCATCGTTCTGAACGGTCACCGTGCTTTTGCGACCAGCCACCTCTATTGGAACGATCTCGGCACCAAACCGACCACTCACTGTACTGGTTTCGGACCTGCGGTATGACTGCACCGTGAATGCATCCTGAGATTCCCGATTGATGGCATATTTTTCGGCGGTCTGATCGGCAAATACACCCATAGCACACTGATCATAGGCATCGACCAACCCATCGCGGGCTAGGCCGTCTACCAGTTCAGCGTTACCGTATTTATAGCCAAAACGGGCTTTAGGAACATAATAGGGCGCATTGGACATACTCTCCATACCACCGGCAATGACTATATCGGCTTGCCCCAGCTGAATAGTCTGTGCGGCCATCATAATCGCTTTCGTCCCTGACGCACATACCTTATTAATGGTTGTACATGGAATATTGGCTGGTAAACCTGCTTTCATGGCCGCCTGTTTAGCGGGTGCCTGACCGACGTTTGCTGAAACCACATTACCCATATAAACTTCCTGCACCTGACTGGCCGAAACACCAGCGCGGGTCAATGCACCCCGGATGGCAGTCGCCCCCAAATCTATTGCAGATAAGGTTGCCAAAACACCTCCGAACGAGCCAATTGGTGTTCGTACCGCTGAAATAATGACGACTTCATTCATAGTTACCTGTTGTTAATCAATGTTGACGGTGGATTGAGACAGCCCTGATAATGATCTAAATAATAATTACTTTACCAGCGACTTCCGTTCTCTTTCGTTTTCATCGTTGAATGCCGGGCCGATCGAGTCAGCGCATAAGGCAGATCATCTTCCTGCATCGCATCGAGCAGTTGGAGTGCCTGTGCTTCACTAAGGTCGAGCCGTTGAAAGCGATGTAGTAACTCATCCTGCCGGGCTGATCGCTCAACCTGTTGCCCACCTGAAGGGCGGGGTTTATTCTGTTGATCTGGCCTGTTGCCGGACGATTTCTGGCGCGAATTTGGTTCGGTAGTTTTACCTGAAAACCGCTTCTTTATTAACTCAAAGTCATACCTGGCTGGTTCGTTGTCCGGATCTTCGAGCAAAGCCCGTTCAAAAAAAGTCAGCGCTATAGCACTGTCTTTTTGAAGACAGGCCATCACACCCAGTTGCGTTGCGGCTACTGTACGTAAATCAGTTCGGTCGGAATGAAGCAATGCTTCATACTGGGAACGAGCTTTTCCATACCGTTTAAGATGAAAATAGGTATGGCCAAGATTCAATCGCACTCCCGGATCGATCGTTGTTGTGATGCGGCTCAGACTGGCATACAGATGCATCGCCCGCGTATAATCGCCCGCTTTATAGGCTGCTTCGGCTTCCTGCCTGGCCTCATTATTTCGTGAAATCTGATTTAATGAATGGGGCGTGTCCCACCAGAGCCAGGCCGCAATGAATAAATAAATCATACGTCAATAACACGTATCGGTCGCCAAAAATAAGGGGAAACTTTGAGATGCACTCATAATCTGAATGTCCTTACTGTTACAATAAGGTCAAAGGCCAGTAACACAAGTGCGGCCAGTAAAAAATAAACGTATTTATTGGTGGAAACAGTCACGCGGTTCTGGTCTATTCTAAAGCCTTGTTGCGCCAACAGAACCCCCGCCAATTCACGAACATATTGACCAGTGTTGGCTTCAATGTATTGCCCACCACCATCGCGAGCCAGTTCCTGAAGAAAACTCCGATTTAATCGACTTCGGACGATTTGCCGGGAATCGTCGCGAACAAAATCACGACCTTCACGAATAGACGAGCCTGTTTCTGTGCCAACGCCAACTGTAATAAGCGGTAAACCAGCTGTTTTAAGGCTTGCAAGCTCAGTACGATTACAGGAGCCGAAATTTTCTCCATCACTGAATAGTACCAATGCTTTGGCGTTCAGGCGGGTCGACGAATCGGTGATAAACTTTTGGCGGGCTAATTCGATCGCTGCGCAAAGATCAGTACCGCCTATAGCTGCCTTGCCTGTGCGAATATCCCGCACAAAACGTTTTAGGGCATCGTGATCGGCTGTTAAGGGCGATAAGACAAAGGATTCACTGGATGTCAGAATCAGTCCAAAACGATCTGTAGACAATGTGTCGCAGAGCTGCTGGATGTCATATTTGACGCGCTCAAGCCGGGAAGGAACCGCATCTGTTGCATCCATTGAGCGAGATATATCAACCAGCAGGTACACATCTCGTCCGGTTATTGTCATATTCCGTTCGGCTTCACCAAATGAGGGGCCGAGTAAAGCAATTAGCAATAGAATTAAATAACTGCTACGGAGAAAAAACTTTGGAATAACTCCCCAAGCTGAAGTATTCAACTGTCTTGCCAGCCGAAACGTACGTAAAATATACAGGCTATACAGGGCGATGAACAACCCAATTAAAAAAAAATCGGTACTTGAAAATGAATAAAGCCAATTCATGAAAAGCCATAACCAGCCTGAAAATGACTGAGTTTGTTTCCTTAAGTCGATGTAAGGGTGGGGCGAAAATAATAATTCTTAAAAGATTTTCTTCGTTACCTCTTGCTGAAAACGATGAATACCTCTATCTTTGTGTCCCAATCGTCCAGGAAATGGATGAAAGGGCTACGGAGAGATGCCTGAGTGGCCGAAAGGAACAGTTTGCTAAACTGTCGTACTGGTAACGGTACCGAGGGTTCGAATCCCTCTCTCTCCGCAGGAGCAACTTTAGTTGAAAGATTCCTCCGATGGATTCAACAACAAAAAGCTCGTTTTCGGGGTGTAGCGTAGCCCGGTATCGCGCCTGCTTTGGGAGCAGGAGGTCGTAGGTTCGAATCCTGCCACCCCGACTACATAAAAACCGCCAAATCTCTGTGATTTGGCGGTTTTTTTATGTTCCGATCGCTCGGCGATCATTTTGTGGCAGTTCTGTGGCACCAAATGGCAGAAAAACAGGGCATAAAGCCTGGCACTAAAAACGAATATCCCAACACGCTCGCCCGTCTTGTTGAATCAACCACTGAACCCTATGTAATCTTCTACGTTTGGGATGTTCAAAAAAAGAAGAAAGTGCGAAAGCGTATTTCCCTCGTCGGAGAGACAAACGCTGAGAAGCTCAAAGACGCCAAGGATATCATTAAAGAAGTCAATCGACGGTTAAAAGAGGGGTGGCACGTTGATGAGACATTGCCTGAACCAGTCGAACAAGCACCAGTACCCACCCCTAAGCTGAAAGAATTTACCTTCGAGGACGCTTGCCAGTATTATAAAGCCACCAAAAAGATTGAGCTTAAAAGCAATACCGAAGGACTCAACGATCAATACTTTCGCCATCTGCGAACCTACTTACTGAGCAAAAATCAATCTAACGTTGAGTTAAAAGATATTACGGTCAAAATGATGTTCGAATTTTTCGATCAACTCAAGGTAGGAGGCCGGTGCCGGAACAATATGCTCGGCTTTTACAAGTCGTTCTTTAAGTTCTACATTTACCGCGAGCTGATCGCCAGGAATCCCTGCTTGTCTATTATAAACGTGCGGGTTGATGCCTCTGAAGACCACAGGCCATTCAATGCAGACCAGGCTAAAGAATTTCGGAGTGCTATCCTGGCCACTGGCGATGAGCAGTTATGGTCGTTTTGCCAGTTCATCTACTTTTTATTCTTGCGCCCTGGTGAAGAACTCCGGTTGTTAAAGGTAGGCGACATCCTGAATGAGCAGGTGCGCGTTACCAGTGGCAACTCGAAAAACCGAAAAACAGGTTTCGTAAACATTCCATCGGCTCTGGAGCAATTGATTCAAAAAAAACGATTGCGCGACTATCCAGCTACTGATTACTTATTTACTGTAACAGGGTACCCCGGTCCCCAGCACGTCGGGGAGAACTATTTTTATAAGCGCCACAAAAAGATAATGCAGGATTTGGGATTGTTCGGGCATGATTATGATTTGTATAGCTGGAAACCAACCGGGGCGGTCGTGCTTTACCGGGCCACGAAAGATATCATGTTCGTACAGCGACATTGTCGGCACAGCACACCCGATCAAACGTATACATGCTTACGGAAGCAAGGGCTGGTGTTTGAAGGTCAACGAGTGACTGAATTTCCAGAGTTGTGGGAGTAATTCCATCGAAGTACTGCCAAAGCTGTATAAACCAAAACGTTTACCGCTTTACGAGCCTGTGACGAGCATGATCAACAGTGACGACGATCCCAATAATCGGCTTGATAGTTTCTGTGAAAATTTAGCTAATGAATCAAGCTTGGTATTGACAACCAGAGTTGTAGTTTGAGTATAACTAACATTGATTAGAAAAAATAAGAAAAGAGAAACTGAAAGATATTTCACGAAAAGTGTTATTATCTCATTTGTGAAATTTTTGGGCGCCTGCCAATGAAATTATTCCACCTATCATTGATAACACCATAAATGATATAAATGAAAATGATTCGGAACGGCTTGATGAAAAAAGATAATTGAAGAAAGCAATTATGACTCCTATAATCCCCGTGCACATAAAACATTTTCCAATCCACATGGCTAGACCGTCTGGATCTTTAACAGTTTTAGGGTCATATCCCGCAATAATTTTAGTAATCTTAAATTTGTACACTATAAATCCGAGACTGGACATTAATGTCCCAGCAATAAATAGTACTATTGAAGCTCCCATACCAATTTATTTTTAGGTTCCTTTATAGAAGGTATGCCGGCAGGAAGTAAATATAGCATACAGGGCTTTCTTATAAAAACGGCAAGGAGCAGTTAGCCATACCTTTGTGGTTCTCTAGACTACAAAACCATGACTGTCGCTCCCTGCTTGGCTAAACCTACAACATTTTTCCAACTTCTTG